>DDJQ01000057.1:42150-81867 GCA_002339125.1 Alteromonadaceae bacterium UBA2620
GATACCTGCCAGTCCTGCCAGTGTTGCTTTAATTGCTCGCCCCATTGAGCGAATAACGGAATAAGTTCTGTAAGCTCCCCCAAACGCTCGCCGTATGGCGGGTTAGACACCAGATAACCCGGTTCGCTAATCGCCGCCGGCGGGGTAAATTTGGTCGCATCAGCCACGTTGAACTCGATGAGTTCAAACACCCCTGCCTCATTGGCATTTTGTTTGGCAATGGCGATTAACTTACGGTCGATATCGCTGGCAAATAACACAATGTCAGGCTGAATTTGCGCCGATTTTGCGTCTTCAATTAATGCCTGCCAGTCACTTTCCCGGTGACCCAGCCACTTGCTGAAGCCCCAGCGCGGCCGGCCCAGGCCGGGTGCTTTATGCATTGCCATCAGCGCCGCTTCGATGACCAGCGTGCCAGAACCACACATAGGATCCAGTAACGGCTTCTCCATATTGGCTGCCCAGCCGCTACGCATCAGCATGGCTGCCGCCACATGTTCTTTTAAGGGGGCCAGGCCAGCATCCTGACGATAGGCCCGCTGGTGCAGACTGCCACCAGAGAGCTCAATACCAATGAGTACTTTATCACGGTGTAAACGGCCACTGATGACCATATCAGGAAAGTCGCGCTCCACATTAGGGCGCGAGCCGTCTTCTTCATAAAAGTGATCGACAATCGCGTCTTTAATCTTTAACGCGCCGAACTGGGTATTATTTATGGCTTTACTGCTGCCATTAAACTGTACTGAAAATGTATTATTCACGGCAAAATGCAGCGACCAGTCGACGTCGCGGGCGCTATCGTATAGCGCTTCAGCCGTGCCTGCGTTACCTTCGTTTAAGATCCAGATAACCCGGTTAGCCAGGCGCGACCACAAACATACCTTATAGGCCGCCTGTAAGTTGCTTTTTACCCTGACGCCACCACGGGCTATGGCCAGCTCTGCATCAGGACAAAGCTCGCTTAGCTCCTGTTTGAGCAGCTCGTCGAGACCGCGACTGGTGGTAACTAAAAATCCGGGCTGAGTTTGTGAAACAGACATTAAAGGCCTTCAACCAGTTGTTTAATTAACGCTGGTCCCTGATAAATAAAAGAAGAATATACCTGAATAAGCTCGGCACCGGCCGCCATTCGGGCTTTAGCACTGGCGACGTCATGGATACCGCCGACCCCGATAATGGGCATTTTACCGTTAAGTGCTGTGTGTAATTGTTCGGTGATCAGCTGACTTTGATTCACCAGCACCTCACCGCTTAAACCACCTGCTTCATTGGCATGCTCGAGGCCTTTCACTGCTTCGCGATCCAGCGTTGTATTGGTGGCAATCACGCCGTCCATTTCTGATTTTATCAGCGACTCGGCAATGCCATTCACTTCTTCAGGGCTTAAATCCGGCGCAATTTTAATAAACAGCGGTACATACTTACCGTGCACCTGAGCCAGTGCGCCCTGGGCTTCTTTCAGACCACCCAGCAGAGCTTCCAGCGCCTCGCCATACTGCAGGTTTCGTAGACCCGGCGTGTTTGGCGAGGAAATATTGATGGTTACATAGCTGGCATGTTCATACACTTTGTTGAGGCATTTTAAGTAATCGTCCAGCGCGTTAGCTTCTTCGGTGTCTTTGTTCTTGCCAATGTTAATGCCCAGCGCGCCGTCATATCGACAGGCCTTTACCTGGTCAACCAGATAATCTACGCCTTTATTGTTAAACCCCATGCGATTAATGATGGCGTTTTTTTCCGGTAAACGGAACAAGCGCGGCTTGGGGTTACCCGGCTGCGGACGAGGTGTGACTGTCCCAACTTCGATAAAACCAAAGCCCATAGCGGCAAACGCATCAATGCACTCACCGTTTTTATCCAGGCCGGCAGCAAGCCCTACCGGATTTCTGAAGGTAACACCAGCAACCGTCACCGGCTTATCCGGAGTGTTTACCCGGTACAGTGCCGACAGCGGTGTGCGCTGGGTGCGGTGTAACCATTTAATACTGAAATCGTGGCTCTTTTCGGGTTCGCAGTTAAGCAAAGCTTTTTGGATAAGTTCGTACATGAAGTGTAATAGCGCCATAAATTAAAGCCCCGGCGGCTAATTATACCGGTCGGGGCTGTGAAGATATTGTATGCAACCTTACGCTGACAAACGCCAGCGAAAAGCAGGTATCAACCCATGGTTGCGTAGTTTACTGGTTAGACTTCATGCTTAAAAGCATCAATTCACGCAGAGCAACAGAAAACTTCGCAAAATCGTGGCTCGAGCTGGTTTTAAACTCACTCATCATATGATACCAACGTTTTAGCAAAGCTTCATTATTTTGCATCCAGTTGTCTAAAATCGCATCCGCATCTTTCGATTTACCGTTGCCGGCCAGTAAAGTGGCCACAATCGAGCGCTGCTGCCAGTCGAGCTCTTCACGATATGATGCCCGGGCGAGTGCCTGCCAGTGATTACCCACCGGTTGATTATTAATTTGCTCAAGGAACCAGTGCAGTTCAAGGGTTGAGCCTAACTGATAATACAACCGCCCGACTACATCGATGCTGTGCGAGCCCTGCTCCACTACCTGAGTGAGATCCAGCGCACTGAACAGATTACTGAAGGCTGCAACCCGGGCCGCGATGTCCTTCGGAACGCCTTTTTCCATCCAGTTTTGAGTGGCTTTCTCGAGCTGGCTGATTTCCTGTTCTACCAGATAGTTCGACAGGTTCTCACACAGGTCATTTACCGCAGGCTGATACTTCTCGATGCACTGCTGAATATCATTGCAGTTATCACCGTGGCGAATATACCAGCGAGTGCCGCGACGCATTAAACGGCGCGCCGATTCCAGCATAGACAGTTGTACCTTGGCATCCACTTTATTGTCGAGGCTTTCAATGTCCTTCCACAACTGGCCGATACTGAAGACCCCCTTAACGATACTGTAAGCATTGGTGATTTCCACAATATCTGCGCCGGTTTCTTCCTGCATGCGATAGACAAAGTTCGCGCCCATATCGTTAACCATATTGTTAGTTAACTTGGTGGCAATAATCTCTGCCCGCAGCGGATGCTGCTGCATTTGCTCAGCAAAGCGCTCGCGCAATACCGGCGGAAAGGCACTGATCAGCAACTTACCGTGATACGGATTATCGGTAAGGGCCGGAATATTAAGCTGGTCTTTTAATACCATTTTACCGTAAGCGGTAACCACACTCAGCTCTGGTCGGGTCAGGCCGCGATTCTGTACCGCGCGGTCGGAGATTTCATCGTCGTTAGGGATAAACTCCAGTTCACGATTTAACGCGCCATCGCGCTCAAGGCCATGGATAAAGCGTAACTGCTCTTTAAGCGAGGAAACGCCGGTCATCTCGGTGACCGAGATAGTTTGGGTCTGACGGTAACAATCCTGTAGCACTATTTTAGCTACATCATCGGTCATTTCATACAACAGGTTATTTCTTTGCTTAACGGTCAGATCACCATTGCTCACTAATGCATTCAGCAGAATTTTGATATTGACCTCATTATCCGAGCAATCAACCCCACCGACGTTATCGATAAAATCGGTGTTCACCCGGCCACCATTCGCTGCGAATTCCATCCGCCCCAGCTGGGTAGCTCCCAGGTTACCGCCTTCACCGATAATTTTGGCTTGAATGTCGCACCCATTCACCCGCAACGCGTCGTTGGCTCTGTCGCCCACATCGCTGTGGCTTTCCTTTTTGCTTTTCACATAGGTGCCGATACCGCCGTTCCAAATAAGATCGACGGGCATTTTAAGGCAGTTATGGATAAGCTCCGTAGGTGTCATCGAGTTCTGACGGGTACCCAGCCAGGTTTTCATTTGTGGCGTTAAGGTAATGGATTTAGCCGCTCGGCTAAACACACCGCCGCCCTTGGAGATCAGCGATTTATCGTAGTCATCCCAGGTCAGGCTGGGGTTTTCGAATAACCGCTGACGCTCTTTATAACTTTTCGCCGCGTCCGGATCCGGATCAAAGAAAATATGCAGGTGGTTAAAGGCAACAATCAGGCGCGTATGCTCAGACAGCAACATACCATTTCCAAATACGTCACCGCCCATGTCGCCTACGCCAACACAAGTGAAGTCAGTGGTCTGACAATCGATACCAATTTCGCGGAAGTGACGTTTAACCGACTCCCAGGCACCGCGGGCAGTAATGCCCATCTTCTTATGGTCATAGCCAATACTGCCGCCTGAGGCAAAGGCGTCGCCCAGCCAGAAGTTGTATTCTTCCGAGATGCCGTTAGCAATATCCGAGAAAGTCGCTGTGCCTTTATCGGCGGCAACTACCAGGTAAGGATCGTCTTCGTCCAGTCGCACCACATTTTTCGGCGGGACAATCTCACCGTCGACAATGTTATCGGTAATGTCCAGCAAGCTGCGGATAAACGTACGGTAGCAGGCTTTGCCTTCTTCGAAAATTTCCTGACGGCTGGCACCCACAGGCAGTTGCTTACACACAAAACCGCCTTTAGCGCCTACTGGCACAATCACGGTATTTTTAACCTGCTGCGCTTTTACCAGGCCGAGAATTTCGGTACGAAAGTCTTCCTGACGGTCAGACCAACGTAAGCCACCACGAGCTACGCGGCCGCCGCGTAAATGCACACCTTCAATTTTCGGGCTATACACAAAGATTTCATACTTCGGCAGCGGCAATGGCATTTCCGGGATCAGCTCAGGCAGCAATTTAAACGACACATAAGGCTTGTCGCTGCCGTCTTCTGCCGGTTGATAGAAATTGGTCCGCAGTGTGGCGTTGATCATATCCAGATAACGACGAATGATACGGTCGTCATCCAGGTTACTCACCTGGTCCAGCGCTTCGGTAATTTTATCCTGCAGCGTTTGCTGACGCTTCTTACTCGGCTTACGGCCCGGATTAAAGATCAGCTCAAAATAGCTGATCAGCATTTCGGCGATGTGCGGATAATTCGACAGTGTATTAGCAATATAATCACGGCTGAAACTGCTACCGGTCTGGCGCATATACTTAGCAAACGCGCGCAGAATGGTTACGTTACGGCCAGTGAGTTCTGCGCTAAGCACCAGGCGGTTAAAGCCGTCGTCTTCCAGATCGTTGTACCACACCTTGGCAAAGGCATCCTGGAATAACTGCTGGGCCTTGACCATGTCCAGGTCGTTACCGCTCTTATGCAGCATGGTAAAGTCCATGACCCACTTGAGCTTGCCATCAGCGCACTGGATCTTATACGGGCTTTCGTCAATAACCCGTAAACCAAAGTTTTCCAAAATCGGGAGTACATCAGACAAATGAATCGGTTCAAACAAGTGGAATAGCTTTAGCTTCACTATCTGACTGTCGGACTGCTCTTCCTGTGGTCGATAAAACAACATACCGAGGTTTTCTTCGGGTGTCAGTTGTTCCAGCTTTTCGATATCGACTAAGGCTGCACTGGGCAGGTTTTGCTCGGTATAAGAGGGCGAAAAAGCATTGAGATAATTACGCTCCAGCATTTTCGCTTTGGCTTCACCATAAGCCGAAGATAAAGCAGACGACAGGCGGTCATTCCAGGTTTTGGTTAACTCAATAATATTCTGCTCGATATCCTTCACGTCTAATTCCGCATTGTTGTCTTCTACCCTGGCGATGTAATGAGTCCGGGCATACACCGACTCTGAGAAAAAGGTAGTAAATTCCACTTCCCCGCTGGCATTCAGCGAGCGCTTCAATAATGCCTGGGTTTCTTTACGCAACTGGGTGTTATAGCGCTCTCTGGGCACATACACCATACACGAGAAGAAGCGGCCAAAGGTGTCTTTGCGCACGAATAAGCGGGTAATACCACGCTCTTGCATCTGGAATATGCCGCGAATAATTTCGGCCATTTCCTCTTCTGGCGTTTGCAGCAACTCATCCCGGGGGTAAGTTTCTACTATGTTGTTAAACGCTTTAAAAGCGTGAGTGTCCGGATCGAACTGCGATAGTTCGCAAATGCGGCGAATTTTATCCGACAGTAACGGAATATCCTTGGTACTGCTGTTATAAAAGCTGGCAGAGTATAAACCCAGAAAGCGGTGCTCGCCGGTGACCTGACCATTACTGTTAAATTCTTTAATGCCCACATAATCCATGTACGCAGGACGGTGAACCCGTGAACGACTGTTGGTTTTAGTCAGTAATAACAGATGCTGACTTAACGCCTCTTCCCGCGCGGTTGCCGGTAGGTTGGATAATAACCTAGGTTTATCGCTGATGGAGTTTTTCATCAGGCCCAGGCTGCTGTCGTTATCTGGTGTCCACTGATGGTCGCCCTCAATGGCGCTAACCGAATAGTAGCGATAGCCCATCAGCGTAAAATTGTGATCGCTTAGCCAGTCCAGAAAACGCAGCACGGTATCTTTATGGGATTTATCCACCGGTAATGTTTTGGCTTTACTAACCTTACCGGTAATGGCTTTAAGCTTATCCAGCATCGGCTGCCAGTCGGCTACCGCCAGTGACACTTCGTCGATGGTGGAATGCAGCTCTGAGGTCAATTGTTCCAGATCAGCTTTACTGGTTTGACGATCAACCTCGATAAACACCACGGTTTGTCTTAAGTTGCTGGTTTGATTGGCATCGAGAAAATTTACCAGTTTGTTGCTATCATCGCGCTCAATATTCAACGGGCTGTGAATCAACAAATGTGCAGTGATGCCCAGGCGATTTAACGCCATTCGCACGGAGTCGACTAAAAATGGTACGTCACGGAGGATCAGCTCAACAATGGTATGGCTCGACTTCCAGCCATGCTTTTCGATTTCCGGGTTGAATACGCGTACGTGGGGTGAGCTGGCATCGAAATTGGAGAAGGTATTCCACAAACTGAGTGTGGCACCGTATAAATCGCTGTCGTTACGATTCTCAAGATCGTCCAGTGAGATATTTTTAAAAAAATGCCGTCCAAAGGTGTGAATATGCTCACGGCTTTTGGCATCTACTTTTTTGTCGATCAGTGAAAAAACATTCTCAAGCAAAACTGAGTAGCGCTGAGAGTTAGCTGTCATGTGCTCTACCTAATGATGATTTGTAGTTAAGTATAGATTGTACCTACATATTTTCTCGAAAATATGACGGAATTAAAAGCCCTGTTTTTACATCATATTTACATTTTGGGTAAGTATTCAGATTATGCAAATAAAAAGGAGCCTGAGAGGCTCCTTTATTGGTTACTTATGCGAAAAAATTTACTTTTCGCTACGGTTAAACCATAACAGTCTGGCCAGTGCCGGTAGTACAACTATGGCCCCCAGCATATTCACCAGGAACATGAAGGTCAGCAGAATACCCATATCTACCTGGAACTTGAGTGACGAGAACACCCAGGTGCTCACGCCAATCGCCAGAGTAATACCGGTAAACAGTACCGCACTGCCCCGCTCCTTGAGCGCCTCAAGGTAGGCTTTTTCAACCGACATGCCCTGTTTAATCAACCCGTTCATGGTCGACAGGATATAGATACCGTAGTCCACACCAATACCCACACCCAGGGCAATTACCGGTAACGTGTAAACAGTCAGGCCGATATTCAGGTAGGTCATTAATGCCTGTGCCAGTACCGAAACCACATACAGCGGTAGTACTACCGAAATAGTGGCGCGTAGAGAGCGGAAACTCAGCAGGCACAGGATGATCACCGCACCAAATACGTACATCATCATCGGTGTTTGCGCTGCCTGTACCGCTTCATTGGTGGCCGCCATTACGCCAACCGGACCAGACGCCAGACTAAAACGGGTATCTTCGGTCTGATATTGCTGTCTGAAATCCTTCACCGCATCGACTACCCGGGTAATGGTTTGTGCTTTATGATCTTCCATAAACAGAATGATTGGCATGACCGAGCAATTGCCGTTTAACAAGCCTGATGACGTAGGTACACGAGAAATCGCCTGCACCAGGGTTTGCTGATTACGCGGTAATACCTGCCATTTCGGGTTACCTTCGTTGTAGCCGGCATTCACCACCTTCGCTACTGAAGCGAGGGATACCGCAGACTGCACACCATCCACATTGGTCATCTTCCACTGGAAATCATCGATAGCGCGCATCGTTTCGTAGCTGGTACAGGCTTCCGGTGTGGTTTCTACCAGAACTGAAATATAATCCACCGTCACTTCAAAGCGGTCGGTAATCAGAGCCGTGTCCTGGTTGTACCGTGAGTCCTGATGCAATACCGCAGCACCGGCCTGAATATCACCAATCTGCATTTGCTTGGACTGCACAAAGCCCAGCGCAAACAGAATGCCGGTAACCAGTACGATGGTGATCGCGGTATTTTTACGGGTACAGACATCCAGTACATGCCACAGACCTTCTGACTTCGATTCCTTACCGGCAAAGCGGTCGAGGTAATGCTCCGGGAAGCGGATAAAGCTCATTAATACCGGTAACAGAATCAGGTTGGTCAGGATAATTACTGCCACACCCAGGCTGGCAGTAATCGCCAGCTCGCGAATAATACCAATATCAATTACCAGTAAGGTTAAGAAACCTACCGTGTCTGACAACAGCGCAATACCGCCAGGAATTAACAATGCGCGGAACGCGGTCATTGCTGCCTGTTTGGCATTGTTACCTTTAATAACGTTTTTCTCTACCGCATTAATCATCTGCACGCCATGACTCACGCCAATGGCAAACACCAGAAACGGCACCAGTATCGACATAGGGTCCAGACCAAAGCCAAGCGTGGTAAGCAAACCCATCTGCCAGACAACCGCGATAACCGAGCACATGATAGGTAGCACAGTGAGCATGATATTGCGGGAGAAGAAATACACCATGAAGGCGGTGATCACGATAGCGATGGCAAAGAACAGCACAACAAATTTAGCGCCGGTCGCCACATCGCCAATCATTTTGGCAAAACCGATAATATGTACGCTTACCTGATCGTCTTCATACTGCCCGCGCAGCTTGGTTTCCAGCTCATCAGCCAGTGCCAGGGTGTTAAGCGCTTCACCAGTTTCCGGATCTAACTCAAGTAGCTGGGCGGTTACCATGGCACAGCGGTAGTTATTAGATACCTGACGGCCAACAATCTTGGCTTTTTCGATATTTGCGGCAACTGTCTCTAACGCTCTGGGATTAGACGAGTCAAAATCGGCCGGGATCACCGGGCCGCCGGCAAAACCACCTTCAACAATTTCGGTAAACCGGGTGGATGGTGAATAAAGCGACACCACCAGTGAACGATTCACGCCGTTGATAAAAAACAGTTCATCGTGAACATTCTTCAGCGTATCGAAGAAGTACTGATTAAAGATATCACTGTCTTTGTCGCATACTGCCACAAGCACATTGTTAGCACCGCCAAAGTCTTTACGGTGCTCCATGTAGGTTTGCATGTATTCGTGATTCAGCGGAATATTTTTTTCGAAGCCGGCATCGAGCTGCATACGTGATGCCTGAAATGCCAGCACCAACGTAGCAAAAATAAACAGAATAATAACCAGCGGTCGATTATTGAAAATCAGACGCTCTGAAACTTGACTAAATGAAGACATAACTACACGTTAATCCAAAGAAAGTGAATAGATGCCATCGGCGGCAGTGACAACAGTTTGTCCGTCTACGGACACCGCGTTTAAGAGTGCAGATTTACTCTCGGTTTGTGTAACGCTGACCCCGGCGGCGGGTTCACAGTTAAGCGTAGGTGCGGCATACGGATCGAAAGACGAAGTTTGCAGAGGCAGTGAGGCCTTAACCATTACGCCGTTATTGCCGATAAAAGACAACTTATTCTGGCCGGTGATAATCGAGTTTAATGTGGCGGTATTACAGGTTTGCAGAGTCTCCCACTGCTCTCCATCTTCGCTGACCAGAATGTTACCGCGTAAGCCCGCGGCCACCATTAAACCGGAATCCAGCTGCACAAAATCGAAAAATGAACCGGTATAGTCTGACTCCAGACGCTGCCAGCTTTGACCGTCATCATCACTCATCGCCAGTAAACCGGCTTCACCGGCTATCAGTAGTGTACCGTTCTGGCCACGGGTGATACGGTTTAAGTGCGGTAAGATGGAGTTTAACTCCAGTTGATAGAACTCTTCGTCTTCCTGGCGAATTTCTTCTAAGTACTCGCGATCGTACGGGTTGAGAAATTCGGCGTGGCGTACATTACCCCATGTATTACCGCCATCACTGGTTTGATAAAACAAACCATAGGCGCCAATGGCAAGGCCTCGGCGACTATCAAAAAAGATCACATCTAAAAACGGGCGTTCCAGTTCAGGCTGGTACATTTGCACCTGCCACTGCTCACCGCCATCGCTGGAATGCAGGATAATCGCATCATGACCAACGGCCCAAATATGTTCCCCGACCAGGGTAACAGCCGTTAACGTAGATTGAGTGGGAACGGTGACCTGAGTAAAGTCGCTATCAGCGCGCTTGATTAGCACGTGGCCACGTTCGCCCACAGCAACAGTGATATCGCCGGAGGCAATATCCAGTAACAGAGATTCTTTAACAAGTGGTGCCTGATAAGACTGTTCTGCATGCAATGCAAAAGAAACTAACAACAGTAGCACCGAAGAAATAGATTTACGCATTAAGACGTTTAGCCTCCGGATTGTTATACCTGATTAAGAAAACGGTTGGCCAGGCCAACCGTTATTCTGAAATGTTATCTCATGCCTTCGCGGCGCAGTGCCTGAGGCGTGAACTCGGCTTCTTTCGGATTAATTGAGAAGTCGTACATTTTCTCCTCATTATCCAGGCCAATTGCCAGGTAGCGGCGTGAGTTCAGGTCGTGATAAACGTCCAGCGTAGACCACTGAGTCGGCACTTCGTAATAGTTCACACCATAGGCCACAGCAACACGGTATAGTTCACCACGGTTGTCGTACATATCGGCCAGTTGGATCTGCCAGCTGTCTTCATCAATATAGAACACGCGTTTCTGATAGATATGGCGTAAGCCTTCTTTCAGGGTTGCCTCTACTACCCATACACGGTGTTTTTCCCAACGGGTTAAATCAGGGTTAACGTGATTAGGCTTAAGAATCTCTTCATAGCTCACTGAATCGCCGTGCAAGGTATAGTTGTTATACGCAACGTACATTTCTTTCTTGCCTTTCAGCTCCCAGTTATAACGGTTTGGCGAGCCGTTAAACATATCGAAATCATCGGTAGTACGCAGGCCGTCGGCCGCTGTTCCCGGTGTATCATAAGCGATGTTTGGAGCCAAACGCACACGACGCTGACCGGTGTTATAGGTCCAGGCTTTACGCGGCTCCTTTACCTGATCCAGTGTTTCATGGACAAGTAGCGCAGTACCGGCCAGACGCGCTGGCTTGGTCACTTTCTGCTTAAACATGAATAGCACATTATTTTCCAGCAGGCTTTCCGGCGTAGCGTTTTCCTGTGAGTACTGAATTAACAGTTGCTCATCAAAGCCGATTACGTTGTAGTCGCCGCCAGCGGTTACCGCTGCCTGACCACCATTACGCTGAACGGCCGGGCCACGATAGCGAGCAATGTGGTTCCAAATCGCTTCCAGCCCGTTGGCCGGGATCGGGAAAGGAATACCTACCGCAGCGCCTGCCATACCATTACCATCATCTAACAAGGTGGCACGGGTGGCGTTTTCTTTGGTCGCGTCGTAAACAAACTGTGGGTTTGATGCCGAGCGATGCGTTTTGTAAACCGGTAACTTAAAGGTGTCCGGGTAAGTCTCGAACATTTTCTTTAAGCCTTCGGATAACTGATCAGCATATTGCTGGTAGTTAGCAGCGGTGATCACAAACTCAGGCTTCTCACCCGCATAAGGGTCCGGGTGAAAGTCCCCTGCACTGTAGCCTGCAGGCGCAGAGGTAATACCCCCTGTCCACGCCGGGATAGAGCCGTCTGCATTACCTGCCTTTTCACCACCGAGTGGTGTCAGCTCGGTGCCCAGTTTAGCGGCTTCATCCGCGGTTACTTTTGCCTGTACAGGCACTGTCGTTAGCGCAACCGTCAGGGCTGCTGCAATAATTCCGATTTTTTTCATCATAATAAATACTACTCTTTATTAGATTGCATACTTGATGTTGAACGAAACAAAGTCGCGATCAGCCAGTTGGTTGGTGGTACCAATACCACCCCAGAATGCATTATAAGAGGCTGTTGCCGACCATTTACTCAAGTAATCAAAAGTGAATGAAATATTGGCTGATTTAGTATCTTCAGTGAACAGGAATAATGGATCCGGTGTAGTCCCTTTCACGTCATGAGAGAAGGTCATACGAGTCCGCAGGTTAATACCTGAAAATACATTATTGTGATCAGCCACTGCCAGTAGTCGATAACCCCAGGCATCATCCGTAGCAAATGGGTTAGTTTCAGGTCCGTTTGATAAGCCTGTGTGTAAACCAGTACGCGGATTACCTGTTTCAGTAGGCTCCAGCGACGGTGTACGGCCGGTGCCCGGCGCGTTAAGACGCACAACTGAAGGGTCCGGGAAGTCGACGATATTAACATACCCTGCTTCACCAAGCAGAACCAGGTTGTCAGTACCCAGTGCCGGACCAAATACGTGAGACACGGTAAACTGTGCCTGCCAGGTATCAGACAGCAGATACCCTTGCGCGGTTTCACCAGGTCCTACTGAACGATTAATGCCGTCCGGAAAATCATTATTGAGCTGCGAAATACCCGCCAAATCAGGACGCAAACCTGCGTTCGCTAACTGTTCAGGCATACCCATGTAGAGTAACTCTACGTCATCAATCTGCAGCGGCTCGTCCTGACGATACGCAAATTCACCGGCAAGGGCCGCAGTACCGATATTGGTATTAAAGCTGAAGCCGTACAATTTAATGTCTTCAGGATAATAGAACTTTGCTTCAGTGAAAGCCTGCAGGTCGGTAATATTATCGCGATTAATGTTATGACTGGCGATGTAGGCCAAATCTTCAGCAATGGCTGCACTGGTAAAGTTAGACGTTTCACCTGAAATTAGCGGGCGCTGGCTATGGTAATTAATGTGATAGAAACTCATTTCAGTTTCATTCAAGGCCTCAGCAAACCAGGTTAAACGTAAACCATACTGGCCCTGATCGTCTGCATCCACGTGAGCAGCGTCACTGTAACCACGAATGGCTACTTTTGTTGGGTAAGCAAGATACGCCTGGCTAATCGCCGCCTGATCACCGTTGGCGCGCAGTGCATCACCAAGGCCATTCAGCGCAGAAAGCAGGTAATCCAGGTCGATGTCCGGGTTACCGGTAAAGCCAAGCTGGACATTGTTAGCCTGACCACCCTCACCGACAAAATCATTAGTGGCAAAGTAACTACCGGCAACCGGTAACCAACTGCGTTCCCACTCATATTGGTAATAGGCCGATACGCTGACATTCTGGGTTAAACCCAATTGCGCGAAAACCATGCCTACCGGAATAAACACTTCTTTGAGTTCTGCACCAGGCGTTCGGGCGCGGGTAACATCCACAGGGTTAGTGGTACTGATACCATGCTGAATAAAGGTACTCTCACCCCAACTTACTACCTGCTCACCAACACGCACGGTTAGCGGATTATCGCCAATCCACCAGTCGCCATAAAAGAACGCGTCCAGCAGACGTACGTCTGTACACAATAATTCTTTCGCTCCTGGGTCGTCGCAAAGCTCGGTATTATTGCCGGTAATCGGGTTATCCCATGGACGATCGTTGTCCATTTGCTCAAAATCATAGAACCAGAAACCCCGCGCAAAAAAGCCAATATCGCCATAGCGAATGTCTAATTCGTGGTTACCGGAAATCTGGGTTGAGAATGCTTCGCCTGAATCATGCGCCAGGTTACCCAAATCACCATTACTGGAATAGGCACCATTAGCCAATGCCCATACATCGCCACTGGGGTAAATCACATTGGTCGCCGCGTTATAGCCAGACCAGTTAAACTGAGGGTGATTACTGTTACCAATTAAACTGTAGTCGCGGTCTTCAACGCGAATACTGGTAGCCAGTGTCAGGTTTGTATCCAGCGACACGGATACATCACCAAAGTCCCATGAAGCGGCACCAGCTGGTAGCGAGGCGGCACCTAGAAAGGCAAAAATTCCAGCTGCGATAGGCGATTTCTTAAATGCGCTAAGCCTGGTTATCATAATTTTTATACTCCTGATTCAACAGTAACCTGCTGATAAAACGACAAACTCATCGGTTTATTTAACAAAATGATTACATCATTTTACACAGATGGCAAGAACTAATCGTACCAGTTGAAAAAAAGCTGATTTTTTAATCTGTTACAAAAATAGCGTCTGGTGAAAACGTTCTTAACCGATTGATATTTATAGTTCAAATTCAGGCGATGCGCTCAAAAGATTTTATTTTATTTTGTGCACTGACCACGAGTCTGAAACGGCCATAAAAGCCTCGACTATCAATAAATTGGCGAATGCGGCCCGATGGTACCTGCACCCGCTCGCCAGAATCAGCGGTCAATACCACCACGGGTATTGAGCCGCTGTAAAGGAGCTGACACTGGTGATATGGCTCATTTACCGAAAAAAAATACACCTTATCGGAACTATGAATCATGTCCGTAGGCCAGTGCTTTGCTGACTTTTTCGTAAAGATCCTTACTTAATGAGGCATCATCAAGCAAACGTGACAGTTGCTGTCGCATCAGGGCCTGACGCGATGGAGCAAAGTGTTGCCATTGGGTTAATGGCGTGACTAACCTCGAAGCCACCTGCGGATTGGTTTTATCCAGCTCCAGCAAATAGTCGGTCAGGAATCGGTAACCACTGCCGTCATCGGCATGAAAACCTGAAGTATTATAAAACGCGAAGCTGCCAATCACCGCGCGAACCCGGTTAGGGTTTTGCTGGCTGAACTGCGGGTGCTGACGCAACAGCGTAAGTTGCGCCAGAATATCACTGCGATCACAGGTAGCATGTAAACCAAACCACTTATCCAGTACCAGCGGATCGTCGCGCCAGCGTTGCTCAAACTCATTCATCAGATTATTAAACAACACTAAATCGAACTGTTGCGCAGCTTTCAGTGCACCCAGCGTATCTGACATGTTGTCTGAACCGGAGAATTGCTCAGTGATCAAGGTTTCAGCCAGTGGCAATTCTGCCAGTAGCGTAAGCACCACATTCTTACACCGCCGTGAACTAACCTGAGCCGGCTCATAGGCATAAGAATCTGATTGATTGGTTTGGTAAATTACCAGTAACAAGTCAGACATAAACTCAGCCAAATCGTGGCTAAAGGTTTGTCTGGCTTCGTTTAAGGCATGTACATCGATATTCTCACGGGTCTGGCACAGGGTTTCAAAGCTCGGTACCACCAGGCACTCTCCGAGAATTTCCGGATTATCCTGGCTGGCTTCAACGGCTTCATAGAGCCCTTGCCAGATGGCTTTTTCTATCTGCTGCGGGCTGCCCTGATAATATTGTTCAATGCACCAGTTATACAACTGCTGAATAGCATCCCAGCGGCTAAAGGCATCGTTAGCAAAACGGAAGGTATGTAACCACTCTAACGGCGTTAGATCGGAAGTCAGTTTAACCGGCGCGGAAAAATTGCCCAACGCCACCGGCGTTATATTACTCCCTTTACCGGTAAAGGTTAATTCAGTCACCGGTTTATCCAGAATAACCAGGTTATCACGGAACATGCCGCTATCTGGCGCTACGTGCTGACCGTCTGCTGCCAGAAACTCAATTTGCAACGGGATATACAGGTCGTGTTTTTCTGATTGATCAGCGGTTGCCAGGTTTTGCTGGGTCAGCGTTACAGTCAGTTTATTGCTGGCTGCATCGTAAGCACGTTTAACCTCTACCCGAGGCGTGCCTGACTGACTGTACCAGCGGGAAAAATGGGTTAAATCAATATCAGTTGCTGACTGCATGGCTGACACAAAGTCATCACAGGTAACAGCCTGACCATCATGACGTCTGAAGTATTCATCCATCCCTGCTCTGAAACCTTCAGCCCCCAATAAGGTATGCATCATCCGAATGACTTCAGCGCCTTTGTCGTAAACCGTCACCGTGTAGAAGTTGTTCATTTCAATCACTTCATCCGGGCGGATGGGATGACTCATGGCACTGGCGTCCTCAGCGAACTGATGCTCGCGCATCACCCTTACCTGCTTGATACGGTTACTGAGCGGCGAGCTCATATCGCTGCTGAACTGCTGATCGCGAAACACCGTAAGGCCTTCTTTTAAACTTAACTGGAACCAGTCTCTGCATGTTACGCGGTTACCGGTCCAGTTATGAAAGTACTCGTGGGCGATAACCGATTCCACATTAAAGAAATCTTCATCGGTAGCAGACGCCTGATCGGCAAGTACAAACTTACTGTTGAAAACGTTCAGCCCTTTGTTTTCCATGGCCCCCATATTGAAGAAATCCACGGCGACTATCATGTAAATGTCGAGGTCATACTCAAGGCCAAATACTTCTTCATCCCAACGCATAGAACGTTTTAAGGCTTCCAGGGCAAATTCGCCGCGCTGGCGTTTACCTTTGTCTACAAACAGTTCTAATGCTACCGACTTGCCGCTTTGGGTGACAAAGGTATCGGTTAACTGATCAAAGCTGCCGGCTACCAGTGCAAACAGGTAGCTTGGTTTAGGAAACGGATCCTGCCATAAAATCCAATGCGTGCCGTCGGTGTTGCTGCCCTGTTCAATGGGGTTACCATTTGCCAGCATAGTTGGCAGACTGGCTTTGTCACCGGTAATTTTAACCGTAAAACGGGCCAGTACATCAGGCCGGTCCAGATAATAGGTGATGCGGCGGAAACCCTCGGCTTCACACTGCGTGCAATACACGCCGTTAGACAGATATAGCCCTTCCAGCGCCTTATTCTCAGACGGATTAACTTGCGTCACGATGCGCAGCGTAAAGGCATCCGGTACATTATTCAGCACCAGGCCGCTATCGGTTTGCTCATAGTCACCAAAAGGTAAATCATCAATAGCCACTTCTAACAGTTGCATATGTTCGCCATCGAGCTTTAACGGCGCGTTGGCTGCGCCCTGGCGCTTTACCTTTAGTTCGCTGACCACTTTGGTGGCAGACGGATCCAGGGTAAAGTCCAGGGCAATATCAGTAATTGTAAACTCGGGCGCGCGATAATCTTCGCGACGTTTAGCCACTAGCGTCATTGCATCTCCTAACAAGATGTTTATTTAGCTGCAGTCACGGATTGCGGTGGCTCAAGACGGAGAATTTTAATTCCCAGATAAGCATAAATCACCGCCAGAACCGGACTAATTAAGTTAAAGAAGGCAAAGAAAATATAGTCAAACGGATGCACCATTAACACGCCATGCATATAAGCACCGCAGGTATTCCATGGAATAAGCGGAGACGTAATAGTGCCGCCGTCTTCCAGACTTCGGGATAAGTTTAGTTGATGGAGGCCACGTTTGGCGTACTCATCCTTATACATACGACCAGGCATAACGATAGCCATGTACTGATCAGAAGTGATCAGGTTAGTACCAATGCAGGTCAGAATTGTGCGACTCACCATCGCACCGGCCGTTTTAGCGCCGTGTAAAATAGCGCCGACGGCACGGGTGAGTAACCCTACCCGCTCCAGTACCGCGCCAAACGACATGGCACACACTATCAGCCAGATAGTATTGAGCATGGAAGACATGCCGCCACGGCTGAGCAGGCTGTTAAGGTTGTCGTCGCTGGTATTAAAACTTACGCCGTCGAATAAGGCAGTCCAGACCACTTTAAGGGCACCAACAGAAAACGAATCTGCACTGTCTTTCATGGTTTGAATGACATCAGGCTGGAAAATCAACGCCCACACGCCGCCTAACAATGCCCCGATACCTACAGCCGGGAAAGCCGGCATTTTACGGACCGCCAGGGTCAGCAGCACAACCAGCGGTACCAGCATAACGATATTGATGTTAAACGTATCATCCAGTAACACCTGCATTTGCTGAATTTTCTCGGCAGACTGCACGCCGGATTCACTGAGGCCGATGATAACAAATAACATCAGCGCCAGTGCAAAGCTGGGAATAGTCGTCCATAGCATGTAGCGAATGTGTTCAAACAGATCGGTACCAGCCACCGCCGGTGCCAGGTTAGTGGTTTCTGATAACGGCGAAATTTTATCGCCAAAGTAAGCACCGGAAATGATCGCACCGGCGGTGATTGCCGCCGACATATCCATCCCGGCCGATACGCCCATCAGTGCCACACCTACGGTTGCTGCGGTTGTCCACGAACTACCAATACTCATTGCCACCACGGCACAGATGATACAGGTAGCCGCATAAAACATACTAGGGTTGAGCAGCTCAAGCCCGTAGTAAATTAACGTAGGTACCGTACCCGCCAACATCCAGGTACCAATCAGTGCGCCTACAACCAGCAGGATAAGACAGGCGCCCAGCGACACCGAAATGCCCTGAATAATGCCTTTTTCAATATCGTGCCATTTGTGGCCATTCCTCATACCAATAATAGCCGCCAGGCCAGTACCAATTAACAGCGATACCTGATTAGGCCCATAAGAGGAATTATCGGCAAACAGGTACACGGCGGTGCCAAGCATCAGAATGAGTGAAATTACCGGGATAAATGCGTCTAACAACGTCGGTTGTTTTATTTCTCTGGTCATGGTTATTTCCTTATGCAACCGAACGATAGAACATCAGCAGAATGACCAGCGGGCAGACAAACTTCACGTACCACGGCCAGATTTTCCAGAATAAACGCTGCTCCATTTCCGGCGCGCTTACCTTTAACTCGGCCAGTATTTCGTTGCGCTTCCATACCCAGCCGGCAAAAATACACAAAGCAAAGCCAAGTAACGGCTGGCTGTACTTAGTGGTCAGCGCGATAACAAAACCAAACAATGTTGAAAAGTTAAAGATGATCAGCGCGCTGGCAGCAAAAATAACGGTTGTCACAATCATTACAGCCTTAGGACGGGACAAATTGCGGCTTTCCGACAAATAGGCCACTGGCACTTCCAGCATCGAAATAGAGCTGGTCAGGGCGGCAATGACCATAAGCGCAAAGAACACGGTAGACACCACAACGCCAATCGGACCGATGGTATTAAATAACGCTGGCAGCACAGTAAAAATTAACTGGTCGCCGGCAATCAACTCCCCTGTTGATGAGAAGATTTCCACGCCATTATTCAGGGCCACATACATCGCCGGGATAATCAGCATACCGGCAATAATCGCCACACCAATATCCACCAGGGCTACGGCGGCACCAATGGTCGGTAAATCTTCTTTTTTACTCATGTAAGAACCATAAACCAGCATGGTACCTACGCCGAGAGACATGGAGAAGAACGCCTGCCCCATGGCATCAATCAGCAAATCCGGATTGAGCACCACTGAAAAATCCGGAACCAGATAGGCAGCCCAGCCTTCGCTCGCGCCTGGCTGAAAGCTCACATAGACAATCAGTATTCCCATCAGAATAAACAGGGTTGGCATCAGGCGTACAGACCAACGCTCAATACCGGCTTTCACGCCGCCAAGTACGATGTAAGAAGTGAGGCCCAGAAACAAAGCACAAAAGATAAGGTTGGTGCTTAGTGAATAGCTGGTAAGCCAGTCACTGACAGCCTTAGGGGCCACTGGCCGGCTGGCTGATTCTGCAAAGAAGGCAATCATCCAGCCGCCAACAATAGCATAAAAGGCCAGAATTAATGACACCGTAACACAGCCCCACAGACCGGTAAGCCGCCCCAGTGGGTTGCTGGTGATCTGACCCAGTGAGTCGACCATATTGGCCCGGTGAGCGCGGCCGATTACCAGCTCTGCCATTAATACCGGATACGCCAGCGCAAACGCCAGCAACAGGTAGACTAAAACAAAAGCTGCGCCGCCGTTACTGGCTACCTGGGTTGGAAACCCCCAGATATTACCCAGTCCTACAGCCGACCCCGCAGCCGCCAGTATAAATCCGATACGAGAAGAAAACTCACCACGAGCCGCCATACACGTTGTTCCCTTTATTATTGTTTTATAGTTATTTTACTACTGTCGTTAGTATTTGTGTTTTGAGTGTCTGATGCAATGAAAAAGGGCTGACAGTGCTGCCAGCCCTTTATGAAGCGAACGTCTAACCGCGGGTTAGTGCGTATTTCCCCGTATTTACCATGTCGAGGGTAATGTTAGCGGCTTCCGTGAGGTACGGATCCAATTCCTCAAGCTCTTCAGGCAAGTCCTCAAGATCTTCAACAACTGGCAACCCCATGCGGGTGAGTCGCTCGTTAGCACGGGCCAGTGCTTGTTCTTCATTCTCTTTTTTCTCTGCCAGTCGTTCTGACTCAACCAGAGAAATAAAGTCTTTATCTTTATTTTCTTTATATTTTTCGATGTCCTGCTGGATATAGCCAAACTCAGGATCCTGCATGATACGGGCATTGTGTTTAGCGGCCAATACATCCAGTGCACTCTGGGTATCACCAAAGGTAGTGTAATTCGCACGTTTGATACTATCCCACGGCAAGGCGTTTTCTTCCTGACTTTCGCCCCACTCTGCCGGATCGATTGGCGATGGGAACGGAATATCCGGCACGACACCTTTATGTTGCGTACTGCCGCCGTTGATGCGGTAGAACTTAGCGATGGTGTACTGCACGCTGCCCAGTGGGTTTTCGTAGAGGTCGTAGATACGCCCTAACCCTTTATGCTGTTGTACCGTACCCTTACCAAAGGTTTGCTCACCGATGATCAACGCGCGGTTATAATCCTGCATGGCTGCGGCAAAGATTTCAGATGCCGAGGCACTGTAGCGATCAACCAGAACAGTGAGCGGCCCCTGGTAGGCAACTTTACCATCAGTATCCTGATTTACGCTCATGCGTCCGCCTTCATAACGGATCTGCACAACCGGCCCCTGTTCAATAAACAGACCGGAAACCAGTGTGGCTTCTGATAAAGAACCACCGCCGTTTCCACGTAAATCAACAATAATCGCTTTCACTTCTTCCGACTTCAGCGCGTTAATTTCCTTTAACACGTCAACATGAAGGTTATTGTAAAAGCTCGGGATAGAGATTACGCCTACCTTTTCGCCCTGATGAGGGCCTGAGTCAGGCACGAACACTTCAGATTTGGCAGCACGATCTTCCAGTTTAATTTTGTCACGAATTAATGTGATTACCGAAACCGTTGTGCTTTCGGTAGCACCCTTTTGCACCTGCAGGCGAACTTCACTGCCTTTCGGGCCTTTAATCAGCTCAACTACATCATCCAGGCGCCAGCCAATCACATCAACGAACTCTTCGTCTTCCTGGGCGACACCAATAATTTTATCTTCCGGCTTAATTGCTTTTGACTTATCAGCCGGTCCACCAGGAACGACACTCTTGATAACGGTAAAGTCATCTTCGCTCTGCAATACTGCACCAATGCCTTCCAGCGACAGGTTCATGTCCATTTGGAACCGTTCGGCGTTGCGCGGCGACAGATAGCTGGTGTGCGCTTCGATGCTCCGGGCAAAAGAATTCATCACCGTCTGGAACACGTCTTCGCTTTGGGTTTGCTTAAGTCGCTTGATGGCTCGCTTGTAACGCTTGGTAAGCAACTCTTTGATTTTATCCTGCTCTTTGCCAGCAAGTTTCAGGTTCAACGCATCGTACTTAACGCGTTGACGCCATAATTCATCAAGCTCATCGTGATCTACAGGCCAGGCGGCTTCTTCGCGGTCGTAATAAAACTTGTCGCCTTCTTTCTCGAAGTCAAACTCACCGTCGAGCAGGGTTAAGGCATATTCATAGCGACTGATGCGCGATTCGAGGTTGCGGTTGAACATGTCGTAAGCCACTTGCAGGTTTCCACGCAAAATAGCTTCGTCAAACTCGTCCCGATGCTGGTTAAATTCAGCAATATCGGACGCTAAAAAGATATTTCGATTTCCGTCAAGAGATTTGAGATAGCGGTCATACACTTTCTCAGATAACGAATCATCCAGTTTGATCAGTTTGTAATGTTCACGAGTGAACAGCGTACTGATACGCTTTGCCGCGGAGGAATGCTGCGGCTCTTGCTGGAGAATGGGCAGATCTTCGACACTATTGCCAGATGTAACCGCACCGGCTCCCACGCTTAACGCAAGAATTGCACTGGCAACGGAAATGCGAAGTATATCTTTCATATTACTACCTCTTAGAACGTGCTAAACGCAGTGTTTGCGGATTAACCTTTACTACCATCCCCGTATCCAGTTGAACATGTACACCGTCTTTTGCTACTTCGGTGATTACCGCGTGCATTGGTGCCTTGCCTAGTTTTACCGTAACTGATGTACCAACGGTTAAATCAGCATCAGACAGTTTGGCCGGGGGCGTCTTAATTGGTCTGCTATTTTTCGATTTAGTTCCGTTATTATAGCGTCCGGCAGGAGATTTACCCGCTTTATCACCGCTATTCGCCGCAGATGAGCGGCCATCTTTCTTACGATTCGACTGTGCTGCCTGCTTTCGTTTTTCAGCAGCTTTGGCTTTGCTCTCGTCAAGTTGTTTTTTGGCGTGCTCTTCGTGCTCTTCTTCTATTGCCGCATCCTGATTTCCATCCAGATCAACGCGAAAGTTCCCTTTCTTGATGCTGTACAAATAGCGCCAGCTATTTGTGTAATGGCGTAAGCTCGAGCGCAACAACGTTTTACTAACGCGTTCATCTTCGGCGAGGCGCTCGGCAAGATCCTGAAAGATGCCAATTTTAAGGGGTTTGGCTTCACCTTCTAAGGTAAAGCAATTAGGAAATGTCTCGGCAAGAAAGGCGATAACCTCTTTGCTGTTACTAAACTTCTGCGATGATTCCATCAATGTCAATGTATGTCAGTGTTAATCCAGATTGTCTGCATCATCCCAAGTTGCTAAGAGATGGTCAACCCAATCAAGCAAATCATCATCATTTACGTACAATAAATTGTCATCCTGATGCCAAATTGACCAGGTGTGGGCCAATAATTTCTCTAAACGCTCGATTTCGATGTCTTCTTCGGCGCGATCATAAACCATGTGTAACACGGTATTGAGCCGTTCTGCGGCCTCATCCGGATCCTCAAACACATCTTCCATATCTTGCCAGGTGGCCAGGACCACCTGAACATCCACCATGTGCTTCATGATAATTCCGCCACCAGAGCATCCACAATGGCCACCAGACCCGCTTCATCTTCGGCACTAAAGCGGGATAATTTGGGACTATCGATGTCCAGTACACCAACCAACTCATCGTTTATCACAATCGGGATAACAATTTCTGACTCTGAGGCGGCGTCACAGGCAATATGCCCAGGAAACGCGTGGACGTCGTCAATTCGCTGGATGGTATTGGTTTGCGCCGCCGTACCACAAACGCCTTTGCCCATTGGAATGCGAATACAGGCTGGCAGCCCCTGAAACGGGCCCAGTATTAACTGCTCTTCTTTATACAAATAAAAGCCGGCCCAGTTAACGTCGTCCAGATTGTGATAAATCAACGCGCTTAAATTGGCCAGGTTGGCAATTAAATCGGCTTCGCCGGCAATCAGGCTTTTCGCCTGCTCAATTAATTGAGGGTAAATGCTACTGTCGTTCAAACTATAATTCTCAATTGAAAAGTGACAAGACCGGCAGAGTGTAGCAGTTCCCTCAATAAAGGTTAATCGATGATAATCGCCCGGATGATTAATTCTCGATAGCGAAGGTAACGTTCACCGCGGCCGAGGTATCGGTCTGGCCGGGTAAACTGAAAGCATCTTCCTGTTGAACACGCATTCTTACCCCAACCGGCGGTTGGTTATAAGACATGGATTCGCTAATCGAAATGACCCCGGCGATAGTTACGCCCATTTGCTTAGCGATAAGATTAGCGCGGTCTTTAGCGTCATCCACTGCGGCAATTAATGCCTCACGGTATACTTTTTCAGGGTTCGAGTTAATAAACTCAAACTGATCGATACGGTTAATCCCGCGCTTCATGGCCCCATCGAGGACTGTATCGTAGTTTTGCAATTGATTTGAGGTTACGCGTACCTGTCTGCTCAGTATAAAACCTTTATGCTCTCTGCCATTGGGCGTATGTTCGTACCACGGGGATAAATTGACTGACATTGACTGTATATGCTGCTCGGCAACGCCCTGAGACAATAAAAAGCTCACTACGGCATTCAGTTTGGCATTGGCCTGTTCGTTAAGTTTGCCCACTACCGCACCACGCTCTTCAATGACCATGGTCAGGGTATACGCATCCGGGGCCGCCGCCACAATCCCCTGGCCAGACACCTGTAAAGTTTTATCGTTTGCCTGAGAATGAAAACTAAACGCCAGACCCAGCGCCGCAAAAGCAATGACTTTCCAATTCATAAAACAACTCCAGTTATAATGACCTGCGCAGTATGGCAACGAAACACTTAACCTAACCTGAACTGTTAACCGAAGAACCAGTAACTCACCACAATCGCGGTGGCAATACCGGCCACATCAGCTGCCAGACAACAGGCTACGGCATAGCGGGAGTGTTTAATGCCAACTGCGCCTAAATACACTGCCAGCACATAGAAGGTGGTTTCGGTAGAACCCTGCATCACCGATGATAAACGCCCGGCAAAGGAGTCTGCGCCATGGTGCTGCATGGTTTCAATCATCAGCGCCCGGGCACCACTGCCACTCAGCGGTTTCATTAAGGCGGTGGGCAGTGCATCCACAAAGCGCGGGTCAAAGCCCATCCACCCAGCTGCGGTGGCAATCATCTGGACCAGAATATCCATAACACCACTGGCGCGTAACATGCCAATAGCGACTAACATCGCCAGCAGGAATGGAATGAGCGATACCGCCACTTCAAAGCCTTTTTTAGCGCCATCAACAAATTGCTCATAAGTGTTATTGCCTACCCGCCAGCCAGAAATGAGCACGCCGACCACAAAGGTAAATAATAAGCTGTTGGCCACAATAGCCGACTGACTGGCCAGTTCGGTGGCGGCCAGCTGGGCAAAATACAAAATAACCGCTGCCAGCAAGCCAAACACACCAACCAGATACAGCAGCACCACACGATTAAACAGGTTAATACGCTGCACCAGGCAGGTAACAATTAATCCTGCCAGCGTTGATGCACTGGTCGCCAGTAAAATAGGAATAAACACATCGGTGGGCTGCGCCGCGCCCTGCTCGCCACGGTACAGGAATACCGCGATGGGAAATAGAGTTACCGACGAGGTATTCAGTACCAGAAACAGGATCTGGCTGTTGGTAAGCGTATCTTTTTTGGGTGCCAGGGTTTGCATATCCTGCATAGCCTTAATACCAAAGGGCGTTGCCGCATTATCAAGACCCAGCAAGTTGGCCGACATATTCATGGTAATACTGCCCAGCGCCGGGTGGTCGCGGGGAATGTCAGGCATTATGCGACATAAAAACGGTGCAAGTACCCGGGAAAACTTCTTGATTAAGCCCGATTTTTCAGCCACCTCAAAAATGCCCAGCCAGAATGCCAGCACCCCTATCAGGCCAATGGCGATTTCTACACTCAGGGTTGCCATGCTGCTTACAGCATTCATTACATCCTGAAAACCGCCAGGGTTTTCGCCCCACAGGGCCTGATATAAGGTCGCCAGAAATGCGCTGACAATAAAGGTAAGCCAAATTCGATGCAGCATAGATGATTAACCTGAATAATGAGTAAACAACGGGCGGACAGGTTAAACCGTAAAACAGGAAAGCAGAGATAGCAGATTAATGCACTGTCGTTCTCACCTTCCCGGGTGTTACCTGACACGACAGTCTGAGATAGTAGCGTTAAAGGCTGGCAATTAACAATTTTTTATTTTGCCAGCCTTTATATTCAGGAATTTTTTAGTCGTCCTGCGGACGTCGTCTTTAAGCGGTATTATTTTAGTACAGTCTTCAGTGCAGCCAGACAAAAGTCGACGTTTTTGTCGGTACAGGCCGCGCCCATCAAACCAATTCGCCATACTTTACCGGCAAAGGCGCCCAGGCCAGCACCAATTTCCAGATTAAAATCAGTTAACAGGCGGCCACGAACCTCTGCATCATCTACTCCCTCAGGGATACGAACTACGTTTAGCTGCGGTAAACGACAGGCTTTATCAACGGCCATTTCAATGCCCAGTTCCTCAAGGCCGGCAACCAGCTTATTATGCAGCGTGGCGTGGCGTTGCCAGGCATTTTCAAGGCCTTCCTCGTGCAACATAACCAGTGACTCGTGCAATGCATAAATACTGTTTACCGGGGCTGTGTGGTGATAAGCACGCTTACCGCCCTGGCCCCAGTAACCAACAATCAGGTTCATATCCAAAAACCAGCTTTGCACAGGCGTTTGACGACCTTTAATCACCTCAAGGGCCTTATCGCTGAATGAAACCGGCGAAATACCCGGTACACAGCTTAAACATTTTTGCGATCCTGAATAGATCGCATCTATTTGCCAGTCGTCAACGGCCAGCTCGATGCCGCCTAACGAAGTCACCGCGTCAACAATGGTCAGACAGTCATACTGGCGGGCCAGCGCACACATTTTCTCGGCGTCATTGCGCACCCCGGTAGAGGTTTCGGCGTGTACAAAGGCAACGATTTTAGCTTCCGGGTGGGCTTTTAGCGCGTCTTCGAGCTTATTGAGATCCGTTTGCGTTCCCCAGTCGTCTTCAACTACCACTGCCGTGGCACCACTACGCACGACATTTTCGCGCATACGCATGCCAAACACGCCATTGATGCAAACGATAACCGTGTTGCCCGGCTCAACAAGGTTAACAAACGCAGCTTCCATTCCGGCCGAGCCCGGTGCGGATATCGGCATCGTTAACGCGTTTTCTGTTTTAAAGGCGTACTGCAACAGTTCTTTGGTTTCATCCATTAAACCAATAAAATCAGGATCGAGATGACCCACGGTACTGCGAGCCATGGCATTTAACACACGAGGACTCACGTCAGACGGACCCGGGCCCATTAACGTACGTTGTGGCGGAATATGACTGCTGTATGATTTCATTGATGATACCTGCTCAGTAAAGAAAACCTATGGGCGCTATTCTGGCAATTCGGTTACCAAACCACAATCGCAGTTTCGAGCGATTAGCTGATTATCATTATTCATACAGTGAATAGAAAAGCTAGCATATGATACACGTAAGTATATAGAACATTTTTAATACACATAACCTGTGGATAAATATTGCACAAACTGGTTATATTTTGTGCATTCGCTGTCAATTAAGTGTTCAATGACTGGCGTAAAGTACTGGTTAGTATCTATAATTGATTAAAAATGGGACAGAACAAAAAAATTGTTTATAAATTGAACGATTTTGAGCTATGATTACAAATCTACAAAGACGATTTGTTCACTTCTCCCTTTGTAAAAGTTAGCGCACGGCTCAGCAATGAGCCATTCCCCTAGGCCCGGAGCTTTTTAAGTTCTGGGCATTTTTTATGGGCGAAGAAAAATTTGTCGGTGAACTACTGCCAGCGCCGTTAGCGCCAGCAGTTTGTCGAGTCATTCAATCATGCCTTGAGAACGGCAAAGAATTATGGGATCAGTCGGTGATCCGCATCAGGCCTTCCTGCATGGTAGACGCCACCAGTTCACCCTGCTGGTTAAACAGCTGACCCCGTACCAGGCCTCTGGCGCCCCCACTGGCAGGGCTCTCCATCGAATAAAGTAACCATTCGTTCATGTTAATCGGGCGATGGAACCACATGGCGTGGTCGATAGTGGCAATCGCCAGGTTACGGTCGGTAATTTGCACGCCATGGGGCTTCAGCGACGTACTTAAGAAGTGATAGTCGCTGGCATAGGACAGGGCTGCCTGATGCATGGCCTGTGAATCGCCAAGGTCTTCGTTTGCCCGTAACCAGGTATACCGCTCTGGCTTATCATTTTTTGACGTAAATGAACGCACAGCATCGACGGTACGAATATCAATGGGGCGATGGTAGCTCAGCGCTTCACGCATTCTGCGGCCGATATTCTCATAGTTACGCTCGTACATTCTGATGTCAGGTTCCACCTCTTCCGGTGCTGCTACATCCGGCATCTGTGCATACTGATGCTCCATGCCCTCTTCCGGCTGCTGAAATGAGGCTGTCATGTAAAAGATGTTGCGGCCATTCTGAATGGCTTTTACCCGCCGGGCAGAAAAGCTCTTGCCGTCCCGGACGATTTCAACGTCATACACGACCGGCTGCTTGGCATCACCAGGTAATAAAAAGTAGCTGTGAAAAGAATGTGCAACGCGGCCCTCTGGCACGCTTGCCCACGCCGCCTTTAATGCCTGACCTAACACCTGACCACCAAATAAGGCACGAAAGCCCAGATCCCAGCTCTGGCCACGATAAAGTCCCTTTTCCAGGGTTTCTAATTCCAGTAAAGAGGCAACTTTAACTTCGTTTTGCTGTTCCAAGAGTAACTCCCAATAGATAAACAGATAGGTTCACTGTCAATAAGACTGACTACCGCGTTCGTGGATTGCGAGGATAAAACTTGTCGGCACACTTTGCCCGGTGCTCAAAAAAACGCGTGTCTTTGTAAGGTAACTTCATAAAACCACAGGTGCCTTCACCTGTAAGTAGTGGCAGTGAATCAATGATTTCTTTCAGTAAAGCATTAAACTCATTTTCCTTCGTATGATCAAGCAAACGATAGTAACTATGAATTTTTAAGTGCTTCTCAAGCGCCTCGAAAATGATACAGCCAGTATGGTGAATGGCATTAAGCGCTTTAATGGCCCGCATAATTTGTGGCGGTAAAGCGAGGAACTCGTCCGGATCATCACCATCCTCAAAGTACGAATGCACCCGGCTTTCAGACGTACTCAGTGACACACTGGATTTTTCATACGGGATAACGGTAGCGGCACCCGCTACAAACGGCGATTCAATTTGCTCTCGCTCAATATGCAGAGTGTTTTTGGCATCAAACAGACAGCATTTAAATACCCCCTGGCGGTGAATGGCCCGGGCCAGCGTAACCACGGTATTGACGGCATGCTTGAAGGCCTGCTCCCTGGCCGGATCCTGCAGATTCAGGCTAGAATCAATGTATACGCCTTCCGGTTGCCAGTGAATAACCAGACCGCCTACCACCGGATAACGGGCCAGGCGGCTGACCGCCGCTAAAAAACCTTTTTCGGTGGCGCCCATGCCATCCAGGTAGTTTTTGTAATACCGCTCAAACTGGGCGTCATTTAAATAGCTTAACTGGCTGAGCTCATCCGACTGCTGCTCGCTGAGATCGTTTTGCTGGCGTAAAAACGACTTGCGGGAACTATATACCACCGATTCGATATTCTTGCGCTCTTTGGCTACCCACACCGGGAGCAGGGATTCGTAGCGCTCCACGTTATCATTAGCAAACACCAGGTTTTCCAGCAATTTAAGGTGCGACAGCAAATAGTCACCACCATTGTGTTGTTCGGTAACGCTGTCGCTGAGCATATAGGTAAGAATGTCAGACAGTATTTTGGGTAATCCCAGCGAGGATGGCGGGATCACCTGATGGGCAAACCGCGCTGACTGGCCGGAAGCCAGTGCATACAGAGTCCCGGCCAGCCCCTGCTCGTCAAAGCGTGGACTTGAGCGCTCACCATTAAGCTGCGCATCGCCAATAAAGTAGATATCCCCCAGCCGGGCATTGGTTTGCTGGATATCTCCCGACATCAAATCGAGTACATTGTTTTGCACCGGCTGCAGGTGTTCATCAAGCTGCGCGTACACACTGGAGCCCCAGTCGATAAGGCTCAGGCGTTCGTTGTCTTCATCCCACACCAGGTTGGAAGGTTTAATGTCGCCATGTACGATGGGCCGGTGCCCGCCGTCGAGCTCAAACTGGCGTAAATACAGCAGGATTTTACCCAGTTGCACGGCCATCTTTACAATCAGTCGTGGCCCTACAGGCCCTTCGCGTAAACTGTATTGCTCAAGGTCGATACCCGGCGCCCGTTCCATCATCAGAATGGATTGCCTGCCCCGTTGGTAGAACTCTTTCACTGCCGGAATATGCGAGTGGCTGAGCAGCCCCTGCATAAACGCTTCTTCCTCGAGACGGTCCTGAATACTCACGGGCAGTGTTATGCGGGTGAATTTAAATACCAGGTCTGCACCGGCTTGATCGCGCCCGCCAAAAGCAAAGCCGTAAGCGCCTTTGCCTATCAGGCTGATATCGGTAAACCCAAGGCTTTCGAGCTGCGCGATACACAGCGCAATCCAGTCTTTCAGTTTTTTGGCATCCGCATGAGAAAGCAGATACACCGACTGCTCCTCGGGAATATAAAAGTGGCGGATGCCTTTTCTGGTCATGACTCGGTGTGATTAAGCCAAACCACGTTGTGCTGGCATTGCGTGCCTAAACGTGGGCAAAGTTCAGCCAGGCTATTAGTTAAAATGGTGTCGATTTGCCAGGCCGGGTTAATAAAGCACACGCCGGAACCATACATGCCGGCATCGGCGTCTTTATCCTGGGCCAGCAGTTCTACCTGCAATACATTGTGATTAAGCCTGGAAAGGGTCTGGCACATGGCTTCTGATTCCCCCGTCTTATCGCCGGCACGGGCCGACAGTAACGGATACCAAATCAGAATTTGCGCCTGAGGCCAGCGTTTTAAACACTCTTTTACCGCGTTTATCACTGCCTGATACTCGCTGCGTGACTCATAGGGGGGATCGATTAGCACCGCGCCACGGTTAGGCTTAGGCGGCGATAAAGCGACCAGGCCTTCCAGGCCGTCACGAAAATGACTGTGTACCTGCCCCTGCCCTTTATGGCGTTTAAGCACCCCTTTTAAATTTGCAAATTCGCCGGGGTGTAATTCCATCACGTGCAATGCATCGTTGGTTCGTAGTAAATCGGCAGCCAGTACCGGTGAGCCCGGGTACTCATTGTTATTGCGATATAACGCCAGCGCGGCCAGATAATCAACGAGCAGCGGATCCTGCGGCGAGAACTGATCCAGTTTCACAACGCCGTCTTTGTACTCACCGGTTTTATTGGCCTGTTCAGAGTCGAGACTGTAACAGCCCGAGCCGCCGTGGGTATCAATCAGGATAAACGGCTTGTTTTTTTGCTTCAGGCGATTAATAACGGCCTGCCAGCAGAGATGTTTGAGGATGTCGGCATGATTACCGGCGTGATAACCGTGTTGGTAACTCAGCAAAATAGTGCTCTCTCTTGAAACCTGTTTTCAGGATCTCCGAACCCCGGATACAGGCGAAACTTGCGCGAATCGCGCAAGTTTATCGCCCGCGGCACCAAGATACCAGTGCCGTTGGGGGTTAACGTAGTTTGCTTAACATTTTGAGCGGATTGGACAGATAATCCAGCCATACATTGTTAAACCTTACCATAGTGGCACCATCGATAACCCGGTGGTCGGCCGACCAACTCACCTGCATAACAGACTGACTGATAACCTGTTGCTGATCATCAAATCGCGGCAACTGCTGTATTTTACCCAGCGCCACAATGGCCAGTTCAGGGTAATTAATAATCGGTGTAGCGGTAGTGCCGCCCAGTACACCCACATTGGAAATGCTGATAGTACCGCCTTTCAGGTCACTACTACTCACCTTACCCTGTTTGGCATCGGTAACAATGCGCTGCATGGCCTCCGCGATTTCCAGCACACTCAGGTTCTGCACCTGTTTAATGTTTGGTACCAGTAAACCGGCACTACTATCTACCGCAAAACCAATATTGTGGTCGTCAAAGTAGGTCATGGCGTTGCCATCCTCACTGAGACGGGCATTAAACTGCGGAAATTCCGTTAAGCATAACGACAAGGCCTTAATGAAAAACGGCATAAAGGTCAGCTTAATATCCGCATCGGCAAACTGTGCCTTTAACGACCCTTTAAGCGCAATGAGCGGATCCATCACCAGCTCATCCGACACGGTAAAATGCGGAATAGTGCTCACCGAGCGAACCATCTGTTTCGCCATGGCTTTTTGCACCGGCGTTAACGGCACGGTGCGGCTTGCCTGCTCTGCGGCCACGGTATTTTCTGCCTGAGAAGTGGTTTGCGCCGAACTCTGCTGACCTTGTTGCAGCGCATTAAGTACATCCTGTTTCAGTACCCGACCTTTTTTACCGGTTGGGGTAATGTCCTGCAGGGCAAGGTTATTCTCTTTAGCCAGGCGGCGGACTGCCGGACTGGCCGGCACCTTACCTTCAATCACTTTGGGAGGCTCAAACCCACCTTCCTGAAAACCGCTGGGTACCGTTTTGCCTGGAGCTGGCTGTGATGCCTGTACAGAGGTTTCATTACTGGTGGTGGTTGCGCCTGAAGTCACCCCGGCGACCGACAAATCAAATAAAGGCTCATGCACTTTGGCAATCTGCCCGACCTCGTGATAACGCTTAACGAGGGTACCGGCATGCTTAGCGGGAATTTCCACCACGGCTTTATCGGTCATCACTTCAACCACCACCTCATCCTCGGCGACAAACTCGCCGGCATCGATGTGCCATTTTACGATTTCACATTCGACAATACCTTCACCGATATCAGGCAGAATAAATGTTTCGACGGCGCTGCCTGCGTTGTCGGCTGGCTGCATTTCGCTCACCTTCTCAGGCGCTTTCTCAGGTACTTGAGGTGCATCCGGCTTTTGTTGCTGCGAAGCCCCGCTATCGTCATTTGCAGGCTTGAGTTCAAATAAAGGCGCGTGCACTTTGGCAATATCGCCTGGTTTATAATACAACCGGGTAATAACGCCACTGTGGATAGCAGGAATTTGTACCGTGGCTTTGTCGGTCATCACCTCTGCCACCGGCTGGTCCTCTTCTACCGTATCACCTTCACTGACCAGCCATTCGAGTAGTTCGCACTCGACCACGCCTTCGCCAATATCAGGTAAAATAAAATCTGTCATAGTTACCTCAATAGTTCAGCATGCGTTTAAGGGCTTCGTAAGTTTTGTATTCGTCTGGCATGTATTCTTTTTCATGCGCCAACGGATACGGCGTATCCAGACCGCACACCCGGGTAATCGGCGCTTCCAGATATAAGAAACACTGCTCCTGAATATGCGCGGCAATTTCACTGCCAAAGCCCGAAGTCACCGGCGCTTCGTGGTTGATCAGTAAGCGGCCGGTTTTCATTACCGATTCGGCAACGGTTTGTGCATCCCAGGGTAAAATACTGCGTAAATCGATAATTTCGCAGGAAACCCCATCTTCCAGCGCCATGGCGGCCGCTTTCTGGATAATCTCAACCTGAGCGCCCCAAGCCAGCAGGGTAATATCGGTACCTTCCTGAATAACCTCGGCTTTGCCCAGACCAATGGAATAATCATCTTCCGGCACCTCGCACACCGACGCACGATAGAGTCGTTTAGGCTCCATGAATAATACCGGATTGTCATCACGGATAGCGCCCAGCAGCAGTCCTTTGGCCTGATACGGGTCGCGAGGCACCACAACCTTCAGGCCAGGAATATGACTAAAAAATGCCTCCGGTGACTGGGAATGATAATGACCACCGGCTATACCGCCGCCATAGGGCGTTCTGATGGTGAGTGAACCACAGGAAAACTGACCGCCGGAGCGATAGCGAAACTTCGCGGTTTCATTGACGATTTGGTCAAAGGCCGGAAAGATGTAGTCACCAAACTGGATCTCGGCCACCGGCACACTGCCCTGGGCGGCCAGGCCGTTAGCAAAACCAATAATGCCCTGTTCGGTAAGCGGTGTATTAAAACAGCGGGCTTTACCAAATTTTTCCTGCAAATGGCTGGTAGCACGGAATACACCACCAAAATGGCCCACGTCTTCACCGAATACCACAACTTTTTCATCTTCGGTCATGGCAGTGATCAGGGCCTGATTAATTGCCTGAAGTAAATTTAACTTTGCCATTACTTACCTACCTCGCCCGATGTTTTAGGATATTTATCCGGGTAGCGTTTAATATGCTCCAGTAATGCTTCCCGCTGTGCTTTAAGGTGCCATGGCACTTCGCTGTAGACATCTTCGACAATATCGCTAATCGGATTTACCGGGACTTTTTCAGCCGTTTTAAGTGCGTCCAGAATGTCGCTGCGTACTTCTTTAAGATACTGTTCGGTGTCTTCTTCCTTAAGCCAGCCTTTATTGAGTAACCACACTTTAAAGCGCTCTATGGGATCCTTCAGGCGCCACTTTTCTTCTTCTTTTTTCGAGCGGTAACCACTAGGGTCGTCTGAGGTAGAATGCGCAGCCAAACGGTAGGTCATAGCCTCAATCAATACCGGTTGCGAAGCTGATAAGGCAAGCTCATGAGCTTTAACCGTGGCGCTAAAAACGGCCAGCGGATCGTTGCCGTCTACCCGGATAGTGCGCACGCCATAGCCAATCCCCCGCGATGCAATACCGTAGCCGGCAAATTGCTCCTCCGCTGGGGTAGAAATAGCATAACCATTATTACGGCAGAAAAAGATCACCGGGCAATTGAGCACTGCCGCCATATTAAGGCCGGCATGGAAGTCACCTTCAGAGGCGGCCCCTTCGCCGAAATAACAGATTGTCAGGGCATCATTACCCGCCAGTTTCTGCCCATAGGCATAGCCTGCTGCCTGCGGTATTTGTGTACCCAGCGGCGACGAAATGGTCATAAAGTTAAGCGCTTTATCGCCATAGTGGATAGGCATCTGACGCCCTTTGTTAGGGTCCAGACGATTGGAGAACATCTGATTCATAAACTGTGCAGAGGTATAACCTCGAAACGCCAAAGCGCCCTGCTCGCGATACTGACTCATGATCATGTCATCTGCCGATAGCGCTGCAGCACTGCCTACTACTGCGGCTTCCTCACCGGTACTGGCCAGATAAAAACTGATCCGGCCCTGGCGCTGAGCAGCGACCATGCGCTCATCCAGCATGCGGGTGTAGAGCATGGTGTGATACATTTTAACGGCCAGTTGCTGATCAATTTCTGGCTCTTTGGCTTGAGGATAAACCGTACCGTCTGCATCCAGAATGGCCAGCATTGGAATATCCAGTAACCCATTTTCTATGATCCTGACCTCATGTGTCATCGACACATTACCCAGGTGATTTCTGTCGTTCATAGGGTTCCTCTAAAACGCCTTATTGTTTGTGTACACTCTAGTGCAACCGAGGCAGGAGCGTCCTGCCAAATTAACAATATGTTTACGTTTTATTAAATTAAACATCCTAATTGGATCACAAAAATTGGGATGATTATTTTAAACAGGAAAAATACGCCGCAATTCAGGCTGAGTTCAGACGAACTATTTAGGATAAAACGGTCCAAATTACTTACATTGCACGTACATATGATAACGAGCATTACATATCCCGCGCGGCTGTGTTAAAAAAACAATCCCTACAGAACAAGGACATCGTTCTTTTCACTATGGAGTATTAATGTGAAACAATTATCATTGATCACACGTGCTGTTAGTGTCATTTTGCTGGCTAATGCCTCGCTTGCAGCCGCTCAGCAGATTTCGCCGACATCGGTCAATAAGCCCATCCATCGCCTCAACCCCACAACAAACTCAATAAAAAACCAGGTTGATGGTACCCAGACCTATATTATCCAGTTGCATGAGCCTTCAGTTGCGCAATATAACGGCGGCATTAAAGGTTTTGCGGCAACCAATCCGAAAACCCGTTTACAAACATCACGTGTAGCCAATGCTAACCGCGGGAAACTGGATGCATCAGCCAGTCACGTCACTGCTTATCGTGACTATTTGCAACAGCGCCAACAAACCGTGCTGGGTAAGATTGCGCAAATTACCGGTCAGGCCAGCGCCACACGACAGTTGCAGTTTGCCATTAACGGTATGGTTCTGCAGCTAACACCAGCGCAGGCAGAAAAGGTCAAAGCTCTCAGCGGAGTTAAATCGGTAGAGGCCGACCGCAAGCTAAAACTCAGCTCCGATACCAGTCCGGAACTTACCGGCGCAACCGGAGTGTGGGCCGGTGCTACTTTGGCTGGCACCAGTGCACTGGGCGAAGGCACGGTGGTAGCTATATTTGATACCGGCATTAATACTGATCATCCTTCGTTTGCCGCCACCGGCGGTGATGGTTACACCCATACTAACCCGCTTGGCAGTGGCAACTACCTGGGCGACTGTGCGGGCAGTTATCCGTCTTTATGTAACGATAAACTCATCGGCGTTTACAGTTATCCGTTAATTACCAATCAGTACGCCGATACCGACGTCTTCCCGCCGGGATTACCCCGCAATGGTGAGGATTATAATGGTCACGGCTCCCACGTGGCTGGTACCGCAGCAGGTAATATATTATATGACGTACCCTCTGTAGGACTGGCGTACGATCTGGAAGAAAGCGACGGTTATGCCGGTGAATTCACTTTTGATCAAATCAGCGGTATTGCCCCCCACGCTAATATCATTTCCTTCCAGGTATGTTTACCCGGCGAAAACGACGATGAATACAACGGCTGTTACGCTAACCTGGCAGTAACGGCAATTGATGATGCTATTGCCAGCGGTGTGGTAGATGCGATCAACTATTCTATATCCGGCGGTGATGAGGTTTGGGGCAATACACTCAGTGGAGCCTGGTTATCGGCGAATAATGCCGGTATTTTTGTCGCGCATTCTGCGGGTAATGACGGCCCGGATGCATCAACCAGCGATAAACTATCCCCCTGGCTTACCCCGGTTGCCGCCACCACTCATGGCAGAACCCTGGATCTATCTAAATCCATTGGCAGTTTTACCGGTGGTTCCGGTGCACCCGCAACCATCAGCGGGCAAAGTAATACCGGTGCTATCACGGCAGATATTGTGTATGCCGGCGACTACCCTAACGCCAACGATCCAAACGGCGATCCCGCTCAGTGTCTTGAGCCTTATCCGGCAGGCACATTTAATGGCGAGATTGTGGTCTGTGACCGTGGTGATATTGCCCGTATACAAAAAGCCATTAATGTAGCACAAGGCGGCGCTGGGGGTTATGTGCTGGCTAACGTAGAAGGCGGCGCAGAAAATCTGGTGCCCGACGAATACGTTATTCCCGGGATCCACATTGCCGCAAGCGATGGTGACAGCTTAAAAACCTGGCTTGCCTCCGGCAATAATCACCGTGCCACCATTACTGCCACAGCAGGCATCCGCTCGGTAGACAGCAGCCTTGCCGATAAGGTCGCAAGCTTCTCCTCACGCGGGCCTAACACTCAGTTCAGCACGCTGTTGCCGATGATAAGCGCACCGGGCGCAGATATTTACGCGGCCTATTCTGATGAACATTACGGCCATGAAACTACCGGCCCTGCCCCGGCAGACTATGCTTATCTGGACGGAACGTCCATGGCGTCGCCCCATGTGGCCGGTGCGGCATTGCTGCTGCGCGAATTGCACCCGGATTGGAGTGCGGATGCTATTCGCTCGGCGCTGATGATGACAGCTGAAACCGATATTGGCTTAAACGGCAGTACCGCCCAGGCTAACTGGCTGGATATGGGAGCCGGTCGTATTCAGATAGACGCGGCTGCCAATGCCGGGTTAATTATGGAAGAAACTCAGGCTAATTATGAGGCCGCGGATCCGAACAGCGGCGGTGAGCCTAAGACGCTCAATATTCCGGCCCTGGTTGATAATAACTGCCTGATCGAATGTACCTGGCAGCGCACATTTACCGCAACCCGTAATGGCACCTGGACATTCGGTCTGGATGATATGGACAGCGGTCTGGCCCTTGAAGCTCAGCCGGCCAGTATGACGTTATCCGCAGGGCAATCGCAAACCGTAACCTTTACGCTAAGTACCTGGAACGTGGCTGACAACGACTGGGTATATGGTGATGTGCTCATTAATGGTAATGATAATAACCCTCAACATATGCCTGTCGCAGTGGTTGCTTCGAACGGCAACTTTCCGGACTTTGTAGAGCGTACCAGTCATCGGGATGCAGATTCTGCGGTCCTTGAAGACCTGTTGGCTATTGAGATTACCGATTTCACTTACGAGGTAACGGGCCTGACCATGGGCACCAAGGTGTCGGGCAATGTTGCCCAGGACAGCGATCCCAGCGACTTTTACGATAATCTGAATGACGGTGTGTATACCCTGGATGTAGTGGTTGAAGAAGGTACACCGCGGTTTGTGGCACAAACCACCGAATCAAGTGCACCAGATTTGGACTTGTATATTGCCTATGACAACGACAGCGACGGCGTTTTTGACGAGGATGAGCTCCTCGCCCTTAGCGCCGGTTACAGCTGGAATGAATATATCAGTATCGAGTCACCACCAGCCGGCACCTACCGGATATATGTCCACAACTTTACCGGCAGTGCCCTGCAGCAAGACAGCTTTACCCTCGACTACGCCCTAGTCGGTAGTAGCAGCGACGGTTCTCTGAGTATCGATGCTCCAGCATCCGTAGCCTTACGCGAGTCTTTCGACATGCGTTTATTATGGTCGCTGGACAGCAGCATTCCCGGCGATCGGTTTTACGCCAGTGTTGCCCTGGGTAGTAGTGCACAAACGCCGGATAATCTGGGGATTATTCCGGTAGATATTATCCGTGGTGAAAACGATGTGCAGCTGGCGGTAGATGGCAGCGATCGCGTGTCGCCGGGCGATACGGTAGATTACACGGTAAAAGTACTGGCCAACACGAGTACCGAAGATCGTAACTACGAAATTGACGTAACCATTCCGGAAGGTACCAGCGTAGTTGCTGGCAGCGTTACAGATGGTGGCGCCGTGAACGGTGATACTATCAGCTGGTCGATTACCCAGAACGTCACAGCGGGTGTATCAGGCTATTCGGTTACCACACCCGAAACAGACGGTCAGTGCCTGGTTGATACCAACAGTAATGATGGCTACATCGACTTGTCAGCACTGGGTTATCAGCCTGTACAAGGCAGCGGTAGTGAACTACTCGCCGCCTTCCCGGTTGCGGTTAACGTATTAGGCGAACAATGGAATGGCATTGCGGTGTCTTCCAAAGGTTTTATTACGCCAGCATCCGCTGCCGTAAATGCCTTCCCTGCTATCAACCGTATGCTGGCCGATGAGTCTTACAGCGGTGCCGTATTAGCGCCGCTATGGCGAGACTGGTCTTTCAGTGATGACGCGGGCTCAGGGATCACTGTAGCGACCTTTGATAACGGCGCAATAACGGTTGTTGAATGGACAGGTTTACAATCTGGCGGTCATAGCGCCGATATGCAGGTTATCCTGAAACACCATGCCGGCCCCGGCGAACCCAGTGTGATTTATGCCTACCGGAATGTCCGCAGTGGCACGGAGTCATTAGCCGGTACTGTGGGATGGCAGGATCAGAACGGTAAACTTGGCACTACCCTGGCCTTTAACTCTGCCAATATCAATAACCCAGGTGGTGAAGTGGAATCGCTTATTCAGTCAGGAACAGTGTTATGTCTGACGCCACAAGGGTCTACCACTGCTACCGGACCAGCAGATCTTGATTTCAGTCTGCAGGTAGACGCTAACGCCGAGCTGACTGGCTCGCTGGCAGTGACAGTTGCTTCACAAGTACCTAATATTGCGGGGACTCAGGAAGAAATTGGCGAAGTGAATACCGAAGTGCAAATGCACGCCGCACCAGAACTGCTGATCGACGGCAGTGAGCAAGCGAGCATTAGCCTGACAGAATTACAGGCCTCAGTACTGCCAATCTCGGTTACCGATGCCAACGGCGACAATGTGAGCCTGAGTGTAGAGCAATTAAGCGGCCCTGTAGCCACAATTAACGTGGCGGGTGAAGGGGTAACGGTAACCCCCGCTTCAGTCG
>DDJQ01000036.1 GCA_002339125.1 Alteromonadaceae bacterium UBA2620
AGTGCGCTGGCACTAATGTCGGCCGACAAAGTGTTGCAGCTTGATAAAAACGAACAACAAGCCGCCAATGAACTGGTGATTGTTGAGGACGATCCGGACATGAGTTGGATCCTGGCGAATAAGCTTAGTGGTCACTTTTCGGTAAACACCGTTGATAGCGGCCAGGCGGCGATCGAACGGATAACCGAACATATCCCCGACATTGTTATCCTCGATTTTATGCTGCCGGATATTACCGGTTATCAGGTGCTCCAGGCTGTTCGTGGGAATGAACTTACCTGCCACATTCCGGTATTAATGCTAACGGCCAAACACGACCGCGATACCCGTTTACGTAGCAAGGAGGCGCTGGTCGATGCGTTTCTGACCAAGCCCTTTGACGACGAGGAGCTGGTATTAACCCTGTTTAACCTTCTGCAAATTCGCCAGCTTATCGGGCAAAAGGCGAATACGGCATTAACCGGTCAGCAACAAGAGCCGGTGTTTGATTCCCCTTCAGATCAACAGTTTTACAATAAACTTAATGCGGTACTTAATGAGTGTGCGGTTGACGCTGACTTTGGGCTGTCTCAGTTAGCCGATCAGTTATTTATCAGTGAGCGGCAGCTACAGCGCAAATGCAAATCGGTTTTTAACCTGACCCCCAACGCCTATATTCGCAATTACCGGCTGCAAAAGGCGCGTCAGTTACTGGAACAGGGCGAAAGGGTTTCCCTGGTTGTGGAACAATGCGGATTTTCATCCCATTCCTATTTTTCGCAGTGCTTTAAAGCGCTGTTTAATGTTACCCCCTCTGAGTTTATCGACCGACACCCGCGGCATTAGGTGTTATGGCTAAGTTGTCGCATTTCTGGCATTAAATGGCGGATCTTTGATAGCTCAGGCAACCTGTCTGGTTATAGGCTAACCCCAGCGTATTTTATTGGTCAGTCTTTTGAGGTTTGTGATGGACGTTGTTGTGGTCGTCGTGTTCTTCATTCTCGCCCTTTTTGCCCTGGTTAAACGCTGGTCCGTGCCACCCCAGGAATTAGTTGATGACTACTATAAGGTAGCCAATGTGAAGGTCTGGCGACAGGAGCAGACTATCCAGTTTGGTGCACAAAAGATGCCGGTTGGTGACATTTCCCGATTGGCTATTGAAGGCCGCGGTAAGCCAAATAAATTCCCCACCCTGGTGCTGTATTTCGTGGATCCGAACGTAAAAGAGTGGGAAATCGCCCGCTTTCCGCCCACCCGGATAGATGAGGCAAATAGTGTACAAAGTCTGATTCGGGAAGCTGTCGAGAAAGCGGGTGGGCGAGCGGTGGTTCGTGTAGACCGCTTCAGTGATTAATTTGCTGACGGGCCATAAATCTGTTCGGCTCGATTGAACAACACCCAGGACGTTAAAATGTATTTATCATTGCTTACCGGCACCTGACCGCGGTGGGTATGAGTAAAATAGGCCGGGGCTATCACCATGCGGCCCGCTTTTGGCTGAATGGATTTATTCTGATAATAAAAGTCAGTACTGCCGCCTTCTTCCACGTCATTGAGGTAAAACATAAAAAGCAATATGCGATGTAATGGTTCGTTGTGTGGAGCCTGAGGAAAGACTTCTGAGTGCCAGTAGGGATAACCGCCTTGTCCTTTTTCATAGCGTTGGGCGTTAATGTCGCCGGTACGAAACAGATGGCGCATTAATCCCGGCAGTGCAGGGACACCAAGTTCAGCAAAGTTATCGGCGGTGAGCTTAACCGGTTGACCGGTTTGCGGATCGGGCAGGGTAAGCCCCAGCGGACCAACAATCGCGAAATAGTATTTTTTCAGGTAATCGTGGATGGCATTGCCAACGGCTTGCATCACCTGAGCTCTCATCGGGGCAAACTCACTGGCCTGACTAAACGAGACATCCAGTGAACGCTTTTTATCGGTATCCACCCCTCCGCCAGTACGACCAGTTTGTAACTGCTTACTCTTATTGAAGGCATCTATTATCTGCTGGCATAGCGCCGGCGCTAACGCATCGTCGAGCACTTCAATAAAATCCGTCATGATTACTTTTCCTGATATAAGTGGCTGGCTAATTTGTCGCGTATGTCAGCAGGGATGGGTGACGCTTTGCCTGCCGCGTAATCAAAATGTACCATTGTGGTGGAGCCGGATGCACAGCATTGTTTATTTTGCCATGCCTCCTGGTAGGTTTCGAATGAACTATTACCAATGCGCTTTACCCAGGTTTTTATTGTTACCGGTTTGCCATAATAAAGTTGGGCGCGAAAATCGACCTGGTAACTGGCTAAAATCAAAGGCCAACCGTCCACTTCCAGGGTTGGCATAAACATTTTAAATAACGGCGCACGGGCTTCTTCAAACCAGACCACCATAACCGTATTACCTACATGGCCTGCGCCATCGGTTTCGCTAAAGCGAACCGTTAAATCCGTTTCAAACATGCGTCACCTATTTCAGCATGGGTTTTAAGAATCGCCCGGTATGGGAAACATCGCTGTTGGCAATCTCTTCCGGCGTACCCTCAGCAATAATTTGTCCGCCTCCGGAGCCACCCTCCGGGCCAAGGTCAACAATATAGTCAGCGGTTTTAATCACATCCAGATTATGCTCAATCACCACCACGGTGTTACCGTGATCCCGCAGACGATGAAGTACTGCCAGTAACTGTTTGATGTCGTGGAAGTGCAGGCCGGTTGTCGGCTCATCCAGAATATACAGGGTTTGGCCAGTATCCCGTTTCGACAGTTCTTTGGCCAGTTTTACCCGCTGTGCCTCACCACCGGATAGCGTGGTAGCCGATTGGCCCAGACGCACATAGGATAACCCTACGTCCATTAGTGTTTGCAGTTTACGGGCGATGGCCGGAATAGCGTCGAAGAAATGCCGGGCATCCTCAATGGTCATTTCCAGCACTTCGTGGATATTTTTGTCTTTAAACTTAATTTCCAGGGTTTCGCGGTTATAGCGCTTGCCTTTACACACATCACAGGGCACGTATACGTCTGGCAGAAAGTGCATTTCTACCTTGATTACTCCGTCGCCCTGACAGGCTTCGCAACGTCCGCCTTTTACGTTAAAGCTAAAGCGGCCCGGCTTGTAACCCCGAGAGCGCGCTTCCTGGGTACCTGAGAAAATCTCCCGGATAGGTGTAAAAATACCGGCATAAGTGGCCGGGTTAGAACGGGGCGTGCGGCCAATAGGGGACTGGTCGATATCAACCACTTTATCGAGCAGATCCAGACCTTTCATCGACTTATACGGCGCGGGTTCACTGGTTGTGGCTTTATTTAACTCACGTTGGGCAATCTTATAGAAAGTATCATTCACCAGAGTCGACTTGCCCGAACCGGATACCCCGGTTATGCAGGTCATAACGCCTGTTGGTACCCGCAGCGTGACGTCTTTAAGATTGTTGCCGGTAGCGCCAGCTAATTCCAGCCACTGCCCGTCCTTAGCCGGATTGCGCACGGCCGGAATCTCAATTTTCTCTTTGCCGGATAAATATTTACCGGTCAGCGACTGATCGTTATTAACGATATCCTCAAGGCTGCCCTGAGCAATGATTTCGCCACCATGAACACCGGCGCCGGGGCCAATATCAATAATAAAGTCGGCATCGCGAATAGCGTCCTCGTCGTGCTCAACTACCAGTACGGTATTGCCCAAATCGCGCAGGTGCGTAAGGGTTTTCAGTAGTCGCTCATTGTCGCGCTGATGCAGGCCAATTGACGGCTCATCTAACACGTACATAACGCCAACCAGGCCCGCCCCAATCTGGCTGGCCAAACGAATACGCTGCGCCTCGCCACCCGATAAGGTTTCTGCGCTGCGTGACAGACTCAGATAATTAAGTCCGACATTGACCAGAAAACGCAAACGGTCGAGAATTTCTTTCAGTATTTTATCGGCGATTTGTGCCCGCTGGCCGGAGAGTTCCAGGTTTTCGAAAAAATCAAACGCACCGGCAATCGACATATCGGCCACGGTCGGCAGGTTAGTCTGGCCGATAAACACATGACGGGCTTCGGTGCGTAAACGCGTTCCACCGCAGCTGTTACAGGGCTGTTGACTCAAAAATTTAGACAGCTCTTCGCGCACCGTATTTGACTCAGTTTCGCGATAACGGCGTTCCATGTTAGGGATAATCCCTTCAAAGGGGTGCTTACGCTCCATAATATCGCCGCGGTCGTTGATATAGCGGAAATTTATCGACTTGCCTTTTGAGCCGTACAGCACAATGTCACGGAACTCTTTGCTCAGCTCGCCAAAGGGCGCAGTGAGGCTGAATTCATAATGATCGGCAACGGCCTGGAGCATCTGAAAATAGTAATAGCTGCGTTTGTCCCATCCGCGAATGGCTCCCCCCGCCAGACTTAACTCATCATTAACCACCACTTTGAACGGGTCGAAGAATTGTTTGGTCCCTAAACCGTCGCAGGTACCACAGGCGCCCGCCGGGTTGTTGAACGAGAACATGCGAGGTTCCAGTTCACTGATACTGTAGCCACAGTGAGGGCAGGCGAAATTGGCCGAGAACACAATTTCCGGTTCGCTGCTGTCATCCATGTAGGCCACTTTGGCGTTGCCGTTGGCCAGTTGTAAGGCGGTTTCAAACGACTCAGCCAGACGTAACTGCAAATCATCGCGCACTTTAAAACGGTCGATGACCACTTCGATGGTGTGTTTTTTATGTAAATCCAGCTCCGGTGGATCCGACAGGTCACACACTTCACCATCAATCCGGGCGCGAATGTACCCCTGGGCAGCCAGTGACTGCAGGGTTTTTACGTGTTCGCCTTTACGGTCCTGAACGATAGGCGCCAGCAGCATAAGCTTGGTGCCTTCCGGCATCGCCAGTACCTTATCAACCATCTGCGAGATGGTCTGAGCATCCAGTGGCACATCGTGATCCGGGCAACGTGGCGTGCCCACCCGGGCAAACATTAAACGCAGGTAATCGTAAATTTCGGTTATGGTCCCCACGGTTGAACGGGGGTTATGTGAGGTAGATTTCTGTTCAATCGAAATTGCCGGAGACAGGCCTTCGATGTGATCCACATCGGGCTTTTCCATCATCGATAAAAACTGGCGGGCATAGGCAGATAAAGATTCCACGTAACGACGCTGACCTTCAGCGTAGAGCGTGTCGAATGCCAGGGAAGACTTACCCGAACCCGATAAACCGGTGATGACTACCAGTTTGTCGCGGGGAATGGTGATATCGATGTTTTTAAGATTGTGCGTACGTGCACCGCGAACTTCTATTTTATCCATTCGATCCAGTTCAGAATACAAAAGAAACAGTATGCCATATACCGGTGTCGCGGGTATAGGCTGTGGTGGTATGAATATGGTGCATCAGGCGTTTAAGATCAGTCGGTCGCGAACCATTCACCGTATCTGCGGAATTTCGTACAAAGACCAACAGGCTATAGGGACAGGCGTTCAAGTTATGCTACAATTTGCGCCCCGTTTAACCCCCATAACAGAGAAGAAAGCACCTTGAACGCCATTGAAGTCCGTGCCGCATTAACGCTTGCCGTTGTTTACGTACTGAGAATGCTAGGGTTATTTATGGTCATGCCGGTTCTGGCGGTGGCTGCTACCGAATTCAGTGACTACTCGGTGATGCTGGTGGGCGTGGCTATTGGTGGGTACGGCTTAACCCAGGCGGCGCTGCAAATTCCGATGGGCATGTTGTCGGATAAATGGGGGCGCAAGCCGATTATTTTACTCGGGCTTTCCGTTTTCGCTTTGGGCAGTATTATCGCTGCCATGGCCGACTCAATGATGTGGCTGATTGCCGGGCGAATTCTGCAAGGGGCCGGGGCTATTGCCGGCGCTATTATGGCATTGGCTACCGACGTGACCCGCGAGCAACAGCGGGCCAAAGTGATGGCGATTATTGGCATTGCCATTGGCTTTTCGTTTTACATCGCGGTGGTGATAGGGCCGTTGATTGCAGAGAGCTTGGGACTTGCCGGGGTATTCTGGGTCACCGGTATTCTGGCGTTGTGTTGTTTACCTCTGGTGAAATGGGCAGTGCCTGACAGCCCCAAACAATTTAATGCCGATACCCTGCCGCGTATGGACCAGGTGTGGCAATTGTTTACTTCTCGTGATTTATGGCGTTTGAATGTCAGTGTTATGCTGCTGCATATGATGATCACGCTGTTGTTTGTGCAGGTGCCTTCCACCATGGTGAAGCTGGGTTTGACGCTGGACAATCACTGGACAATTTACCTGCCGGTGTTATTGGCATCGGTATTTTTACTCGCCATGATGATGCGCAGCAGTCGTGGCCGCACGCCACGCTCAATGCTGCTGGCGGCAGTTATTATGCTTGGCTGTGCCTTTGCACTATTGCCTTCGGCGGGGCAGAGCTGGTGGTTACTGGGCGCTGGCCTGCTGATATTCTTTACCGGTTTTAACTACCTGGAAGCAAACTTTCCGGCGCTGCTATCTACCATTGCACCGGCCGGTCAGAAAGGCACGGCCATGGGCATTTATGCCAGCTTTCAGTTTTTTGGTGCATTCCTGGGTGGTATTCTTTCTGGTGCCGTAACGGCACAGGCAGGCCCTACTACAGCCTATTATACTGGTGCCGTTATCGCCGTGGTTTGGTGTGTAATTGTGGTGGGCATTCGCGCCGGCGAAAAGCTCAAGCGAGTGGCTCTTACCGTGCCAAATAATGTACAGCCAGAGGCTAGTCAGTTAGCCGAGCTAAACAGCTTAAATGGGGTGGTGGAATATGTATTTGATGCCAGCCAGAACCAGTTATACCTGAAGGTTAACAGTGAGTTTGATGAGCTCAATGCCCGGGCTGTAATAAGGCAGTGGAGTTAACCACTGCCACCTAAATGGCGTAATTTCTTCAGCTATTTTGCGGCAGCCGGGCGGACATGAAATATCCCTACCTCGGCGTTGGTCACCTCAACCTCAGTACCGGCAGCGATAGGCTCATCACATTGCACGGACCAGCTGATACCCGAATATTTATGCGTACCAGGAGCTTCGGGAGCGATAGCCTCAGACAGGCGAAACCGTAAGCCATTGAAGTCACCATTTACCGTTTTCTTTTCTACCTGTTGCTGCATTTGCTTAAGCGGTTTGTAGAGCACCAGCGCAATAATAGCGGTTAGCACCGCACAGCAGAAAAAGGCATTGATATAGGTTGCTTCCAGCACGCCGGTATAAAAAATGCCAGCGGTGATAAGTGCTGCCAAACCAACAAAAAACAGCACAAAAGTGGCAAAACCCAGTATCGCCACTTCAATGATTAACAACGCTAAACCGGTGACTACCAGTACCGTGGTGACATTTTCGTATATCCAGTCCATAGGCGTTAGTCTTTGTTGTTCATTTTATTGATGATAGCCATGGCCTGCGTTACCAGGCTGGCCGCTTCAGTATTACCGTCGGGTAGCAACACAATGGACGACTCTTTGGCAATCGCCTGCTTGGCTTCTATGGCTTTGGTAGCGAGGTCGAGCTGAATAGCTTTTTGACCTTCTTCTGTATCGGCGGCTTCACCCACCTTACGTAATGCCTCGGCCTGGGCTTCGGCTACCGCCAGAATCGCCTGGGCTTCACCTTCGGCCTTGAGTACCTGTTCAGTTTTATCGGCTTCAGCAGCCAGTACCACTGACTGTTTAGCACCCTCCGCACGGTTAATTGCGGCCTGACGATCACCTTCTGACTCGAGGATTTGCGCGCGCTTTACCCGCTCGGCTTTCATCTGCGCTTCCATAGCTTCCATTACCGAGTTAGGCGGCACGATGTCTTTAATTTCGTAACGCAGCACCTGAATACCCCAGGGGCCACTGGCATCGTTAATGGAGGTTACGATGTTGGTATTAAGCTGGTCGCGCTCTTCAAAGGTTTTATCGAGCTCCATTTTGCCCAGCTCTGAACGCATGGTGGTTTGCGCCAGTTGGGTAACGGCAAATACGTAATCGTCGACACCGTAGGTGGCTTTGTAAGGATCCAGTACCCGGAAATAGAGCACACCGTCGACATGTAGCGAAATATTGTCTTTGGTGATGGCGCTTTGTTCCGGCACGTCAACCGCCTGTTCTTTCAGTGAGCGGTCGGCAGCAATGCGGTCGATAAAGGGCACGATAAAGTTGAGACCAGCCTCTTTGGTTGACTGGTATTTACCAAAACGTTCAACTAAATAGGCTCGGTTCTGCGGCACAAACTTGATGGATGATTTAAGTAGAATCACCACCAATATAAGGATAAACAGTTGCGGAGTGAGAATATAGTCCAGTAATACTTCCATGATTTACAGCCTCTAACTATTTTGACTTATGGAGCTTAACCCAATCCGGGCAAATAGGGTACTGGCTATTTGTATCAAGGCGTAACAACCGTGCTTTGGATCAGGCGTCCTTTACCTGCAGCAGGTCCCACTTATTGCCGTACAGGTCCTCAAAGATGGCCACGGTGCCGTAATCTTCATCGCGTGGCGTTTCTATAAACTCCACGCCCTGGCTTTGCATAAACTCGTAGTCGCGCCAGAAATCGTTGGTTTGCAGAACAAAGAGCACCTGATCGCCGGCCTGATTGCCCACAGCAATCTTATCCATTTTTGAACGGGCCAGGTTAAGCATGATGCCGGTGGAGGATAATCCGGGAGGGTGTAGCAATACCCATCGTAAACCGTTTTTATGTTTTTCGTTAGCGATGAGCGTAAAATGGAGCACCTCAGTAAAATATGTGATAGCTTCATCATAGTCGTCTACCAGGATGCCAACGGCATTCAGGCTTTGTATGCGATCTGTCATGGCAGTGTGCTCCGAAACGTTACATGCCTGATCTAACGTGACAGATTTGCCCCAATATAACCAGACTTTGTCCTGAAAATGTGTTCATAAGCAGGCATTTGTTAACGATTAGTGTATTGAGGCTTCTTTTTTTTAACTTATAGGTTGTGTTAGACCACCGGTTCAATTTATTATTTATATTATAATAGTAATAAAAGGTCTTTACACTCATGTCAGTATCAACTCAAGTCGCTGCTAATGCTATTCGTATGCTCGCAGTGGAAGCAATTCAAAAAGCCAAGTCAGGTCACCCAGGTGCACCAATGGGGATGGCAGACATTGCTACCGTACTGTGGCAGCAATTTTTACAGCACAATCCGGCAAATCCTAACTGGGCTAACCGTGACCGCTTCGTGCTGTCTAACGGCCACGCTTCTATGCTTCAGTATGCCTTACTGCATCTGAGTGGCTATGACCTGCCAATTGAAGAACTTAAACAGTTCCGTCAGCTACATTCAAAAACTCCGGGTCACCCGGAGTACGGTTACACTGCCGGTGTTGAAACCACAACCGGGCCATTAGGCGCAGGTATCGCTAATGCCGTAGGTATGGCTATCGCCGAGAAAACCCTGGCTGGTCAGTTTAACCGCGATGATTTCGATATCGTTAATCACTTCACCTACTGTTTCCTGGGTGACGGCTGCCTGATGGAAGGGATTTCTCACGAAGCCTGTTCACTGGCCGGCACGTTGAAACTGGGCAAACTGATTGCGTTCTGGGATGACAACGGTATTTCCATCGACGGTCACGTAGAAGGCTGGTTTACCGACAACACGCCAATGCGTTTTGAATCTTACGGCTGGCACGTGATTAAAGGTGTAGACGGCCACGATGAGGCGGCATTACAGGCAGCGATTGAAGAGGCACAATCGGTTACCGACAAGCCTACCCTGATTTGCTGTAAAACCGTTATCGGTTTCGGTTCACCGAATAAATCGGGTAGCCATGACTGTCACGGCGCGCCGCTGGGCGATGATGAAATCGCTGAAGTGCGTAAGCAACTCGACTGGTCGCACGGGCCGTTTGAAGTGCCAGAAGATATTTATGCGAAGTGGGATGCCAAAGAAAAAGGTAATGCCGCGGAGCAGCAATGGGAAGCTAAGTTCGCCAAGTACGCAGCGGCTTACCCACAATTGGCAGCTGAGTTTGAGCGTCGTGTAATCAAACAGCAGGTACCAGCCGATCTGAACGAAAAGGCCGATACTTATATTCGTCAGTGTCAGGCTGATATGAAAGACATGGCTACCCGTAAAGCCTCGCAAAACGCGATTGGTTTCTTTGCTGGTCAGCTACCTGAAATCATTGGCGGCAGTGCCGACCTGGCGGGTTCTAATCTTACCCTGTGGCCTGAAGCAAAAGGCATTCAGGATGATGCAGCCGGCAACTATGTGTTTTACGGTGTGCGTGAGTTTGGTATGAGCGCCATCATGAACGGTATTGCCCTGCACGGTGGTTTCGTGCCGTTTGGTGCTACTTTCCTGATGTTTATGGAATATGCGCGTAATGCTGTGCGCATGGCTTCATTGATGAAAGCGAAGTCGATTTTCGTTTATACCCACGACTCTATTGGTCAGGGTGAAGACGGCCCGACTCACCAGCCTATCGAACAGCTGGCTAACCTGCGCCTGACTCCGAATCTGACTACCTGGCGCCCATGTGATGCAGTGGAAGCTGCCGAAGCCTGGCGCCAGGCGCTGATCAAAGAAGCGGGTCCAAGTGCGCTGGTCTTTACTCGTCAGGGCACCAGAACCATGGCGCGCAGCGAGAGCCAGTTAGCGGATGTTGCGAAAGGCGGTTATGTGCTGAAAGACTGTGCAGGAACCCCGCAACTGGTGCTGATTGCTACCGGTTCAGAAGTCGCTTTAGCTGTGGATGCCGCGGCTAAGCTGGCAGATGACGGCGTGGCGGTTCGCGTAGTGTCTATGCCGAGTACTGAACAGTTTGATGCGCAGGATGCTGCGTACAAACAGTCACTACTACCAGCAGGTGTCCCGAAACTGGCTATCGAAGCCGCCCATACTGACTTCTGGTACAAGTATGTCGGTATCGACGGTGATGTAGTAGGTATGCAAACCTTCGGTGAATCTGCACCGGGTGGCGTACTGCTGGAGCACTTCGGTTTCACAGTAGAAAACGTAGTAGCCAAAGCCACAGCATTGTTAAACTAACTATCCTCTGCTGCCAACAGGCCTGAGCCTGTTGGCATCCCGGTTTCGCTTCGCGAAGACCGGGACTTCCCAAACAGTCTTACTATTTCAAAAAAAGCCAGCCATGCCGGCCCCCGAGCCGGGATCTCCCAATAGTTCTGAACCAGCTTAGACAACCTTTTCAGGGGATCCCCGCTCAGACGCATGCGGGGATGACGGAGGGTGCACTAATTTGTGGATGTAATTTGTGGACAGTCACTTTATGCACCCTCCTTCCGACTCTGACGCCGGGATCTTCTTATAGCTCTGAATCAGCTTAGACAACCTTTTCAGGAGATCCCCGCTCAGAGGCATGCGGGGATGACGGAGGGTGTGCGTGCGGGGATGACGGAGGAGGTGTGTGCGAGGAAGACGAGGGAGAAAACTCCGGAATAACGGACAATAGATTAATCATACAAATGGGTGGTTAATTTTTGACCGCATTCAACTGATGCATATCAATGTTAATTTCCGTCAATGCCGCTACAGTTGTACCGCTGGCTTAACTTTGTTATACCTAAAAGAGACCCTGCAACCAAAATAAAAACAATAAGTTCAGCGTTGCCTTTAGAAAAGTTTTCTAACTTAATTTTCAACCGTTCACGGAGGAAAAGGCAATGGCCATTTCTGTCGAAACCTTAGCGAAATACGGCATCAACGATGCCTCCGAAATTATATACAACCCCAGTTACGAGCAATTGTTTGCCGAGGAAACCCGTGATGATCTAACCGGTTATGAGCGTGGTGTGGTTACCGAGTCCGGTGCCGTGGCAGTGAGCACTGGTGTTTTTACCGGTCGTTCCCCCAAAGACAAATACATTGTTGAAGACGAAGTCAGTAAAGAACACATGTGGTGGAACAGCGAAGCTGCCCGTAACGATAACAAACCCATTAGCCCGGAAGTCTGGGCCGACCTTAAAGCGTTGGTGGGGGAACAGTTATCCGGTAAGCGTTTGTTCGTCGTGGATACATTTTGTGGAGCCAATGAAAGCTCACGCTTAAAAGTCAGGTTTGTAATGGAAGTGGCCTGGCAGGCGCATTTCGTGAAGAACATGTTTATCCGCCCGACAGAAGAAGAACTGGCCAACTTCGGCGAGCCGGACTTCGTAGTGCTTAATGGTTCTAAAACCAGCAACCCCAAATGGAAAGAGCACGGCATGAACTCAGAAGTGTTCACCGTGTTTAATATGACCGAAAAAATGCAGGTCATCGGCGGTACGTGGTACGGCGGTGAAATGAAAAAAGGTATGTTCGCGATGATGAACTACTACCTGCCACTGAACAACATGGCTTCAATGCACTGTTCTGCCAACATGGGCGAAGAGGGCGATGTGGCAATTTTCTTTGGTCTGTCCGGCACTGGTAAAACTACCCTGTCTACCGATCCTCATCGCCGCTTAATTGGTGACGATGAGCACGGCTGGGATGAAAACGGCGTGTTTAATTTTGAAGGTGGCTGCTATGCCAAAACCATCAACTTAGACCCGGAAAGCGAGCCGGACATCTACCATGCTATCCGCCGTGATGCATTGCTGGAAAACGTCACTGTTGATGACAATGGCGTAGTGGATTATGACGATAACTCGGTAACTGAAAACACCCGGGTGTCTTATCCTATTCACCATATCGAAAATATTGTGAAGCCGGTATCCAAAGGCGGTCACGCTAAGAAAGTGATTTTCTTAACTGCTGATGCATTTGGTGTGCTACCGCCAGTTTCTAAACTGGATCATGCGCAAACGCAGTACCACTTCCTGTCTGGCTTTACCGCTAAGCTGGCTGGTACTGAGCGCGGTATTACCGAACCTACACCGACCTTCTCTGCCTGTTTTGGTAAAGCGTTTTTAACCCTTCACCCAACCAAGTACGGCGAAGAATTAGTCGCTAAAATGGACGCGGTTGGCGCTCAGGCTTACCTGGTGAATACCGGTTGGAACGGCACTGGTAAACGGATATCTATTAAGGATACCCGCGCTATCATCGACCGTATTCTGGACGGCTCTATTGAAGAAGCAGAGTGCCATACATTGCCTATTTTTAACCTTCAGGTACCTTCGTCACTACCAGGTGTAGACCCAGACATTCTGGATCCGCGTGATACTTATGGAAGTGCTGATGAGTGGTACGAAAAGGCGACTAAGCTTGCTGAATTGTTTATTGATAACTTTGAGCAATTTGCGGTGAATGACAAAGGCCGGGCACTGGTGAAAGCCGGTCCTCAGCTTGAGCCGGTTGCCGAACAGGCATAACCACAACCAGAAATGAAAAAGGCCGCTTAGCGGCCTTTTTGTTTTTTAGTACTGCCAGTTTACTGACAACATGTAGTTACGGGGGGCGCCGTAATAACCTTGCTCCCAATAAAGCGACTTAAGATACTTTTCGTCGGTGACATTATTCACGTTAGCAATAATGGTAATACTGTCGTTAACCGTGTAACTGGCCATCATGTTCACCAGCGCGTAGGCATCCTGTTCAATGACGATGTCCTGACCGGCGTTAGCATAAGCGGCGGGCACCTGGCCCACATTGCGTGAGGTGGCGTCCTGCCAGCGAATGGACGTACCAACTTTCAGTGCCGGTAATGTCTGGAACTGATAGGTGGCATTTACATTAACCAGTTTCTCTGGCGTGTAATCGGCAACAAGCTGGTCGCCATCGAGGTCAAAAAACGTCAGACCCAGGCTGGTTTGCAGGCCAGGCAGAATTTCACCGGCTAAGTCAACTTCCCAGCCCCTAGAGCTCAGGCCGTCTGCTTCACGGTAAACCTGCTCTTCCACACCGGATACCGGGTTGGCGGCAAAACCATCGGCAACGGCTACATTAACCTGATCAATATCGAAATACGCTACGGTAAGTAACGCATTACCATCCATCAGAGATGCCTTAACCCCTAATTCTTTTGACTCACCGGTAATCGGGTCGAGGCGGTCAAAGTTGGCATCCCGTTCGGTTTGGGGGGTAAATACCTCGGTGTAACTGAAGTAGGTATTGATGTCGTCATTAATGGCGTAAACCAGGCCACCGTATGGAACAAACGCGTTTTCATCGAGGGTCTCGTCGATGCCATAGGAGGTACCAGTGACTTCCACCTGGTTAAAGCGCCCACCGGCTAACAGCGACAAGCTGTCGGTCAGCGCAAAGTTTCCACCAAAATATACCGCGGTTTGTTCTTCTTCTACATCACTGCCGGTAGCGCCATCGGTAAACTCTGGTAGTGGTGTGTCACCGGTCCAGTCTTCCATGGCTGGCAGTAACGGGAAGCCGTTACCGGTATGGAAGTCATAAAGCGATTGATCGGTGTAAGCGACTTTAGCATAGCTTGCTCCCATCATTACCTGATGTGATTGTCCGAAGGCATCGAAGTTACCGTTAAGGTAGATATCTGCGTAATCGTGCTCATCATCCAGCGTGTATTCGCTGCCGTAGCCAATCAGGCCCAGACCGGTTTCAGGATCCAACAGCGTAACACCGGTATCTGCATCGCGTGATACGTACGTATAAAACAGCTGGGTGTCTTCGTCGGTTTCAATGTGCGTGTAATCGGCTTTTAGTGACCAGCCTTCGGACAGTTGCTGTTCCAGGAACGCGAAATAGCGGGTGTCGGTAACATCCCATCGTGACCAGTCGGCAGACGTGCTGGTACTGGTGTCGAAGTTAGTTGGCATACCATCGGCGTAGTACAGGGTTAACGCGCCCCACATATTGCCCTTGGCATCGCTGGTTTGCTGGCTGGCACCAACAGTTAACTGAGTAGTGTCGGTAAGGGCAGCGCTGATCACGCCGTAAGCCACGGTTTTATCTAACTCGTAGCGGTCGAGATAGGACTCTTTGTCTTCTTTTACCACTACCACGCGAGCGCCTACTGAGTCAGATAAAGGTGCTGAGGCATCGATATCAAGGCGTTTGGCACTCCAGCTACCCAACTGAGCGCGGGCTGATATCTGAGTGTTCTCGGTAGGTTTTTTACGCACGTAGTTGATGGTAGCCGAAGGGCTGCCGGTACCGGTCATCAGGCCGTTTGCCCCACGCAATGCCTCAACTCTTTCGTAAATGGCGGTGTCGATGTCGCCATGTACGTTGCCGCTTAATACCGGTAAGCCAAGACCGTCGACCTGAAAGTTGGTTACGTCGAAGCCACGGGCCGTAAAATAAGTCCGGTCGGTTTCGACTTCCTCTACGTTGAGGCCGGTCACGGTATCGAGTACCGCATTAATGTTATTTAACGCGAAATCATCAATCATTTCCTCGCCAATCACACTGATTGACTGAGGTAAATCCTTAATATCCAGATCCAGTCGGGACAGGCTATCAGCTTTTTCATACAGATAATTATTTAAGCGCTCGCCACTAACCGTGAGCTTTTCAATATCCTCATCGTCAGGTACCGCCTTTGCGTTCGCAACGCCGGCTGGCAGAGCAATAGAGGTAAGCAAAGCGAGACTGATCGCGTTATATTTCATTAATAATCCTAATGTGAATGATAATAGTTCGCATTATTATATTTATTGGGTGGTAATATGCAACCATCACATTGAGTTAATCCTTTAGAGGATGACGCTCGTGATTACACGATCTGGCTGATATAAAAAACAACGGCGGCGATTTTGTTGGTATTGAATACAAGCGTTATCTGTTTGATGTACAGGTGAGCGAACAGCCTTTTCATATTTCGCCTTACCTGGATAGATTAACCGTGGTTTTGTCTGCTATTTTGGTGATAGTGCCGTCGACTGCTTCGGACAGGCTGGTGCCAAAGCTTACATATCGAGAGGGATGACCAGCATAACGCTGGCGACCAGCGTGCGATTCTAGTTAAATAGTGCGTGCGCATTTGCCCAAACAGATGCGCATCGCTTACAACCGCTTATTGCAGGTTTTGTACATTTACCACGCGGTTGGGAAACAAAGAAGAAGCCATCACTAAAGACATGGCAAAGCCAGGCCCTTCATTGTCGAGTGTGCCGGTAGGCAGATAGTAAAACTGCTGTCCGTCAGCGCCGTACAGTGCGGCATCAATAATCTGCCATTTACCCTTATACCAGACCTCAGTCCAGGCATGACCAAATGCATCGGCTGAGTCAGCGTAAGCTGTGATCACAGTTCCAAGGGTTAACCGGGCAGGCATGCCTAAACCTCTGGCTAAAGCGGTTGTCAGGGTGGCAAACTCAGTGCAGTCGCCAGAACGTTGCGTAGCTACCGTAGAGGCCAGATTGAACCCATGAATATAGGTCGGCTCATTAATGTACTCACTCACATAGGCGGTGATTGCTTCCAGCTCGTCGGTATTCGTGCGGGTTTTGGTAAACCCCTCGATAAATGCCCGGGTTGCCGGTTCGTTGGTATCAATAACAAAACTGGGCTGCGCATATTTACTCTGAATCGCGCCGGTAAACGTCGGCTGATGGGCTAATCCGACCGCTACGGTATTATTACTCAACTGCTCTGTGGTCACACCGCTGTAGTTGCTCAGATGTTTTACCAGCGAGGCGACCTGGCGCGTTTCTACTTCCAGGTAAATAGCGTTCGTTAAAGCGCCCGACTGGCTGGCACTCATTGTCAGCGGTATCTCAGCCAGTGACGGCACTGACTGTGCACTAACGTTTATTGAAAACGTCAGTGCCAGGGTGGTCAGGAGTTTTTTCATGGCATTACCGGCTGGCCTTTGCTGTACACTTTTTCAAGTTTCAGCTCGGCACCGCCCTGAGCAATGGAGCCTTTTTCAAAGGAACCATTCTCTGTGGCCAGGTATTTAAGGGTTAGCGGACCCAGATCAAACTGTAAATTGGCGTCTGGCAGTTCGTCGATTTTGGTAAAGGTGACCGGCAAGGCTGAGGTTGGGTCGGCATCAGAAAGCCAGATGTGATAATCGGCTGATGGTGCATCGCTGGCCAGCAGTAGCGCCGTTTCAGTGTAATTACCGAAACTCGACAATAACCAGCTGTTGTATTCCAGAGTAGCGCTGACTTCTTTACCCTGCATTTGGCCTGTTACCTGCCAGGCATCTTCGGCAGAACTGATAGCAAACTGTGAAGCCAGCTGGCCATTTTCAATGGTATATTCCTGAGCGTTAATAAGTGAGCCATCGGGGCGGCTCCATTCCAGTGTTTGCGAATCTGAGCGTGATACCGCTACCTGGTCCACCGGGGTAATCATGGCATCTCGCAAGACGGTTGCAATATCGCCGTCCTGATCAATGGTGTGTTTCTCCTGAGAGTAACCTACCGGAATACCATTAATGGTCATGCGGTAGGTGGCCTCATACAGTTCTGGCTGTTGATCGTTAGCCGTAAAAGCCTGGACAAAACTGGTGAATACGTCGTGGAAAGCCTGCTGATAGCCCATTTCATTATGCACACAAATTTGCAGGCTCTGGTTGGTCTGAGCTGATAACCCTTTTAATACGCCGGCAACCTTTTCGCTGCCTTCGCCTAAGTTATATAAAGTGTCTAATTGCAGGAAAGGCGTGTCGCCAATCATGCCCATATCCAGGCCCAGCGTGAAACGCCCGGATAAGGGTTTTCCGTTAATCTGCTCTGCGCCGCCAAGGCTGTGTTCCACAATGGCATGCAGGGAGTTGGCTGCGCCATCAAACTCTAAAAAGGCGTAACATTCCACCGGTGAGTCAGAGCCGATATCCATAGTGTAATACCATACGTCGGTGCTACCGCTGTCCTGTAACACGGGGTTGCCTTTTACCTGGGCGTCGACATTCAACCGTTCGATAACCATTTTTCCGTTGGTTTCGACACTGGTTTCTCTGGCCATGGATTGTTGGAACCAGTCAGGAAAATCGGCCAGGTTAATCAGGTATTCGGCATTGGCGTTCGCTGATATCGTGGTGGGTAACAGAAAAAGGGCGGCAGACTTTAATAACTTCATAAAGCTCATTCCTTGTTAATGGTGGGACATCCTAAAACGGGATTTAACATACTCATTTATTGATGGTTTGACCACATTATTTTTCATTCGGCTATACCGGATGTTCATCATCGGTTTGTGGGGGCTCGCCGTTTGTAACCTGTATTGTGGTGAAATCGCTATATACTTAAATGGCAATAAATCTAAAAACAGATGGAGCAACTATGCGGTTTGGATTGGGGACTAAGTACTGGTTAATGGTAATTGGCTTGTTGATGACATCGGCACAGGCTGAGGATGAAAAACTCCCGGTCGAAGCACCGCAGGCGTTCATTACTAATCACAGTGGTAAGTTTAACGGTCAGAAAATTGCCTACAGGGCTACCGCGGGTGAAACCTATCTACGCGATTTAAAAGGCGAGCCTAAGGCCAGTATCTTTTCCTTTGCCTATACCAAGCAAAAAGCCGAAACAGCTAAACGGCCCGTAACCTTCGTGTGGAATGGCGGGCCGGGCTCGGCGTCGGTTTGGCTACATATGAGCGGCCTGGGGCCGGCTTTTGCTGAAGTGCCTTCGGATGCATCTCATCCAGGTTTACCACCTTATCTACCTAAGAGCTCAGGCAACTCAATCATGGATGTCACGGATCTGGTTTTTATCGACCCGGTCGGCACCGGATATTCCCGGGCTGTGGGGGAGTATGAAGGTAAAGCGTTCTGGGGGCTTAAAGAAGATGCGCAATCGATGGCTGAGTTTATCCGTACCTGGATGACTGAGAATAACCGATGGGGTTCGCCGATTTTTATTCTTGGTGAAAGTTACGGCACCACCCGCGCGGCCTACGTGGCCAACATACTGCAAAAAAACATGAAGATTAGTATTAACGGGCTGGTGTTTGTTTCACAGGCGCTGGACTATCAGGGCTCATCGCCGTATATCCCGGATAATATTATCTCCTATGTTACTTATGTGCCTACGATGGCGGCAGCTGCTTTATATCACGGTAAAGTCACCCCGGTACCGCAGGATAAACAGGCATTTCTGGAGCAGGCACGTCAGTTTGCCACTAACGAACTACTGCCTGGCTTGTTTGCCGGCAACCGTTTAAAGCCCGAACAAAAACGCCAACTGGTTGAGCGCCTGGCTTACTTTACCGGCTTAAATCCTCAATACGTTGAACGCGCTGATTTAAGGATCAGTGCACGGCGCTTCGCTAAAGAGTTATTGCGGGATGAAAGCAAAACCGTTGGCTTACTGGATGCGCGCTACTTAGGCGATGAGCGTGACGATCTGGATGACAGCACCAAACGGGATGCGGCATCAGATACCATCTCGGCAGCCTTTAACAGCGCCTTACAGGTTTATATGCGTAACTCACTCAACGTTGACTGGGAGCGTCAGTACCTGTCACCGGCAGACCCTGATCTAAGACGTTACTGGCGTTACCGCACCAATAAAGACGGTAGTGCCTGGGAGCCAACTTACGTTACAACGGCGGGACAATTATCAGAGGTATTGCGAATTAACCCTCAGTTGGATGTGTTAGTAGCATCAGGATATTACGATTTGGTCACGCCGTTCTTTGATGCCGAATATACCCTTAACCGCCATGCAATAAACGCAGAGCAAATCTGGTATACCTATTATGAAGGGGGCCACATGATGTACGTGAACAGCGAGGCGAAGGTTGAACTGTTTAACGATGTTCGTCGCTTTATTGAGGGTCACACACCCACCAATAAATAATACATTTCTATCGGCATTCGTATAATTAAAAAAGCGGCTGACAAATACTTGTCAGCCGCTTTTTTATAATAAGTGAGACTGATTATTTGGCCAGATCAGTCAGCATCGTTTCCAGTGTTACCTGATCTTTTGCAAACTGGCGAATACCCTGAGACAGCTTATCGGTTGCCATGGCATCTTCGTTCATATCCCAACGGAAAGTTTGCTCGGTTAACGCCGCCGGTGCCGCTTTAGGAGAATCAACCGGTGTCAGTTTACGCGGCAGTTCTGCATCAGTGTTTGCCAGCTCATCCAGTAATCCCGGGCTGATGGTCAGACGGTCACAGCCGGCCAGTTCCTGAATCTCACTGATATTACGGAAGCTGGCGCCCATTACGATGGTGTCATAACCATTTTCTTTAAAGTAGTTATAGATACGAGTAACCGACTGCACGCCCGGATCGTTTGCACCGCTAAAGTCAGCATCTGGCTGATCGGCTTTATACCAGTCAAGAATACGGCCAACAAAAGGTGAGATAAGGAAAGCGCCGGCTTCAGCAGATGCGCGGGCCTGGGCAAAAGAGAAAACCAGAGTGACATTGGTTTTAATGCCCTGGGCTTCCAGAATGCGCGCAGCCTGAATACCTTCCCAGGTGGCAGCAATTTTAATCAGTACGCGGCTGGTATCGATGCCCTGATCCCGGTATAGCGCCAGTAGGTGATTGGCTTTTTCAACAGTGGCCATAGTATCGAAAGATAAACGCGCGTCTACTTCGGTAGAAACATAACCGGGTACCTGTTCCATTAGCTTAGCGCCAATAAGTACCGCCAGTTTGTCTGCTGCAACGGCAGCTACGTCATCGGTAGCGCCCTGATCTTTCGCCCATTTTACCGCTTCGATTGCCAGCGGACGGTACTTTTCAATTTGTACGGCTTTTAACAATAGCGATGGGTTGGTGGTTGCATCCTGGGGTTGATACAAAGCAATGGCTTCGAAGTCACCGGTGTCAGCAACGACGGTCGTGATAGATTTTAGCTGTTCTAACTGGGTAGTCATAGTTCTTTCCACTCTTAATAAATTCAAAGGGTTACTAAGTTTTTCAGGCCTTGGCAGTTGCGCTTAACAGTTTTTAGTTGGTAACTATACCAACTTCTCCGATGACGATTTATTCACCAGCTATACTGTTAATATTAATTTTATATTACCTTTACATTTACCTATTATTGATATTATCATACAATTAAAATTTATTGGCTAATTTTGTTAGCAGTGAGTGGAATTAAAAAATATGTCTCGTTATACATTAGGGCTGGACTATGGCTCTGATTCGGTCAGAGCCTTATTGGTAGATGTAACAACCGGCGAAGAGCTGGCCAGCCATATGGTAAATTACCCGCGCTGGGCACAGGGCCGTTATTGCGAGCCCGCTAAGGATCAGTATCGTCAGCACCCTCAGGACTATGTGGATAGCCTGATCGAAGTGGTGAATGCGCTGTGGTCCAAGGTACCTGCCGGTACGGCTGATAAAGTTGTTGGCATGAGCTTCGACACTACCGGGTCTACACCTGTCGCAATCAATGCCGAAGGCGTGCCACTGGCATTAACCGAAGAGTTTAAAGAAAACCCCAATGCGATGTTCGTATTGTGGAAAGATCACACGTCGTTGAAAGAAGCCGGTGAGATCACCAGGGCTGCCAATAACAACGATGTAAACTACCTGGCTTATATGGGCGGTATTTATTCTTCGGAATGGTACTGGGCCAAAGCCTTGCACATTTTCCGTCAGGATCCGGCGGTAAAAGCGGCCACCTATAGCTGGGTGGAGCATTGTGACTGGATGACTGCATTAATGTGCGGCACAACTCATCCTTCACAACTGCAGATGGGCCGTTGTGCAACTGGCCATAAACTAATGTGGAATGAAGCCTGGAACGGTTTCCCGCCAAATGATTTCTTTACCTCGGTCGATCCGCTGCTGGATGGCCTGGTGGATACCCTGAACCCGGCAACTCAAACCAGCGATCAGGTTGCCGGTGAGTTAACCGCCGAATGGTCTGAAAAACTGGGCCTGCCTGCGGGGATTAAAGTGGGTTATGGCGCGTTCGACTGTCACATGGGCGCGGTGGCTGCCAATGTTCGCGAAGGCGTACTGACTAAGGTGATGGGTACGTCAACCTGTGACATCACGGTAACCTCTTACGAAACCATTGGCGAAACCTGTGTACGCGGTATCTGCGGACAGGTGGATGGTTCGGTGATTCCCGGGCTGGTAGGCCTGGAAGCCGGTCAGTCTGCGTTTGGCGATCTGTACGCCTGGTTTAAAAACCTGGTGCTGTGGCCAACTAACAATTTACTCCACGAGCTGGTGGAATCTGGTGCTGATGAACTGGTCGATAAGATTGAATCGCTGACCTTACAGCGCTTGTCTGCTGCAGCCGCTAACCTGCCGGTAAGTGCCAAAGATATTACCGCGCTGGATTGGGTTAATGGCCGCCGTACCCCGGATGCCGACCAAACCGTTTCCATGGCGTTAACCGGTATCAAAATGGGCGCCGATGCCCCGCAATTATTTAAAGCGCTGGTGGAAGCCACTGCGTTTGGCGCGCGGGCGATTACCGAGCGCTTCCGTGAGGAAGGCGTACCAATTAACTCGGTGGTAGTCATTGGCGGCATTTCGAAAAAATCTGACTACGTAATGCAAACCTGCGCCGATGTGTGGAATTGTCCTATCGACGTACTGGAAAGTGAACAGAGTTGTGCCCTGGGCGGGGCCATTATGGCTGCTGTAGCGGCTGGCGAATACCCAACCGTCGCCGAAGCTCAGCAGGTAATGGCGTCGCCTGTTTGCAAACAATATCTGCCGGATGCATCGAAAGTCGGTATTTACGACGAGTTGTACCAAAACTATCAAACGCTGGGCGACTATGTCAGTGGAGGTAAAGCATGAGCTACACCGAATTAAAACGGGAAGTGTATGAAGCCAATATGGAGCTTCAGCGCCGTAATCTGGTGATTTACACCTTTGGTAATGTGTCACAGGTTGATCGGGATAAGGGCGTGGTGGCTATAAAGCCGAGCGGCGTGTCTTACGATCAGATGAAGCCGGAAGACATTGTTATCGTGGATATGGAAAATAACATCGTGGAAGGCACCATGCGTCCTTCTTCTGATACCAAAACCCATACCCACCTTTACCGTGCATTTGACTCGATTGGTGGTGTAACACACACCCACTCAACCTATGCCACAGCGTGGGCACAGGCGCGCCAGAGCATTCCTTGCCTGGGCACCACTCATGCTGATTATGTACATGGTGAAATTACTTGTACCCGTGACCTGACCGATGAACAGGTAAACGGTGACTACGAAGAAGAAACCGGGGTTCAGATTACTGATGCCTATGTGGATCGCGACCCGGCCGCAGCACCGATGGTAATCGTTGCCGGCCATGCGCCATTCACCTGGGGTAAGGATGCAGCACAATCGGTATATCATGCCGCGCTGCTCGAAGAGATCGCCAAAATGGCTTATCTCACAAGGACTTTAGATCCCAATGCCGCTGTGCTCAAGCAAGCCGTATTGGACAAACATTATTTACGCAAGCACGGTAAAAACGCCTACTACGGCCAAGAGTAACTCTACCTGCAAGCCCTTTATTAATAGAGGACAGAATTATGACTACAGTACAAAAAGAAGTATGGTTTATTACCGGCTCTCAGCATCTGTATGGCCCACGCGTACTTGAAGAAGTCGCAGGTAACAGCCAGGCGCTGGCCGCAGGCCTGAACGAAAACAACCTGCCGGTTAAAGTGGTTTACAAAGACACCGTAAAATCTGCAGCTGAAATCCATCAGGTATGCCAGGCGGCAAACAGCGATTCAAACTGTGTTGGTTTGATCCTGTGGATGCACACTTTCTCGCCAGCCAAAATGTGGATTGCCGGCCTGAACGAACTGCAAAAGCCATGGTTACACCTGCATACTCAGTTTAATGCCGGTCTGCCGTGGAGCAGCATCGATATGAACTACATGAACACCCACCAGAGTGCCCACGGTGACCGTGAATTTGGTTTCATCGGCAGCCGTATGCGTAAAGAGCGTAAGGTAGTGGTTGGTCACTGGCAAAACCCTAAAACCGTCGCGCAGATCGACGGCTGGTGCCGTGCAGCATTAGGTTGGGCAGAAAGCAAGTCACTGAAAGTAGTACGCTTTGGTGACAACATGCGTAACGTAGCGGTAACTGAGGGCGACAAGGTTGCAGCACAAATTACCTTTGGTTACGAAGTGCATGCTTACGGCCTGCAGGACTTAGCGGATGTGGTTAACAGCATTAGCGACGGCGACGTAGCAGCGCAACTGGACGCTTACTATCAGGAATACGATGTTAGCAAAGAACTGCTGACCGACGATTATCAGCGCGATCGCCTGATGAAAGAAGCCCGCCTGGAACTGGGTATGGAGAAATTCTTCATCGATGGTGGTTTTGGTGCTTTCACAAATTGCTTTGAAAACCTCGCTGGCCTGACTGGTCTGCCTGGTCTGGCAACTCAGCGCTTAATGGCGAAAGGCTATGGTTACGGCGGTGAGGGTGACTGGAAAACAGCGGCTATGGTACGCACCATGAAAGTGATGGCGCAGGGCCTTGAGGGTGGTTGTTCATTTATGGAAGACTACACCTATAACTTCACTGATTCAGTGGATCAGGTACTGGGTGCGCATATGCTGGAAATCTGCCCGTCAATTGCCGGTAAGAAGCCTCGTCTGGAACTGCACCGCCATACCATTGGCGTGAAGTGTGACGTGCCGCGTCTGCTGTTTGCGGCCAAAGCAGGTCCTTCCATCAACGTATCGCCAATCGATATGGGTAACCGTTTCCGTATTCTGATCAACGAAGTAGAAACCGTTGAGCAACCAGAAACTACACCACACCTGCCGGTTGCTTCGGCGCTGTGGGAGCCTAAGCCAAATCTGGAAGTAGCTGCTGCTGCCTGGATCCATGCTGGTGGTGCGCACCACGCAGCTTACAGCCAGGCATTAAGCTCAGAAGTCATTGAAGACTTTGCGGAGATGGCTGGTGTTGAAACTGTCGTTATCGACAGCGATACCAACCTGCGCAACTTCAAGTCAGAACTGCGCTACAACGCGGCTTACTATCAGCTTAAGCAAGGTATCTAATCGACCTGTTGGCTCATTGCAAAGATGAGCCAACATCATTGTCATACCAGTCATAGTAATATTATCGCAAGTAGCACGTGTTACATTGCGATTTTATTTTATGACTTGTACAGATTGATTAGGAGTACTCATGGTCGACTTAAGCTCTTATAAGGGCATTGTGTTTGATATGGATGGCACGTTGGTAGACTCTATGCCAGCGCACATGGAAGCGTGGCGGGTGACCTGCGAAAACTTCGGTTATCCCTTTGATCTCGATTATATGTATTCACTGGGTGGCGTGCCTACGCGACAAACCGTGGTGGTACTGAATGACAAATTCAGTATGGACCATGACCCGTCTGAAGTTGCCCACTATAAGCGCGAAAGCTGGGAAGCGATGAACCTTGAGCCGGTCATTATCGAATCGACCATGGCCGTGTTTAATCACTATCGCCCGCATATGGCAATTGGTATCGGTACCGGCGCCGAGCGCCCCCATGCCGAGCATCTGCTCACGGCCCACGGCCTGCTTGAGCGCATCGATTCGTTAGTTACGGCGACTGATGTGACCCATGGCAAACCGCATCCGGAAACCTTTCTCACCGTTGCCAGACAAATGGGTGTTGAGCCGTCTAAATGCGTGGTGTTCGAAGATACCGAGATTGGTCGTCAGGCGGCCCGGGATGCCGGAATGGACTGTATTATGGTTAACAACGGCGAAATTCAGGTCTGATAGACTTGCATTTCCTATGTTAATTGTAATATAAAAGTATAAAAATTATTGTAGGAATGTAAACTATGCCGTCGTTATCTCTTTCCGGGGTTCGCCCTGCGTTTTTCTCCCGCTCCGGTAAACAGGCCAAGTGGCTGCTGGCCGGAGTACTAACTCTGACCTTTGGCTGTGCCAATCAGGTTATGGCTAACAAGCAAGGACAATCTATGACTACCACTCCCAGCGCTACCGTTAGCGCGTTTGGTTCGCTGAGCGACGCGACCCCGGTTGAAAAAGTCACCCTTAAAAACAGCAATAATGTAGAAGTGGAAGTGATCAGCTTCGGCGGCATTATTACCCGTATCGTTACCCCTGATGCCAACGGTGAGTTAGGCAATATTGTGTACGGTATGGAAACCATCGAAGAATATGAAAACGGTAACCCTTACTTTGGCGCGCTGATCGGCCGCTATGGTAACCGTATTAAAGACGGTAAGTTTACCTTAAACGGCATCGAGTATCAGCTTGCTACCAATGATGGCGACAACCATCTGCACGGCGGTGTTCAGGGCTTCGATAAGAAAGTATGGAAAATGGCCCCGTTTGCAACGGCTAACAGTGCCGGTGTTACACTGACGCTGGTCAGCCCGGACGGCGACCAAGGCTACCCGGGTGAGCTGACTACCGAAGTCACTTACACGCTGACCAACAACAATACGCTGGATATGCAGTTTATCGCTACCACCGATAAGCCTACAGTAGTGAATCTCACCCAGCACTCGTATTTCAATCTGGCTGGCAAAGGCACCATCTTAGATCACGAACTACAAATCAACGGTAAATATATCACGCCTGTAGACGGTGGTCTGATCCCCACGGGCGAGCTTGCTCCGGTGGCAGGAACGCCTTTCGATTTTACTTCACCCAAAGCCATTGGCCGCGATATTGAAGCCGACAACGAGCAACTGGCACTGGGTAAAGGTTACGATCATAACTACGTGTTAAAAGAACAGGTAGACAATGAGCTAATCGAAGCGGCTACCGTTTACGATCCTAGCTCTGGTCGGATTCTGCGGGTACTCACCGAAGAGCCGGCAGTACAATTTTATTCAGGTAACTTCCTGGAAGGGGCTACCGAAGGCTTTGGCCAGCAGCATATTTTCCGTGGTGCCCTGTGTCTGGAGCCGCAACATTATCCCGACTCACCGAATCAGGCTAACTTCCCAAGCACCACTTTATTGCCGGGCGAAGTTTACTCAACGCGAATCGTTTACGCCTTTGACACAAAGTAGGTCAGCGTTAAGTCATTAATCGTAGCACCCGCCGGCTGGCGGGGGTGGTAACTCAGATAGAGAGAGCAATCATGATTTCAAAGTCGCTTAAACGACTTGGTATTGGTCTGTTGGTAATGTCTTGCCTTGCCGGTTGTAACAGCACAGACAACGAAGAGGTCACTGAAACCAAGGTAAATGTCGCGACTGAAGCATCGGGCATTTTCACTAACCCCCTGCTTCCTAATGGCGCCGATCCATGGCTGGAATACTGGGACGGTAACTATTATCTGACCACGACCACCTGGACCTCGCAGTTAGTGATGCGTAAATCGCCAACACTTGCAGGTTTAGCTGATGCGACGCCGGTTAATGTGTGGTCGTCTACTGACCCTGAGCGTTGCTGTAATTTCTGGGCGTTCGAATTCCACCGCTTAAAAGGGCCAAACGGCTATCGCTGGTACATGATGTACACCGCCGGACAGGACGGCACGCTGGATTATCAGCACCTTAACGTGCTGGAAAGTGTGGGTGATGATCCCATGGGACCGTATCAGTACAAAGGCGCACTGATGCCGGAAGTGTGGAATATCGATGGGAACTATCTGGAACACGACGGCAAGCTCTACGTGATCTATTCACAGTGGCGTGGTGATACACAGCTAAACATTATTGCTGAAATGGAAAACCCGTGGACGCTGAAAGACCAGGAACATATGGTGCTGACAACACCAGAGCTGGACTGGGAAATCAGTGGCCGTAAGGTAACCGAAGGGGCTGAAATTCTGCAGCACAACGGCCGCACATTTATGACCTATTCAGCCAGTTTTTGTAATACACCGGATTATAAGCTCGGCTTACTGGAGTTAACCGGTAACGACCCGATGAATCCTGACCACTGGACCAAATCGCCTGAACCTGTTTTCAGCCGCACCGAAACGGTATTCGGTCCTGGCCATAACGGTTTTTTTACCTCACCGGATGGTAGTGAAGACTGGCTGGTGTATCACGGTAATGACTCTGTTGAGCATGGTTGTAGTGCTACCCGTTCATTGCGCGCACAGAAATTTACCTGGTCTGAGACCGGCGAGCCGGAATTTGGTGAGCCTCTAACTCCAGGTGTGGAAGTGGCGCCACCATCGGGTGAGAACGGCCCGCTGGTAACCCGTGTACAAGGTCAGCGTTATCAGTTGGTGAATGCAACCAGTGAACTGTGTCTGGATATCTCTGCCGACCCGGAAGACAACCGCGCAGTGCAGCGTCAGTGCGCCGGTACTAACGGCCAGTGGGTGCTGGACTCGACCACCGACGGTTTCATTCGTCTGGCTAACCGCGAAGACAGTAAATTCCTGGAAGTGGCTAATTGCTCTACGAACGACAATGCCCGCGTGCAATCGGCGGCCTGGCGCAATAACTACTGCCAGCAATGGAAAGTGGAAGCCGGTATCGATGGCAATGTTACGCTAAGTAACCGTTATTCGGGTAAGCCTTTGGCGGTTGCCGGATGCTCTGCATCGGCTAATCAGGCAGTGCTACAGCACAATACCGACAGTGCCTGTAATCAGTGGCAGCTGCGCCCTATGGGTGAAGTGGCCCTGATGAGCCAGCAAAGTGGTAAGGCGCTGGCGGTCAATGGCGCTAATATTGAACAGCAAGCCTTTGATTATCAGGCTGAGCAAAGCTGGTTATTTGTGCCAACCGATACGGGCTATCTGTCGCTGAAGCAGGACGCTGACAGTGAGTTATGTGTTGGTGTGGATGCCAACCAGGTTGTCCCGGGTGCCAACATCACTATGGTGAACTGCCAAGAGAAAACGGCGCAATGGCGTTTAACGCCGAAAGAGGGTGGTGGCATGATGCTGTTTAACCGCTATACGCGCTTGCCGCTTGGCTTAACCGACTGTGGTCTGGCCGAAGGAACCAATATTGCGCAGCAGCCTGATCTGGCCACACGCTGTCAGATTTTCCATCTGCGCGAACCACAGTAAGTCATTACTTTTTAAGTACCTTGTTGTTCAAAGGGGGAGTACCGAGTAGGGCGGTGCTCTCCCTTCTTTTTTATAAGCTGTCCTGTGCGGATTGGCATAATACCAATTGCCTTAAAAGTTTGATCTAATGGCAGTATTCATATTCGAGTGATTTTCATATGCATACCGCCGACGACTTTAAACAATTAGCAAAGCAGACATCCAACGGCCAATTACGGACCCGCTATTTAGCTTTGTATCATTTCAAGAAAGGAGAAACACGTACTCAGATAGCCGCTTACCTTGGGGTTGCCAGAGGCAGTGTTAATACATGGGTATCCAACTACCTGGCTCACGGACTTGAAGGCCTGCAATCCAAACCTAGTCCGGGTAGACCCTGCCAGCTCTCCGTCTCTCAGCGAGAACAGGTCGCACATTTTATTGAAGAAAACGCGGTTAAAAAGGAGGGAGGTCGTTTGATTGCACAGGATGTACGACAATACATTAGCGACACCTTCCAAATCGACTATCAGTTGCGAAACGTATACCGCATCATGGATACGCTCGGTTTCAGTTGGATAACCAGCCGCTCTAAACACCCTAAACAATCACAGCAAACCCAAGATACTTTTAAAAAACTTCCAGTTGGAAACGATCCTTCACACTCCAGGTCATCTCCCTCTGGATCGCGTTGACGTCTGGTTCCAAGACGAAGCACGATTCGGCCAGCAAAATCAGACGTCCAGAATATGGGCTGCGAAGGGCAGCAGACCAAGAGTGGTAAAGCAACAGCAATTCGATTATGGCTATATCTTTGGTGCGGTGTGTCCGAGCAATGGCAATACCCAGGCGCTTATCAGCCCTCTTGTCAATAAAGAGGTGATGAAGCAGCATCTGAAATTGATCAGCGAAGCGACAGAGCCTGGGCGTCATGCCGTTGTTGTGATGGATGGCGCTGGCTGGCATACATTCGACACGGCCAGCCCATTTACCAACGTCAGTCTCGTAAAACTCCCAGCCTATTCTCCGGAGCTGAACCCGATGGAACAGGTATGGCAATGGCTACGGCAGCGTTGCTTATCAAACCGGGTATTTCGAGGTTACGAAGAAATAGTAGAACAGGTCTCTCGTGCCTGGAATACATTCATTGC
>DDJQ01000016.1 GCA_002339125.1 Alteromonadaceae bacterium UBA2620
TGCCCGGCGCACCATAAAAAAACCGGCTGTGTTCAGCCGGCTCTTTCAGTGATTTTGGATGACTATTCCGCTTTGTTTTTCTCAGCGGTTTCTTTAATCAGTGGCTGAAGTTCACCTTGTTGGAACATTTCCAGAATAATGTCACACCCGCCAATTAGTTCGCCGTCGACCCATAGCTGAGGAAACGTAGGCCAGTTAGCGTACGCTGGCAGCTCTGCGCGAATGTCAGGGTTTTGCAAAATATCAACATACGCAAATTGCTCACCGCAGGACATTAGTGCCTGAGATGCCTGAGCTGAGAAACCGCAGCTGGGTAATTTAGGAGAGCCTTTCATATACAGCAGGATTGGGTTCTCTGAGATTTGCTGCTGAATACGCTCTAATGTGGTTTGTTCACCGTTGTTTTCCATGAATGCCTCTTAACTTTTTACCTTTGCAGGGATATGTATGCATGAACGCCACTTTTCAAGGGCGGGTAGCGCCGATTGTATCATTAATATGCGCCGCGCATAAATTCTGATTTCACAGTTTGCCTTAACGTAAGTGATCCGATAAGTGCTTTTATGCCTATGATATAGCAAGCTGATGTTGGAGTTTCACTATTGCTTAGGCTAATCTGTAATACAAATAGTCAGTCAGCTTGTTACGACACACAACAGCATTTGGATTGGTTACCGGTTTTGTGACTGCGATGTAATAGGTTCCCACCACCGCCAACTAACTCAAAAAAGAAAAATTTCATCTAATTGTCATTGGGTTAAATAAATCCGTCCCTATATCATAGGGTGTCGGGATAAATGACCGTTAGAACAATAAACTTATTCTGATAACAGACTACGTACAACTAACCAAGAAAATGGAGACTCATATGGCTTTTGAACTACCAGCGTTACCTTATGAAAAAGATGCTCTGGAGCCACACATTTCTGCTGAGACGCTTGATTACCACTATGGTAAACACCACGCTACTTACGTAACCAAACTGAATGGTCTGGTAGAAGGTACTGATCTGGAATCAAAGAGCCTGGAAGAAATCGTTAAGACTTCTGAAGGCGGTGTATTCAACAACGCTGCTCAGGTATGGAACCACACGTTCTACTGGAACTGCTTAAGCCCGAACGGCGGTGGTGAGCCAACTGGCGCACTGGCAGATGCGATTGTTGCAAAATGGGGCTCTTTTGAAGACTTCCAGGCTGCATTCAACGACAAAGCAGTAAACAACTTTGGTTCAAGCTGGACCTGGCTGGTTAAAACTGCTGACGGTAGCCTGGATATCGTTAACACCAGCAACGCGGCTACTCCACTGACTGACGACAGCCTGACACCAGTGCTGACTGTTGACCTGTGGGAACACGCTTACTACATCGATTACCGTAACCTGCGTCCAAAGTACTTAGGTGGCTTCTGGGCACTGGTTAACTGGGAATTCGCTGCCGCTAACTTCAGCGCGTAACCCCTTTTACGTACCCGCACCCTGCGGGTACGATCCTTCTCTCCCCCACTGATAATTTTCACTTTTTTCTGTTTATCACTGCCCTTTGCCAGCCCTTAGTTCACTTGGGCCTCATGATTTCATTAACATTTTTGTTGCAAAAATAAACGACGAATAACAGCCTCACCCCATTGTTTTCTGAAATTATAGGACTATGCTGGAAGTACGGGAGACCGTTTTTTATACAGGGGTATTTATGGGTATTTTCGAGCATTACCAAGAGCGCTATGAAAAACATAAGCAAGAAGAGTTTACCATTCAGGAATTCTTAGGCATCTGTAAAAACGACCCGATGGCCTATGCAAATTCCGCGGAAAGATTGCTACAGGCCATTGGTGAGCCTGAAATGATAGACACATCCACCGATCCGGCACTCAGCCGCATTTTCTCAAACCGCGTTATCGCCCGTTATCCGGCATTCCATGAGTTTTTTGGCATGGAAGAAGCGATTGAACAGATAGTGTCCTACCTGCGTCACGCTGCTCAGGGGCTGGAAGAGAAAAAGCAAATTCTGTACTTGTTGGGGCCGGTGGGTGGCGGCAAATCATCGCTTGCTGAACGGCTTAAAGAGCTGATGCAAAAAGTGCCAATCTACATGATTAAAGACTCGCCGGTTAACGACCATCCGTTTTGCTTGTTTGACTTAAATGAAGACGGCAACATTCTTGAACAAGAGTACGGCATTCCAAAACGGTATTTAAAAACCATTATGTCACCCTGGGCCAGAAAGCGCCTGCATGAATACAACGGTGACATCACTAAATTTAAAGTCGTGAAGGTATATCCATCCATTCTCGATCAGATGGGCATTGCTAAAACCGAGCCTGGCGATGAAAACAACCAGGATATCTCGTCGCTGGTCGGTAAAGTGGATATCCGTCGTCTGGAGCAATTTGCTCAGAACGATCCGGATGCCTACAGCTACTCAGGTTCTCTGTGTAAAGCCAATCAGGGTCTGATGGAATTTGTGGAAATGTTTAAAGCACCAATTAAGGTGCTGCATCCGCTGCTCACCGCAACGCAAGAAGGCAACTATAATCCTACAGAAGGATTTTCTGCGCTGCCCTTTGACGGGCTTATTCTGGCTCACTCTAACGAGTCTGAATGGCAGTCGTTCCGCAACAACAAAAACAATGAGGCGTTCCTTGATCGGGTTTACATTGTTAAAGTGCCTTATTGCCTGCGCGTTTCTGAAGAAATGCGGATCTACGACAAACTATTGCAAAACAGTGAACTACACGGCGCGCCCTGCGCACCAGACACGTTAAAAAGTCTGGCTCAGTTTATTGTACTGTCACGACTTAAAGAGCCTGAGAATTCCAGCATCTATTCGAAAATGCGGGTCTACGACGGTGAAAGCCTGAAAGATACCGATCCAAAAGCCAAATCCTATCAGGAATACCGCGATTACGCCGGGGTTGATGAGGGCATGGAAGGTTTGTCTACCCGTTTCGCTTTCAAAATATTATCACGCGTGTTCAACTTCGATCACGCCGAGGTCGCGGCTAACCCGGTACATTTATTCTATGTGCTGGAGCGACAAATTGAGCGCGAGCAGTTCCCTCAGGATACAGCCGATCGCTATAAGGAATTTTTAAAAGGCTTCCTGATCCCGCATTACGTGGAGTTTATTGGCAAGGAAATTCAAACCGCATATCTGGAGTCTTACTCTGAGTATGGCCAGAATCTCTTTGACCGCTATGTCACCTATGCAGACTTTTGGATCCAGGATCAGGAATACCGCGATCCGGAAACCGGTCAGCTGTTTGACCGCGCGTCGCTGAATGCCGAGCTGGAGAAAACTGAAAAACCGGCCGGTATCAGTAACCCGAAAGATTTCCGTAATGAAATCGTGAATTTTGTGCTCCGTGCCCGGGCCAATAATGGGGGTAAAAACCCTAATTGGACCAGCTACGAAAAACTGCGCACCGTAATAGAGAAGAAAATGTTCTCCAATACGGAAGATTTACTGCCGGTGATTTCGTTTAACACCAAAGGGTCTGCCGAAGATCGTAAGAAACACGACGACTTTGTGAACCGGATGGTGGAAAAAGGGTATACACAAAAACAAGTACGGTTACTGTGCGAATGGTACCTGCGTGTCCGCAAAGCATCTTAGGGTGCAATTTAGCGTGAAGGGGTTGTATGGCACATTTCATAGACCGCAGGTTAAATAGCAAAGGGAAAAGCACCCTTAACCGTCAGCGGTTTTTAAAACGATATAAGCAACAAATCAAACGCGCTGTGTCAGATGCCGTCGGTCAACGTTCGGTGACCGACGTCGAATCTGGCGAACATATCAGCATACCCAAACAGGACATCTCCGAACCATTATTTCATACCGGGAAAGGTGGCAAACGCACCGTTGTTCACCCGGGCAACGATCAGTTTACCGCCGGTGACCGCATCGACCGTCCGCCGCCTCAGGGCGGCCAGGGCTCAGGTCAGGGCGATGCCGGTAATAGTGGCGAAGGTGAAGATGACTTTACCTTCTCCATATCCAAAGACGAATACCTCGACTTACTGTTTGAAGATTTGGCCCTGCCCAACCTGAAAAACAGCCAGTTCGATCAGGTAGTGCAATACGAAACTTACCGGGCGGGTTACCAAACCGACGGGGTGCCTACCAATCTGGATATTGTGCGCTCACTGAAGGGCTCGATGGCCCGACGGGTAGCGCTAACTGCGGCAGACCGGCGTAAGCTGCGTGAGGCCGAAGAAGAGCTGGAGAAGCTTAAAGCCGACAAGCACGATAACACCGTAGCGATTATCGAATTGGAAAAAACCATTGGCGCGTTAAAAGCTAAAATTGCTGGTGTTCCGTTTATTGACACCTTCGATTTACGTTTTAGAAACTACGCCAAAAAGCCTGTCCCCACCAGCAAGGCAGTCATGTTTTGCCTGATGGATGTTTCCGGCTCGATGGATCAGGCCACCAAAGATATGGCTAAGCGTTTTTATATCCTGCTCTATTTGTTTTTAAGCCGGACCTATAAAAACGTCGAGGTGGTATACATTCGCCATCATACTCAGGCCAAAGAGGTCGATGAGCAGGAGTTTTTCTACTCTCAGGAAACCGGCGGTACCATTGTATCCAGCGCGCTTAAACTGATGGACGAAATTATTGCCGAACGCTACCAGGACAGCGACTGGAACATTTATGCCGCGCAGGCCTCGGACGGTGATAACTGGGCCGACGACTCACCTCAGTGCCGCGAACTTCTGATGAAAAAACTACTGCCGGTAACGCGCTATTTCGCTTATATCGAAATTACCGAACGCCAGCACCAGAGCCTGTGGCGGGAGTACCAAAGCGTGGAGGAAGCCTGCAGTAACTTTGTTTGCAAACACATCATCTCGGTCAGCGATATCTATCCTGTATTCCGTGAACTGTTTGAAAAAACCAGTGAAACCAGCGGAGGAAGCTAATGACGGCTGAAGTAGCAGAAGTAAAAAAAACACTCAGCGACGGGCCCGATTGGACCTTCGACATGCTGGCCCAGTACGAAGCTGAAATAGACCGAATTGCCAAAGAATACAAACTCGACATATATCCAAACCAAATTGAAGTGATCACCGCCGAGCAAATGATGGATGCCTATGCCAGCATTGGTATGCCAATCAATTATACCCACTGGTCATTTGGCAAAAAATTCATTCAGAACGAGCAGCAATACCGCCGCGGTCAGATGGGCCTGGCCTACGAAATAGTGATTAATTCCAATCCGTGTATTGCTTACCTGATGGAAGAAAATACCATTACCATGCAGGCACTGGTAATGGCTCATGCCTGTTTCGGGCACAACTCCTTTTTTAAAGGCAATTACCTGTTTCAAACCTGGACCGATGCCAGTTCGATTATTGATTATCTGGTGTTTGCTAAAAACTATATTGCCAAATGCGAACAAAAATACGGTTACGAGGAAGTCGAGCAAACGCTGGACTCCTGCCACGCACTGATGAATTTTGGTGTAGACCGTTACAAACGCCCGCAGAAGCTGTCGCTGCAGGAAGAGAAGAGCCGCCAGAAACAACGGGCTAAGTATTTGCAGTCGCAGGTAAATGAACTTTGGCGCACCCTGCCCGACAGCAAAGAAAATAATCAGCCGAAGGCTATGCGTTTCCCGGCGGAGCCTCAGGAAAACCTACTTTATTTCATTGAAAAAAATGCCCCTCTGCTGGAGCCCTGGCAGCGTGAAATTGTGCGCATCGTGCGCAAAGTGTCGCAGTATTTTTATCCGCAAAAGCAAACCCAGGTAATGAACGAGGGCTGGGCGTGTTTCTGGCATTACCATATTTTAAACAAGCTTTATGATGAAGGCCTTGTCACCGACCGTTTTATGCTGGAGTTCCTGCACAGTCATACCAGCGTGGTTACTCAACCCGACTATAACAGCCCTTTTTACAGCGGTATCAATCCTTATGCCTTGGGCTTTAATATGTTTATGGATATCAAACGTATTTGCCAGGAGCCTACCGAAGAAGATCGTTACTGGTTCCCGGACATTGCTGGTAAGGACTGGCTGGAAACCGTGCATTTCGCTATGCATAACTTTAAGGATGAAAGCTTTATCAGTCAGTTTTTATCACCCAAAGTCATGCGGGACTTTAAACTGTTCGCGGTAGAAGATGATTCTGATAAACCCTATGTGAGCGTATCGGCCATTCACGACGAGCGCGGCTACCGTGCGATTCGGGAAAAGCTCTCCGCCCAGTACAATCTGAGTAACTTAGAGCCCAATATTCAGGTGTATAACGTGGATGTGCGCGGCGACCGTTCGCTCACTTTGCGGTATGTACCGCAAAATGAGATCCCTCTGGCCGACAGCAAAGACGAAGTGATGCGCCACCTGCACCGGCTGTGGAAATTCGACGTGAAACTCGAACAGATACAGGACGATGGTGAGCCTGCAGTAATAGCCCGTTGTATAAGACAATAACGATCAAGCGATCAAGGGGTCAGATTCTTTGAAGCCATTCCTTAAACTCTTCAGAGCGTCTATCCCCTCCGTGTTCAAGATATCCGACAAAACGTTCAAGTTGGTCGGATATCTGCTTTACAAATTTGTCATTGCCCAGGGCCCTGGATTTGTTTATCGATATTCTTATCTTATTCACCGTCTCATTTGATAACGAGTTGTCGAGAAGTCGGTTATAAGCCAGTTTTCTGCTTACGGAGTCAACACCGAGGGATAAATAGAGAGGGTGGGGCTCTATCATGGCAATATTTTTGTTGCCTCCATTTGCATGATAGCTACTCCATGTATAGCCTTTTGGGTGGCTTACCATTTTTGCTCTAACAGGATTTAGTTCTATATACTGATAAACCTGCAGGAGATACTCTTCAGAATTCACCAAACTGGATTTGAATCTACCTTCCCAAAGCGTGCCGGTTCGATTGTAAGTAGTATTGAAATAACGAACATAATAACGCCCTAAACTCTGCATAACATGACTAATGCCCTCATAATCTGATGCTTGCAAAAGTAAATGAACATGGTTTGTCATTAAGACAAAACAATGTATCAGCACATTAAATTTTTCTGCACACTCTTCAAGCTTTTTAAGGTAAACGGCATAGTCTTTCGCCTGAAAAAAACACGCTTGTCTATTATTCCCTCGCTGAACAACGTGTACAGGCATATTTGGAACCAAAACTCTTGGACGACGAGCCAATTTTATTTCTCCCTGAAAACAAACTGGCTTAATTCTTATTTGAAAACCTAACAATTTATACTGCTCAGCAGGTCAGTTTTTTAGTTGCGGCAAACTAAAGTTTTACCTCACCATGAGAAAGTATTTTCAAAGAACCTGACCCCTTGATCGCTTGATCGAAACTGATAGGGAATGGGCACACTGCCCTGCTCCTTCATCTTCTGCTGCTCGCTTTCATCAATAACGACCGGTGTCACCGTAAGAATTTCAAAATCATTGATTTCGATAACCCGGGCATCATCCGGATGGGCGCACCGGGAGCGAGAGTCAGCTTCATTGTTATAAATAAACTCTGCCAACAAGCGCTTTTTCGCGCTGCGGAAGCTATTGGTGTTGCGCTGGATTTCTTGCTGCAGCGCGTGATGAGACGCATCAACAACTGCAGCCCTTGCCGGATCATCCTCTTCATTTGACTCAAAGAATCCTTGTGAAGCTGCAGTGTAGCTAGGCCCAAGCAACGGCGTATCACTGGTAATTACACCTACTTTAGCGGCCATAGCAGATAAATTTATAAATAATTTCACTAGCCATAAATAACGCAGAAAAGCCGTAGACAATACATACTGATGCTCTGGCTTATGCCGCAGCCCATGCACACCGAATGGTTTAAGAATGACCAGCAATATCAAATAAAACGGCAACAGCGCCTGCAACATTACAAGGGTGATCAGACTAACAATAAAGAACCAGGTGGGCAGCACTAGAATTAGTGCAAAGTTATGGCTGTAAGGAGTAACAGAGGCCGACACCCCGGTTAGCCCGTTAACCAGTCCGGAAGAATGCGCCAGCGCGAAATTGACAATAATCGCATAGAAAAAAAGTACGGCGACCGTGCCGAGCAGATGCTCCCAAAAACGACTAAACCGTGGCCAGAATTCGTAACATAGCCCATTATGGCAAACGTTACGGGAATACCAAAGGCAACGGCATTACTGGCGTCTAGCACATCAAACAGCAACAGCAACAGCAACAGCAACAGCAGAATAGTTGCGCCAACATAGCAACGTTGAGCAAAGTTTAAATTTTTCCATACCGACTTCACTTTATCGAAGCGAAATGAGGCAATGTACCGCCGCCCTTTTAGCAGAAAAATATTTAGCTTTTTAAACCCTCTGGGGGCTGCTGGTAGTTTTGGTAAATCCATGGGTATATCGTGACTAAGTTCACTCGACGTCCGGTTCTCACTTATAGTACTCACAAAGTGCACTACAAAGAAAGTGCCCTGTCTCACGGTAGCAGGATTAACTTTCCCCACGCTTGTCCATTTGCTGAGGCGTTACAAGCAGTAATACCAATCCACCTGCTGCAGCACAGGCGCCGGCTGCAGAGAACGTCAGCATAGACCCAGCGCCCTGTTGCCACAATAACCCTGCGGCATAATTGCCTACGGCGCCCCCCAACCCAAACGCCAGGCTGATATAGGCGGCCTGGATTCGTCCGTGGATCTGGGTTGGAAAATAGTGATGGATAAAATGCATCGAGGTAGAGTGATTTAAGCCAAAGCTTAGAGCATGGATAAACTGACTGAAGAAAACCAGCCAGAACATATCTGCCAGGGTGCCCAGAACCAGCCAGCGTAAGCCCGTAGCCAGCAGGCAAAACACCATTAAACGCCACACCCCAAAACGGGAGATTAATCGCTGGGCGACCAGGAAAATGCCAACCTCTACCGTTACTCCGAGCGCAATCAATAAACCAGTTTGCATGCCGGAATAACCCAAATCCCGCATGTACAGTGCAAAAAAGCCGTAATACGCCCCAAAGCTTAATTGTAATAAGGCATTAGACAGCAAAAACAGCAACGCCACTTTATCCCGCAGAAAAGGCATGATCCGCACTGCGACAGCCGCTTTGGGTTTAAGGTTTTGCGGCTGAGTAAGCGTAAGGCTGCTGATAAAGAGCCCGATTAAAACCAGCATCGAAGCATAAATTGGCGCGTCAGTAGAAAAGAAATCCAGTGCCTTACCGACTAAAACAGTAAGTACGATAAAGCCAATACTGCCCCACAAACGAATACGACCGTAACGTTTAGAGTCACCTTCAATAGTTTGCAGGGTGAGTACTTCAAGCTGCGGCAACACTGCAGTCCAGAACATCATCATCAGGCCCATGACGAGCGTCAGATACCAGAATGAGTAAGCCCAGAATACACCAATAAAACTCAATACGGTTAAACCGCTACCGAGCCTTAAAATAAACAGGATTTTACCGGTACGATCGGCAACCCCTGCCCACAGTGAAGGGCCGATAATGCGTGCCAGGGTGATAACCGCAAACAGCTCGCCAATTTCTACCGACGTGAAACCACGTCCATCAAGAAAGACGCCAAGATAAGGAGTGATAACCCCTAACTGACCAAAATACAGAGCGTAGGTAAGGCTGAGCGCTATAATAGCAAAGCGGCTGGAAGACGCCGCCATTACTTGAGTGTCGGATTCAGCATCTTATTTGACTGAACCCGGAATAATCGGTGTAGTGCAATGAACCGCCGCATTTTGTGCGCGATGACGCAAGCAATGATCCATTAACACCAGTGCTAACATGGCTTCGGCGATGGGTACGGCACGAATACCTACGCAAGGATCGTGGCGTCCTTTGGTAACGATATCAATAGCATTACCCTCAGTATCAATGGTTTCGCCGGGTACTGAAATACTGGAGGTGGGCTTAAGTGCCATGTGTACTACCAGATCCTGCCCCGTTGAAATGCCGCCTAACACACCGCCAGAGTGATTAGAAGCAAAGCCATCGGGTGTTAGTGTGTCACGATGTTCACTGCCCTTTTGGGTCACTACATCAAAGCCATCACCCACTTCCACGCCTTTAACCGCGTTAATGCCCATCATGGCACCGGCAATATCGGCATCGAGACGATCAAATACCGGCTCACCCAGGCCTACCGGCATATTAGTGGCAACCACAGACACTTTTGCACCGATAGAGTCGCCGGACTTTTTCAGGTCGCGCATGTATTCATCCAGCGCTTCCAGTTTCGATGCATCCGGGCAGAAAAACGGGTTTTCGTTAATAATACTGTAGTCAACTGTGTCGATAGCAACCGGCCCTAACTGCGACAGAAAACCGTGAATTTTGATCCCATGAACCTGCTCGAGGTATTTTTTAGCAATGCCGCCTGCAGCAACGCGAATAGCCGTTTCACGCGCCGAGGAGCGACCGCCGCCTCGGTAATCGCGCAGACCGTATTTTTGCTGGTAGGTATAATCGGCATGACCCGGACGAAAGCGGTTGGCGATATTGGAATAATCCTGACTGCGCTGATCCTTGTTTTTGATCAGCAGGCCTATACTGGTGCCGGTGGTTTTGCCTTCAAACACGCCAGATAAAATTTGCACTTCGTCGTCTTCGCGACGGGCTGTGGTATACCGTGAGGTACCGGGTTTACGACGGTCTAAATCTACCTGTAAATCTTCTTCGGTCAGTTCCAGTCCCGGAGGACAACCGTCTACCACACCGCCAAGGGCGATGCCGTGACTCTCACCAAAGGTGGATACCGTAAATATTTTACCGAAAGTATTACCCGCCATCTCTCTATTTATCCTGTTGGTTGTAACTGTTTAATGCTGCTTTGGTTACAGCGAAAATACCATGGCCACCCTGTGCCAGTTCGACCCACTCAATATCCAGTCCCGGAAACCTGGCTTCCATATGCACCAGGCTGTTGCCGACTTCGACAAACATTACGCCCTGCTCGGTAAGGTAATTGCCGGCCCGGGCAATCATGGTTTCGACTAAATCGAGGCCATCATCCCCGGCGGCCAGCGCCAATTCTGGTTCGTGCTGAAATTCTACCGGCAAATCGGCCATATCCTCAGCGTCCACATAAGGGGGGTTCGATACGATTAAGTCGTATTGTTGTCCTTCGAGCTGACTGAACAAATCGGAGTACAAAGGGAAAACCCGTTCACTCAGTCCGTGCTCTTCTATATTCAGTTCTGCTACGGCCAGTGCATCAGCACTGATATCCACCGCATCGACCTGGGCCTCATCAAACGCATAGGCCAGTGCAATAGCTATGCAACCGCCACCGGTGCACATATCCAGAATGCGCGTTGGATTATCCTGCAGGTGTGACGCAAACTTGCCCTGAATTAGCTCAGCAAACGGTGAGCGTGGGATGAGCACCCGCTCATCAACATAAAACGGCAGTTCGCAAAACCACGCTTCATGCGTAATATAAGGCAGTGGTAAACGCGTTTGCACTCGTTGTAGTACCAGTTCGGCCACCTTACTGCGCTCACTTTTGGTAAGTCGCGCAGCAAACACACCGTCACCGGTTTGAGACGTTAACGTATGCGGTAAATGCAGGGCATAAAATACCAGGCTTACCGCCTCATCCCAGGCATTGTCGGTACCATGACCGTAAAACAGTTCTGCATCATTAAACCGGCTAACCGCCCAGCGCACCATATCTAACATGGAGTGCAGATCAGCAATGGCTTCGTCGAGGTAAAACTTGTCGGTCATACGGGCTACAATGTCCTGAATTTATAAAGCTGGTATGATACATAATGTTGTCCGCTTCGGACATGCTTAATTTAATGCAAAATCATCCGTAATGAAGATTAGGAAACCTGGCCTGTGAAATTTAAGTCGCAATTTCCCCCTGTCCCAGCTCAACAGGACACCGAAGACAGTGATGATATGGCGTTATTTCGACAAGAAATTAAAGGCGTAGCGCCTCTAAAGCAGGATACTTATGTGCCGGAGACGACCCGTCCGGAAGTGAAAATTCGTCGCCGGCAAAAAATTCACCGGCAGGCCAGAGCCAGCTTTGAGTTTTCTGACGCCTTTGAAGGCTTTATTCCGCCAGAAGGCGCACTCCGCTACTGCCGACAGGATGTGCCGGGCTATGAGCTTAAACAGTTGCGCCGGGGCGATTACAGCCCGGATTACATTCATGATTTACACGGCCTGACCAAAGCACAAGCTAAACATGAATTAGCCGCTTTACTGCACACAGCCTGGCAGGAGCATGTTGACTGTGTGTGTATCGTTCACGGCGTAGGTTCAGGCGTTCTTAAACAGGCGCTGCCCCACTACCTTATCCAACACCCCAGAGTGATGGCGTTCCATCAGGCACCACTGGAATACGGTGGGCAGGGTGCCTTGCTGGTACTGCTGGAAGTCGAGTCACCGTTTAGCAAAAAGCGTTAATCTCAATCACGCTTCCGGGTTACGGGTTTACTTATGGTCATCACCGCTGTTGTGGATGAATAAGTAAGTGTAATACGCCATCATTACGCATACGATAAAAATGCCAAGTAATGAGCCCCATACCACTGGATCTTTTAATAACATTGACCACATAACAATCACCTTTTTATTTGCTGTTTCTATGGTGATAGTGTGCGCCCGTGAGGCAGAAAAAACGCTGATCCAAATCAATATCAAAATGTCTGCCTGGCGCAAAGCATGACTTGGATCAAAAGAATGCGGCTAACCTAATATATAGGACTTTTAAAACTTTTATTGATAATGGTTATCATTTAGATTAAAGTAGAAATGCCTGTTGGGTTTCCGGAAATTTTACGGTCTTGGACGGAATCCCACTTCTGGCAGGCGGGCACTTTGCCCGCCTGCTTTTTTCCAGCCGGGGGCTTCGTGCCGCCATTAAGACGTTAATCAAATAACTTGAAAAACCAGCTTTTCTGGAGATCTTCTTCGCAGGTTTTTAATTGCGTAGCATAGCGCAGTGAACGGCCTTTAACGCGCTGCGAGACTTGTACCAACCACCCCTTCCTGAGATAGGTCTTGCGCCGGTAGCCTCCCCACCCTTCATGATAATTAAGGTATTGCGCGTAGGCATCCCATTTTGAGACACCATTCACTTTATGGGTTTTACTGATAAACCAGCCCATGAAATCTATCGCATCTTCAAAATCATCGCGGTCAGCGCCAGAATTCCCGGTTTCGCGAATGTAGTCGCTCCAGGTGGGCGTTTTGGCCTGAGAATAGCCGTAAGCCGAACTCACCCTGCCCCAGGGAATGAGTCCGAAGAGAATGTAATCGCGGGGCGGCAGCGCATCGTGACGAAAAGAACTTTCCTGGTACATCATGGCCATGGGTACGTGGATGGGTACGCCCCATTTATCACGCATGTCGGCCGCCGCGTCGTACCAGTCTTCCTTTTCGTAAAAGATCTCACAAAGATTGCTGGTATCTTTTGGTGGCGTGGTGGCACAACCTGTGATCACCATTGGTAAGAAAATCACCCAGCCGGAAAAAAAGATACAAATTTGTTTGAACTTTTTGTACATATGCTGTCCAAATTAATGTTCCGAAAGTGTGTTTCCCTGGAACAAATTCTTATGCCTGACCCGTGTCAGGCATTTTTTTTGGCTGGCTCCCGGGCAAAGTAATCGGTGATAAACTCGCTGAAAGACAGATTATCACTGGCTTCAATCTCACGCTGAGCGGCAAAAGAGCGCTCGGCTTCAGCAACAAAATCTTCTGCCGATTTAAAGTGGTAGTTAAAATCACCAATTTGCCGACGATAGGTTTCGGCCAATTCACGACCCACTACCGCGTTGTCACCCTCTGCCAGTAATTTATTCAGCCAGCGCCCTGAGAAGGTTAAGTCTGGATCTTGCACTTTTAACCATTCACGTTTAACCGCTTCGCTGTAACGATTGTCATCATAGTTTTCGTCCATGATGGCTGCTACTTCGGCATACCGGGCAAATAAGGCTTCAGCCCAGTCACGCATGGCAACTTCCTGCTCATTTTGCAGCAAGGTTAAGCCTGGCTTGCGCCCTTCAAGCACTACCCGGTTAAGATTAACATCGGTTTCTTTGTAGCGTTCAGCATCAAACTTAGGGCTCTCGGTGAGCAGGCATGCCATCAGGAATACATCCAGGAAATGCATTTGCTCTTTATCGATGCCAACCGGACTAAACGGATTCACATCCAGCGCCCGGATCTCAATGTAACTTACGCCTCGCAGTGCCAGCGCGTCAGTGGGCTTTTCACCGGATGCGGTGGGCTGTTTGGGCCGGATTGGCGAGTAAAACTCGTTTTCAATTTGCAGTACATTTTTACTGAGCTGTTGATAATCACCGCCCTCGCCGGCGGCAAAACCTGCGTAATTCTTTGATGGCGAATACATCGCTTCCCGCAACAAGCGCACGTAGGTATCGATTGAGTTGTAACAAATACGCAGAGAAGACTGCTCATTGCTGGTGTAACCCAACCCGCTCATGCGTAATGACGTAGCATAAGGTAAATATAACGTGCCGCGCCCCAGCTGTTTAAAGTCCAGACCGTGTTCACGCCCTTCAACAAAAGACTTACACAACGCCGGAGAAGCGCCAAATAAATACGGAATTAACCAACAACTGCGGCGGTAATTTCTGATCAGAGCAAAATATTGTTCAGACACCCATTCCTGGGAAGCTTGCACGCCTTTCTGGGTGGCCAGGTGCTGCCAGAATGTATCGGGTACAGAAAAGTTAAAGTGCACCCCGGAAATCACCTGCATCATGCTACCGTAGCGGTTACGTAACCCCATCCGATAGGCTTTTTTCATTTTACCCACGTTAGACTCGCCAAAGTAAGCGATTGGGATATCCTGTGCATTTTCAATAAAGCAAGGCATACTCAGCGGCCACAAGCGTTCATCGCCAATATTATCGATGGTAAATTTGTGCACGTCTTCTAACTGCGCCAGCGTAGTATTAACGTCTGACTCGGGCGGAGTAATAAATTCAAGCAGCGATTCAGAGTAATCAGTGGTGATACTCTCATGAGTCAGAGCTGCTCCCAGCGCCTTTGGATGCGGCGTCATTGCCAGCATGCCAGTTGGATTTATCCGCAAGCATTCGCGTTCAACCCCGCGTTTTATGTCACTGAGTGCAGAAAACGCTGAAGATGATTTAAGGGCCTCAAAATCGTAAGAAAGGTCGTGAGTCAGTTGGCGCAATGTCGATTCCATAATGTCGGTTGCGACTTACATTGGTTGCAAGACGGTTAGCTGTGGGCCGTATAATATCAAATATTTATATCGACCCAAGCATAATTCACAGCACAAAGTGGTTAATTTATGGCGCTCCTGCCCCGGTTTACCCCCAAAATCACTGTTATTGCAGGCCTGCAGGACGCACTTCTTTAATCGCAATACCAAGGGTTTCAAGCTGGGGCAGGATCACATTTTTGTCTCCTACAACAACAATTTGCAATAACTCCGGATGCAAAGCCTTAGCGGCCACAGCATCAATTTCTGCTTTACTGATATTCAGCAATATAGCTTTTTGTGCTTTTTTATAATTAACCGGTAGGTCGTAGGCCAGCAGGCGGCGTAAGAAAGAGGCCTTATCCAGCGGCGTTTCGTATTCTAATGCTTCACTCAGGGTAAAGGCATTTTGCATGTAACTAAGCTCAGCATCCGTGATACCGCGCTGCTGATAATGATTGATTTCACCCAGCAGTTCCATGATACCAGCCGCGGTGAACTCTTGTTTCAGATCGGCACCGGCCTCGAACCACCCCAGGGTTTTACCGCCATTAAACGCGGAGAATGCGCCGTAGGTGTAGCCTTTATCTTCGCGCAGGTTAAGGTTAATCCGGCTGTTAAAATCATCCCCGAGCGGAAAGTTCATCAGCTGGGCACGAAAATAATCGCCGGTAGCGTCATAGGGCATCGCCCGCTCAACCATTCTTACCAGACTCTGCGCAGCACCGGGCACGTCCACCAGCACAATTTGCTGACCGTCGTACTCAGGAAAGTCACCGTAATCGGCAATCTGATAGTCATCTCCCTGCCAGGTATTGATAAAGTCAAAATAGGTGGTGATTTGGCCAGGAGTCATATCTCCCACCACCACGATGGTGCCTTTTGCCGGCACATAATATTGCTCGTAAAACGTTTTAATATCGTCCAAAGTGATCCGGGAGACGCTTTCTGCGGTGCCGCCGGGCGGCAACCCAACACGGTTCTCACCACCCCACAACACAGCAGTTTTTACCTGTTCCATGATGGCGCCCGGCTCTTTGCTCTGAGCGTTGATGTTATCGAGCAACTGCTGTTTGATACGGGCGAAATCCTCGGCTTTAAATGCCGGGTTAAACAGCTTCTCTTCCAGTAGCGCCAGCGTCTCATTTAAGTGCTCTGTCAGACTCGAGATAAAGACCTGAGTGTAGCGGCCGTTGCTGGCAAAACTGATAGAGGAGCCCATTTTTGCCAGCGCGTTAGACATATCCTCATTGGAATAATTTAACGTTGATTCGTTCATCATCAGCGCCGTAAATGTCGATAAGCCGGCTTTATTCACCGGATCCAGTAACATCCCGCCATCCAGATCCAACGTAATGGTTACCGTGGGCGTTTCATCGTTTGTGACCCCAAGCACCTGAATACCATTACGCAATTTGAGCTGCCAGAAACTAGGAATAGTCACTACCGGCGGTTCACCGGCTGCAGGTATCTTGCTCCGGTCAAAATCAGACGATGGTGTTTCGTTGGTATTCAACTGCTGTTCGGCTTTATTTGCCACCACCTGGCGCTCGGGCTGACTGACCGTGGCAGGCTTAACCGCTAAAGCGGGCTGACCGTCAGGTACCACACTCAGAACAACCGCCGCCCGGCCTTTAATATAACGATCGAAAACCCGGTACACGTCTTCCTTAGTGACTTCGCTATAACGCTTAACATCCTCATTCATTAAATCAGGCTTGCCAAAAAAAGTTTCGTTATAAGCCAGGGTTGACACCTTGCCGCTAACACTCTGTAACCCATAAATGGTCGACGCTTTAATATTCGCCTTAACTCTGGCCAGCGCATCGTCGTCGAAAGGGCGGCTTTCAAAATCTGCCAGTATGGTTTCCATTTCGCTATAAATCATGGCCAGTGAATGTTCTGATTCCGGCGACACCAGGGCCACCAGATTGAATTCGCAGGCGAGTTCACTACAGGGATGAGAAACACCGGCCTGAACCACCTTGCCAGTTTTTACCAGCTGTTCGTAGAATACCGATGTCTTGCCACTGCCCAGAATACTGGCCAGCACGTCGAGCGCGGCTTCGTCCTCGTGCCGTGCATACACGGTGGGAAAGACTATTTGCACCAGCGGCAGATGCACGTTGTCCTGCATGGTGATGAATTTGTTTTCGCTAAGCGATGCGGGCGCTGGCGACTGAGCTTTAACGTCCGGGCCGGCCGGCAACTCACCAAAATACTTTTCAATCCAAGCTTTAGTCTGGGCGACATTAATATCACCACCGATAGATAACACCGCATTGTTGGGCCCGTACCAGCGTTTAAAAAACGCTTTAAGGTCATCAACATCAACCCGGTCGAGATCTTCAGTGTAGCCAATCGTCAACCACGAATACGGATGTCCGTCGGGATACAGCACCTCGCCAATTCGCTCGTGGCGGCGGGCATACGGCTGGTTATCAATACGCTCGGCCCGTTCGTTTTTAACGGTTTCGCGCTGGATCTCAAACTTTTCCTGGGTCACAGCCGGTAACAAAAACCCCATCCGGTCTGATTCAAGCCAAAGTACTTTCTCTAACTGATTAGCCGGCACGGTCTGATAATAATTGGTTCTGTCACGGTTGGTAGAACCATTGAGCGTACCACCGGCATCGGTAATCAGCTTAAAGTGCTGTTCATCGGCCACATTGGCAGAGCCCTGAAACATCATGTGCTCGTAGAAATGAGCAAAACCGGTTTTACCAGGTTCTTCTCTGGCCGAGCCCACGTGGTAGGTTACATCCACATGCACCAGCGGATCAGAGTGATCTTCGTGTAGAATAACGGTAAGTCCGTTTTTTAATTGATATTTCTCATAAGCAATAGCAACAGGTTGTGCTACACTTTTTGTATTGGCCGGTGAGAGATCGGATGTCTGAGAGCAACCATATAATAAATGGGCAATCAAACCCAACAGGATAAATCTGAACAACATTAAACATTCCGGAATTTAGTGGATGGCGCATCCATCTGCGAAGGTACGTTAAGTTTACGTGACAAGTTTAACAATAATTACACGTAAATGTTTACTGTTAAAGCCTCGTCGGCATTTTTTCGTATTTACAGATATATCGAGATTACAGGAACTTATGCAAGAACAGCCAATGGTAATAGATTTTGACTTCGGATTACGGCAGCTAAATGGCAACCGTAGCCTGTTATATCGCCTGTTGCGCAAGTTTGCGGCTGAGTATCAGTCTTTGGGTACCCGTTTGCAAACCATGCTCGCCCAACAGGATATAACTGAAGCTGAGAACCTGGTACACACCTTAAAAGGCGTGTCAGGCAATCTTGGCTGCACAGCAGTCTATCAATCAAGCCGTCTGGTCAATGAAGAACTCAAACTGGGCAAGCCCGAACAGTCCTCATTGAAAGAATTAATCCACCGCCTGGCTGAAACCATCCGGGTAATTGAGGAACTGCCAGACGATTCTGAGCTGACCGCAAGCGCTAAAGCGGCCCCATCAGACGAAAAGCAGCAAACCTATCAGGCGCTGAGTCAGGCACTACAACATCACGAATACATCAACGACGAAAAACTCAACAACTGGCTGACAAAGCTCGATCTCAATAGCAGTCATCAGCAGGAATTAGTCGATGCAGTGTCATCGCTGGAATATGACAAAGCCCTGGCCATCTTAGAAGATACTAATGCCTGATGACTGAAGTCATTTTCAGTCATCCCGATTTCTTCATCATTAACAAATCTGCCGGAATTACCATGCATGATGCCCAACACGGCATCGTGCGACAGGTTTGTGAAGCATTGGGAGAAACAGACTTACACCTGGTTCATCGGCTCGACGATGGCACCTCCGGCTGTTTAATTCTGGCGCGCAACCCTCAGGCTGCGGCACGCTTTGAAGTCTTGTTTCGTACCCGACAGGTACAGAAATATTATCTGGCGCTGGTAGAGAAGAAACCCAAAAAGAAACAGGGCACCATAACCGGCGATATGAAAAACCGCCGTAACGGTCAACATATTCTGTTAAAGTCGCAGCATAACCCTGCTGTGAGCCAGTTTTTTAGTTATGGCTTTACCGATGCGCCCCGTCTGATGCTGGTAAAACCCTTAAGTGGTAAAACCCACCAGATCCGTGTTGCCATGAAAAGCCTGGGCAGTCCCATTATTGGCGATACCCTATACAGCGCCGCGCCCTCAGACAGACTGTATCTGCATGCCTGGGGCCTTGAATTTGAATATGAAGGTGAGCCGGTAAGCGTATTCTGCACACCGTCTGATGGCGAATATTTTGCACACAACAGTATCGCAGACTGGCTGGCTCAGGCGCCCCATCCCAATACGCTAAACTGGCCCAAATCTGCTGTTAAAAGCCGGGATAAGGACATCTGATATGACCGTGAATATTCTCGGCAGTGGTGCTATTGGCGGGCTATGTGCCGCCGGCGCACAGTTATCTGCGACACCTTATCGCTTATGGCCAAGGCCCGGCAGCACCGCGCTTAACAATGTGGAATTGTTGAACGGGGAGTCGGTAAGCCTCGGACCGCCTGACTGTGCTGACGATGCGCTCACGGCTAACGACTTATTGATAGTACCGCTTAAGGTGACGCAGCTTAAAGAAGCACTGAAAACCTGGCGGCATAAGTTGCCAGCTTCAACAGCCGTGATCCTGCTTCATAATGGTATGGGTGGCATGGAACTGGCAGCCAAATATCTGCCGGATAATCCGGTATTTCTGGCCACCACCAGCCATGGCGCACTCAAAACCTCGGCCACCTGTATCAGGCATACCGGCAAAGGGGAAACCATGTTGGGTAGCTCGCCCTGCCACCCCACCAGAGCGCCGCAGAATACCCATATTGCCGAAATGATGAATCGTTGTATCGGCCCGGTAACCTGGCGTGATGATATCGAAACTGCACTCTGGCAAAAGCTCGCGGTTAACTGTGCCATCAACCCGTTAACTGCGCTTAACAATATCCCCAACGGTGGACTGCTGGCAGCACATTACGTTGAAACCATTACCGCCGTGTGTGAAGAAGTGTGCGCGGTTGCCAGAGTGTGCAAGATAGAGCTCGAGGTAAATACCATCACCGAACAGGTATTTAACGTGATCGAACGGACCGCAGAGAACTTTTCCAGCATGCATCAGGATGTGATCAACAAACGCACCACCGAGATAGAGGGCATCAACGGCTACATTGTTAATCAGGCAAAGAAAAAGGGTATTGATGTACCCACCAATACCCTTTTATACAAAGCGATAAAAGCGCTTTAGCGCTTATTCTGCGTCCTGAGGCTGCACTTCCGGTTTCATGTGCGGGAACAGGATAACGTCTTTAATCGTCGGACTGTCAGTAAACAACATGGTCAGACGGTCGATACCGATACCCTCACCTGCTGTTGGTGGTAAACCAAACTCAAGCGCACGGATATAGTCTTCGTCGTAATGCATGGCTTCATCGTCGCCAGCGTCTTTCTCTTCAACCTGCTTGCGGAAACGCTCAGCCTGATCTTCCGGATCATTGAGCTCGCTGAAGCCGTTGGCCAGTTCACGGCCGCCTACGAAGAACTCAAAGCGGTCAGTGATAAACGGATTGGCATCGTTACGACGGGCCAGCGGCGACACTTCCCACGGGTACTCTGTAATAAACGTAGGCTGTTCGAGTTTTTCTTCGGCAGTCGCTTCAAAAATTTCGCACAGATATTTACCGGCACCCCAGATCCCATCCACTTCGGGCTCTTTAATGTGAAGCTGTTTCGCCATGGCTTTCAGCTCATCGAGGTGCGCTTCCGGGTCACGGATAGCGGCTTCATTTGCTTCTGGCCAGTATTTCAGGATAGCTTCACCCATACTCAGGCGGTCGAAAGGTTTACCGAAGTCGTAGTGTTTTTCTTCTACCACGTTGCCTTCTGTATCACGCACGGTATTCACCAGTTCTGTGGTGCCCAGGATATCTTCAGCCAGCATACGCAGCATGTCTTCGGTCAGGTTCATCAGATCGTTGTAATCTGCGTAGGCCTGATAGAATTCCAGCATGGTAAATTCCGGGTTGTGGCGGGTAGATAGCCCTTCGTTACGGAAGTTACGGTTAATCTCGAAGACACGTTCAAAGCCACCTACAACCAGACGCTTAAGGTACAGTTCTGGTGCGATACGCAAGTACATATCGATATCCAGCGAGTTGTGATGAGTCACAAACGGCTTCGCTGTTGCCCCGCCCGGAATAACCTGCAACATGGGCGTTTCTACTTCAATGTAGTTACGGGTAGTGAGGAAATTACGGATACCGTTAACGATTTTACTGCGCACCACAAAGGTCTCGCGGGTCTTTTCACTGGTGATAAGGTCCACATAACGCTGGCGATACTTGGTTTCCTGGTCGGTTAAACCATGGAATTTTTCAGGTAACGGGCGCAGTGATTTGGTCAGCAGTTCGTAGCTGGCCATGTTCACATACAAATCCCCCTTACCGGATTTGTGCAATGCACCGGCCACGCCGATGATGTCACCAATATCCAGTGAACCATAGCGGGCTTTTATGTCTTTTTGCGTGGCTTTATCAGCATAAGCCTGAATGCGGCCGGTCATGTCCTGTAACAACAGGAAAGGGCCACGCTTTGCCATTACACGGCCTGCGATACTGACCTGGTTGTCCTGAGCCTCGAGGGTTTCTTTATCCAGCTCACCGAACTGACCTTGCAGTTCCTCGGCGTAATTTTCGCGACGGAAGCCATTCGGAAAACCGTTAGCGCGACAGTTTTCGCGGATAGCGCTTAATTTGGCGCGGCGCTCGGCAATCAGTTTATTTTCGTCGAGTTGTTGTTCGCTCATAGTCTGTTCACTTAAAGTTGAGTTACTACAGCCCCGATTTCAGGCTGGCTTCAATAAATTTATCTAACCCACCGTCCAGAACGGCCTGGGTATTACGGGTTTCAACACCGGTGCGCAAATCCTTAATGCGAGAGTCATCCAGCACGTAAGAGCGGATCTGACTGCCCCAGCCGATATCGGATTTGTTGTCTTCCATGGCTTGCTTTTCGGCATTTTGCTTTTGCAGTTCAAACTCATAGAGTTTGGCTTTTAACTGCTTCATCGCCTGATCTTTGTTTTTATGCTGTGAACGGTCGTTCTGACACTGCACCACAATTCCCGTTGGTTCATGGGTAATTCGTACCGCCGAGTCGGTCCGGTTAACGTGCTGACCACCAGCACCAGAGGCACGGTAGGTGTCTATGCGTAAATCAGACGGATTGATATCGATTTCAATATCATCATCAATTTCAGGGTAAACAAAGGCCGACGCAAAAGAAGTGTGGCGGCGGTTACCCGAGTCAAAAGGCGACTTACGTACCAGACGATGAACACCGGTTTCGGTGCGAAGCCAACCAAAGGCATACTCGCCTTCAAAGCGTACGGTAGCACTTTTAATGCCTGCCACGTCGCCATCGGAGACCTCAATAAGTTCGGTTTTAAAGCCGTGCTCTTCACCCCAGCGCAGGTACATTCTGAGCAGCATATTGGCCCAGTCCTGGGCTTCGGTACCACCAGAGCCTGACTGAATATCCAGATAGCAGTCACAGGTATCATTCGGGCCGGCGAACATACGGCGAAATTCAAGGGTTTCCAGTTGCGCAATCAGGCCGTCTAACTCACCCTGCGCCTCGACGAAAGTTTCTTCATCTTCGGCTTCAACGGCCAGCTCGACCAGGCCATCAACGTCTTCGGCACCCTGCTCCAGATTAACAATGGTTTCTACCACCTGTTCCAGGGCGACTTTTTCTTTGCCGAGGGCCTGAGCTCGCTCCGGCTCATTCCACACGTCGGGACTTTCGAGTTCGCGGTTTACTTCTTCTAAGCGCTCTGACTTTACATCAAAGTCAAAGATACCCCCGAAGCGCTGCAGTACGCTCACGGATATCCCGAATCGCATTTAGCACAGGGTTTACTTCAAACATAATGACCTTTTAACTGATTCATTTTTAAGGGCACGGATAGTACCGGATTTGGCCTGCTTTTAACAGTCGTTTTGTATGCAAAGTGCGCAGACAGGGTGCTGTTAATCCTTAAGCTTTTCAGCCATGGAGACCACTTGCGAGGCTAAGTTGGCTAACTGCTTCTTAGCGGTATCGTCGGTAAGTTTGCCGGCGTCGGTAAGCTTGTCGGCCGCTTTGGCTACCGACACCTGCGCAGGCGTCACCACGCACATCAGGTTTTGCATCAGCATGCGAAGTACCACCAGCACTCGCATGCCACCCAACGCGCCCGGCGAAGCGGCCATCAAACCAACCACTTTGTTTTTGTAGGCGGCCAGCATGGCTTCATCACCGGCTTTGCGCGACGCCCAGTCGATGGCATTTTTCAGCACCGCCGGATAACTGCTGTTGTACTCCGGGCTGGCAATTAAAAATGCATCGTGATCGATAAGCAGCTGTTTAAATGCCTGGGCCCGTTCAGGAATACCGTACTCGTCTTCCTCATCCTGGTTAAAGATTGGCATCGCATAGTCAGCCAGGTTGATTACCGTAACCTCTGCGCCCGCTTCGCGCGCGGCATCGGCGGCATTTTCCACCAATGCCTGATTTAATGAGCCGCTACGGGTGCTTCCTGAGAATGCCAGTACTTTAACCATGATGTCTTCCTTATTAACAAAGTGAGTGTGGGCATTTATCAGCCTTACATTTTTTCCAGTGTTTCGATGCCCAGCAGCTCAAGGCCCAGTTTCAGCTCTTTGGCAACCAGTGCCGACAGGGCTAAACGACTGTTCCGGGTGGCTTCAGGCACATCACTCTTTAATACCGGGCAAGCTTCATAAAAGCTCATAAAGTGGCTGGCCAAATCATATAAGTAGCTACACAGCACATGAGGCGTTGCATCACGGGCGACAACATTCAGTTGTTCTTCCAGTTGTAACAATTGCACCGCCAGGGCATGCTCCTGCGCATGTTCAATGCTAATGGCGGCATTCAGTGCGGTAGGGCTCACCTCTGCCTTGCGGAACAGGCTTTGCACCCGGGTGTATGCATATTGCAGATAAGGCGCAGTATTGCCTTCAAAGCTCAGCATAGTATCCCAGTTGAATACATAATCGGTGGTACGGTTTTTACTTAAATCGGCGTACTTAACAGCACCGATACCCACTTTGCGGGCAACGTCGTTAAGTTCGTCAGCGGTTAAACCGGTATCTCTCTCGGCCAGCAATTTACGCGCACGCTCAACCGCTTCATCCAGCAGTTCCACCAGCTTAACAGTACCACCGCTGCGGGTTTTAAACGGTTTG
>DDJQ01000037.1 GCA_002339125.1 Alteromonadaceae bacterium UBA2620
CAGCAAAGATCAACAGGCCTTAGGAATATAATCAACAAAATTACCGCCGTCAGAGAAAACCGCACTTACTGTGCCTGCTGACAGGTCCATAATTGAACCGTCATCACGCTCGATACAGTGCGCTGCAGTGATAATGTGTCGGGGAGAAATGGCACTACCAGTACAAATGTAATAGCCACCGTCGCGGAAGATTTCAATGCTCACTACGCCGGTAAATTCACCTGCCGCCGTGAAAGGAGCACCGCCAATGCCGTACAGGTTAGAGTCGCCTGCTGCAATAGTAGGACTAACTGAATGGCCCTCTAACGTTACTGGTGATGCATTAACCAGCCCTGCCGCCAGAAGACTACAAAGTAGAGTCCCTGTTTGTAACACTTTGTTTTTTATTTTCATTTTGCTTTTCCACATGGTTTTTTTCGATATTTCATTAAGCAAATATCGATCCTCTATTGTATTTTTGCTTAAGCTATTGAAATTAAATGATTATATTTATATTTAAAACTGCATATAACATTCGGTAAAACAATTCTGTTAAAAAAACTGACATTAAGGTGGTATGCTGAAAACTGGATATAATAAAAACACTCGGTAACTATTCTAACGATATGAAAAAGTCTACAGTCACCCGAATTGCTGCAATTTCTGCGCTACTGCTACTCGCTTCTGGCTGCGGCCAGAAAACCACTGATGAGCATATTAGTGAAGCAAAACAGCATTTAGAACAAGGCGATAATAAAGCCGCTATTATTGCGCTCAAGAATGCCATTCAACTGGATCCACAAGCAGCACAGCCACGATTTGAACTGGGCAAAATTTACTTGCAGGAACAGGATTACGAGTCGGCGGAAAAAGAACTTTCCCGGGCACTGGATTATGGCTATAAACCGGCCGATGTATTGCCCCTTTTATCTAAGGCCTTTCAGCAAACCCGCGCTGATGTGGCGATGACAGAATTACCCCTGGAGAGCAGCGGATTATCGAAAGTTGACAAAGTAACGGTGGGTTACCGCAAAGCTTTATCACTGCTGACAATCGGAGAAAATAAGCAGGCCGTGCTACTGTCAGAAAATTTAACAGCGCTAAATGTAAACAGCGTTTACCACGATCTGATTCAGCTTATTCCCTTGCTGGCAGCCGAAAAATATGAGGAGGCGGTGAGTAAGGCTGAACAGGCCAGAGATCGCTCGCCTTTAAATAGTGATGCCCTGTTAATATTGGGGCGACTTTATACGTCTACCGGTCAGGGGGCCAAAGCTGTTGAATCGTTTAAAGGTTACCTTCGCGTTGAGCCGACTGATATACGGGTGAAATTTATTCTGGCCAGTTTGCTGATTCAACAGCGGGATGCAAAGCAGGCAGAACCTCTCGTTGATGAGTTATTGGCGGTCAACAGTAAGAGCCCGTATCTGAATCAGCTGAAAAGTATTGCGCGAGCTGTCGATAATGATTACGAGTCGGCTCTGAAGTATGCCGAGATCGCCATTAATACCGGGCGACTGGACCCAACGTTAAGAGTGGTGGCCGGCTTTGCCGCTTATAAAACCGAGAATTACGATAAGGCCGTAGAGCACTTATCAACGGTTGCCAATCTGCTGCCCGACGACCACAGTGTGTTGCGCTTACTGGCGGCAAGTCAGGTAAATTCGAGCACCAGTGCTCAGGTAAAATCGGTGATTGAACGCCTCGATAACTTTAAATCAACGGATGTTCCTTTGTTATCCAAAGCGGCACTTGAAATGTTAAAAGCGGATGATGAGGCGGCTGCCAACGAAATGATTGAGCAAATGGAAAGTTTGTCGCAAAGCGCCGAGCAAATTGTGCAACTGAATTTGTTGCGCTTATCAGTAGATGATATCGACGGTTTAATTGGCGTGGACGAGCTTGTGGAAGATCAGGAAGTTCCGGTACAGGCCAAACAGATGATTGCTATGGCGCTTATCAAAAATGGTAAGTATGACGAAGCAAAAGCCATTGCCAGAGAGTTAAAGAACCATCAGGACACGGCGTTCAGCAGCTTTATCATTGACGCTGAAGCGGCACTGGCGGAAGGTGATTTGGTAGGGGCAGAGAGGCCCGTTGAAAAGGCACTTAGCGAGCAGCCGAACGCTGTGCCAGCGCAGGTTTTAAAAATGCGCTTGCTTGAACAACAAGGGCAAAAAGATAGCGCATTGACCCTGGCTCGAAAAATCGTGACAGACAGCCCAAGTGCTTTTAAAGCGTGGCAATATCTGCTAACGCAGGACAAAGAACAGGCGGAAAAAGATCTATCCTCGCTGATTAATTCTCTCGGGTCGAGCCTGACTCATCCACCACTAAGAATGCTGGCAGCCCAAAAGGCCCTTGAATTCAACCAAAGGGAGCAGGCGCTTAAGCTCATTGAAGGTATTTCACTCTCTGCTGACAGCCCCCAAACGCTGTGGCAATTAAAAGGGAATGTATTGGTACAAACCAATCAGGTCTTAGCAGCAGAAGAGCACTTCAGGCAATGGTCTGAATTGTTTCCAAATCAGGAAAACGCGGCCATAGGAGTGATTGCAGTGAATAATATCCGGGGCAATTATCCGGCGGCACTGGCCGCAGCTAACCGCTTTTTGCAATTGGAAGATAATCAGGAGATTCGCATCCTTCAGGCATTTTTTAATGCAAAACTGGGTAATCTTGAGGCCGCCAAAGCGGCCTGGCAGAAAATTGATGAACGACTCCACGATGAACCAGAAGTACGGGGTATAAGTGCTCATATCAGTTTGTTGGAAAGACGCCCGGCAGACGCCCTCGATGATGCGCTGGTAGCCTATAAGGCGAATCGAAGCTTTGATAACCTCGCTTTACTCACCCGAATCTACGCGGCACAGGATAAGCGTAACGAGGCGTTAGCGTTGCTACAGGAACACAACGCTACGCCCGAAAAAGACATCCGCTCGCTAATGCTGATGGCAGAGTTTCAGATGGTATTAGCACCGAATGAGGCAGTAAAAAGCTATGAAGAAGCCATAGCCGCAGACTCCTATAATTACGTAGCGCTGAATAACCTCGCCTATCTTAAAATGAACCAGGCCGAACTTGACGAAGCGAGAGAGCTGATTGAGCAAGCCTACCAATTTGTGCCCACCAACGACGGGGTTGTTGATACTTTTGCCGAAATTTTAACCAAACAGGGGGAGGCAGATGAAGCTATCGTACTTTATGAGACAATCATTGAGCAGCCCGGCGTTGCCGAACACATCCGCCTGAATTACGTTGAGACGCTGCTCAAACAAGGCAGTAAAGCGATAGCTCAGCGAAAACTTGAGCGAATGCGCTTTTCACAACCCGCGTCTTTTGTGCGCCTGAACAGCCTGATTCAACAGTATGAATTAAAGAATGTAAAACCCCGCTAAGGTGAATTTATCTAAGCAGGCAGCTTGTGGTATCAGGTTAGTTTTCTAACCAATACCACAAGTACGCACGTAGAGAGTTTTTTATAAAAATTCTGAATATATTCCTTTACCCGCAGAGTGATTAACGTTAAAACTTGCCCGAAGCACATCCTTTGCAGGGTAAATTATGGAAGCCTTTATCGCTGAGTTGAAGAAAGCCTTTTTGGTTGCTCAGGACGCCGTTCTCAGTCCAACGTTTTTGTACCAGGTTATTGTCATAGTCTCGATTTATGGCGTTGCCTGGCTGATATCCTCAAGCTTGCGTCGGCAATTTAGCTGGACGAGGGAAGCACCGGCTGACGGTGCACACATAATTCGACTCAAAATGTACCGTCTGGGTGGTACGCTGTTTCCCATTTTCACTATTACCTTGCTCAAGCTTACCTCCATTCTGGGTAAACAGTATCAGTTAGATGCCTGGCTGCTGGAAGTCGCGGTAGTGGTAGCGATTATGATTTTCCTCAACTCTTTCATTCGGGCATTTGTTGAAAGTCGTGGCATAGCGAACTTTCTGCGCTGGGTAGGGTTACCCATTGTCTTTCTGCACATGATTGATGTGCTGCCTGCTGTTATTGCAGCTCTGGAGTCAATCTCGATAAATGTGGGTAACGTCAGCGTGTCTGCCTACGGCGTCGCCAGAGTCACTATTTTCGGGGTGTTATTGTTCTGGCTTGGCCGTGCATCCAGCGTGATGGGTAAAGACATTATCCGTAATCACGAAAAGCTCGATGTGACCACCAAAGAGGTGTTTTCCAAGCTTTTCGAGGTAGTGCTGTTCTGCGTTATTTTCCTGCTATTGCTGAATATCATGGGCATCAACCTAACCGCTCTTGCCGTGTTTGGCGGAGCACTAGGTGTGGGGCTTGGCCTGGGGTTGCAATCCATCGCCTCCAACTTTATATCGGGCATTATTATTCTGCTGGACCGTTCCCTGACCGTGGGTGATTTTGTTGAGCTTGATGATGGTAGCAAGGGGTTTGTGCGCGAATTTAAAATGCGCTATGCGGTGCTTGAAACCTATGACGGTAAAGATATCCTCGTTCCTAACGAGAAGTTTATCAGTTCGTTATTAATTAACTGGACGCATAAAGATCCTAAACAACGTTATCGCATCGACTTCTCGGTGGCTTATAAAACCGACATCCGCGCTATGGTCGAAATTATCAAAGAGGCTGTAAGCGAACACCCTCAGGTAATAAGCGGCCCGGATATTCCGTTTGAAGAACGCCCTGATTGTGAAATCGACAGCTTTGGCGACTCCGGCGTTAATATGTTTGTGGAGTTCTGGATGGAAGGCGTGGATGACGGTAAAAACCGGGTCGGCGGCGACCTGCTGCTGATTGTCTTTGAAACATTGCGGGCACACGATATCGAGATCCCATTCCCGCAACGCGAAGTACGGGTCATTAACGAAGACGCCATTTCACTTAAAAATACTACGCCGTGATTATAAAGGGGGCTTTTGTCCCCTTAGTTTTAGTTGGTTGGAGCAGGCGCAGTCTGATAGGCGTCTGTACCCCACAATGGTACGGTCGATAAGCTGTGCTTAAAACTACCCGAGGTTTCCTTAGTGGAATAGGCCAGGTACATCAGCGTTTGGTTTTGCGCATCGAAAATGCGGCGAATTTTCATATTTTTAAACAGTACGCTTTTCGATTTTTTGAACACCACGTCACCTGATTTGGATTTATCGATAGCCGCTATCATGGCAGCAGTAATTTCGCCAGTCTGGCGGCAGGCAATCGAGCTATCAGAGGGATCGGCAAGGCTCAGGTCAGCCTCAATGCTGGCCACATGGCAGGTTACCCCCGGGATCAACGGGTCGGTGAACATGTCTATTTTAATGTCCTTGGTGGTAAACAGCCCTAATGAGACATCGCCTACTTCATTGCGGTCGCAGGCGGTTAGCAGTAAAACGCCCGTTAGTGCGATCATCAGCTTTTTCATAACATTCCTTTTAACAGTTGCCGGTTTGGTTACAGGGTACACCCATCGGCGATGCTTCGGTATGTTTATCCCTGATAGTTGATGTACAATGACCGACGTTAAACTTATTTACGGTTGTGTGCGTACCAAAGGTCGCATTACCGATATCAATCAAGGAATTTAATCATGCCATTACTCGACAGCTTCCGTGTTGATCACACCCGCATGCAAGCCCCGGCTGTTCGCATTGCGAAAAAAATGACGACGCCAAAGGGCGATCCCATCACCGTTTATGATCTGCGCTTTACGGTACCAAATCAGGAAGCGTTGTCTGAAAAAGGCATTCATACCCTTGAGCACCTTTTTGCTGGCTTCATGCGTGAGCATCTGAATGCGGATGACGTTGAAATCATCGACATTTCTCCAATGGGTTGCCGTACTGGTTTTTACATGAGCCTGATTGGTACACCAGACGAAGAGCGCGTAGCTAAAGCCTGGCTGGCGGCCATGAATGATGTACTGAATGTACAAGCCGAATCTGATATTCCGGAACTGAACGAGTACCAGTGCGGCACGTACAAGATGCACTCTCTGAAAGAAGCGCAGGAAATTGCCCAAACGGTACTCAACCGCAAAGTAGGTATCAACAGCAACGACGAACTTTACTTAAGCGATGAGTTTTTAGAGCAGTAATATGTGCCTGGATCTTCTGCTTTCATTGCCGACAGCAGAAGATCTTAGCTCCCTGTAGATTAACCTTTAACACCCTTCTATCCAGACATCCACTTAACATTTTCTTTGTTCTGCCTATACCTCTTCTACAGCTTTTGATTGCGGGTCTCTTACTCCTTGAGTAAACTGATTGCTAAACTAAAGCAATCGTTCGGCTGCAACTTTTTTATTATTTCTTTAATAAAATCAGCTTTGTGCGGTTGAACTGCGATGTTTAATGTATTGCTGTACAAAGAATACTAACCATGGCGAAAAATAGCGCCGCCTTTTTTATCGGGTAGAGGACTACCCATGCAGTAGAGGACATGGATGTGACAGACTCCCCCCGTACCTATCATAAGGTAGCTCCCTATCGTGCCGTGTGGCTGGAAGGCCTGCTGACCATCGTCACCATGGGTTGTTACCTGTTTGTATGGTTTGCCCTGGCCGCCCGCGATTGTAAGCGCATAACCGGTCGCCCGTTTACGCCGATCCTATGGTTTTTTGCACCGTTGGTTTGTTTGCCGTTACCTTTCGCCTCGCACATCCTGCTTAAAACGTTTAGTGATATTGAAGCTCAGCGGCAACTGCCGGGCTGGAGCAAAATGCAGAACATTGCCTGGAACGGCTTGTTCAGCGGTGCCTATATTGGTGCTTATGTTTTTGCCGAATTCATTGACAGTCAGACACTGCAGTTTGTCTTATGGGCTGTGGCGTTTATGTTATTTTTGCTACTACATCATCGTTTAAATCGCATCAGGCAAGCATTTGAGAGCGAACCAATGATGCACCGGTTTGCCGGATTCAACGCTCTCGAGTGGGTAGTAGGCTTGCTGTTCTTAGCCCTGTGGGCCGGGCTGTTCTGGGCGCTTGGACAATTGAAACTGGTAAATGTAGAGACTACCCGTATTGAGCCGGGAACCGAAATTGTGGTGCCTGAGGCTGGCGTGCGCTTTACGGTGAATCAGGAAGGCTGGGAAAATGTACCAATTGGTACGGTTACCGATGGCACGGCTGAATACGAACTAAGAGGGCCTGCCTCATTAAATAATATGTGGTACGCCGTATTTACCTATACCGAACATGACGAGTTTAGTGAAGTCGCGCAAAATCGCTATGCCACCTACCTTGAAGTGCTGCCCGGTGCGCAATGTTCGGCTTCACGTTCACTGCAAGAGGGCACCGATCTGCTGCGTTCGGTAGTCAGCTGCGAAAATACCGAGGCTGGTGATAAGCAGCTCTATATCTCACACCTTATAGAACGGGAGAAGGGCCTGGTCGAGCTGGTGGGATACATGTGGGTGGCTCCGCGTAAATATACGCAATACAAGCCACAATTTATCAAGGATGTAAAAGGGCTGATCACAGATGAGAAGTAAGCTATTCCTATTACTCAGTTTGTTACTAACGCTGCCGGTATCGGCTGAATTTCTGCAGGGGGATGCATTGATTGCGCGGGCCAAACAGTTTGCCAGTGAACTGGAACCTGATGCCCACAGTGCGTTAACCGGCCTGGAGCGTACCTACAAAGTTGAAGTGAAGGACAACAAAGTAACCGTTTATGGTCATAAAATCTGGTTCTATCCTACCACGGCATCCGTGCAGAACAATGCTTACGAAAGCATTTACTTTAATCAGTTGAATGAACAGCTCACGGTGCTGACGGCAGCGAGTATTACACCGGCTGGTAAGGTGAATTATGTCAATGAATCTCACCAGAAAGTCATAGCAGAAGATACCTACAATACCTTCACGGAAACAGAAAAGATGATAGTGTCTTTTCCGGCGGTGGAAGTGGGCGGCATCACGCTGATTGCATATAAAATTGAGGAAACTCTCACACCGGAGCGACCCTTCTGGAGTATTCGTTCCTACCCTCAGCAAACTGCTGACATGCTGAATTACAGTTTTGAGGCGCAGTGGGACGACAGCGCCCGGTTGTATTTTGATAATACCAGTGAGCTTGTAAGTTGCGAGCAGCAGCCCGCGCGGGTGTTCTGTCACGCAGCTAATCTCGTGGCGGCAGAGTCTGACAGCGTAGTGAACTGGGGCGATCAGTTAGGCCAGATCACCCTCTCTACAGAGCCAGACTGGCAGGCGATTAAAGCGCAAGTGCGCCCTGGCTTTGTGAACGCTATCGAAAATAACCAGGGCGTACAGCCGCTGGTTGATGAGTTTGCTGATAGTGCGGATGGTAAGCAGGCACAGATCCAGCGTATTTTTGAGTTTGTAGCCCGCGATATTCGCTATGTCTCTCGTTCTGAAGCTGGCTACGACATAGTGCCGCATAACGTGGACGAAACCATCGACAACCGCTTTGGTGATTGTAAAGACAAATCAGCCTTGCTTATAGCCATGCTCCGCGCCATTAACATTGATGCTGAGCCGGTATTGGTGGCAACCAAGCGAGAGCGGCCGGGCATGGCGGGCGCGGCGGCCGTCGGTTTATTTGATCACGTAGTGGTTTGTTTTAGTTTTGCAGGCCAGCAATATTGCCTTGATCCAACCGATCCTTATACGCAATGGCAGAGCACGTCAGACTGGATCCAGGGACGGGTAGCACTAAACCTATCCAACGATGCGTCGTTAACAACCATCCCACGCCCCCGGTATCGCTGGCAGCTAACAGCGCAGTCGGATATTACCATTACGCCAGAGGGGGTCCAGCAAGAGTTCGTTACCCTCACTTTTCTGAATGAGTATGCGTCGTTAATGCGTCAGAACATGGCTGGTTTGTCGCAGCCAAAACGCCTTGAGTATATGGTGGATGTTTATCATGAAGTAGCGAATGAAGATGCTGAGCCGGTGTTTGAGATCTCCGGCGTTGATACCATGTCGAGCAGGTTAACTACCCACTCAGAAACCATATATGAGCCTTATTTTAATCCTCAGCAGGGCATTTCTCTGGCTGAAAATGACTCGTGGCTACGCGGAGAACTCTCATCATCATGGCTCAACAACGAAGTTTATGGTCAGTTTTATCCCGGCTTTTTGGTTGAGTCTGAGTACAAAATTCAGGTACCTCATGAATGGGCGCTCAACCGCTTTCCGCCGGATCTGAATCTGGAACATCAGTATGGAAAGCTAACCCGCTCTTACCGGTTTGAAGAGGGGGATGAGCTGGATACGCTGTATGTCAGCACCACATTATCAATGCCGTCCCGGTATCTGGCAGTGGAAGAGATAAAAGCCTTCAATGATTTATTAAATGTCTTCTATAAGCAGGCACCGATTACCTTTGGACATGATAGTTAAGCCCGGTAAGTGATTGCGTTAGTCTGATTGCTGAACTCTGATAAAAGCACAGGCAATCACACTACCAAGACTTAAGGCCGTGGTTGTCAGTAAAAAGGCGTAAGCGGGTGGTTGATGTATTGTAGCCACCAGGTACGCACCGACTGAAGCGCCGGTCAGGTGGAAAAAGCCTGTTAGTGCGGCCAGCAGGCCCGCCGAGGTGTCAGAAAAGCCGAGCATCAAAAGCACGCTGCAGGGCATGGCAATACCGGCCAGGAAGAAAATGAGGTAACTAAAGCTCATAATGAGCCATAGGCTGTCAGCCCCCATTATTGTAATCCACAACAGGGTGGTACAAGACAATCCCAGTATCACCCATCCGGACAGTGTGAATTTACGCAGCGCAGAAACGCCCGATAATTTAATATTTACCACGCTACCCAGCACAAAACATATGGTAGCCAGCAGCGAAAACAACGAAAATGCCCCTTTGCTGTAACCGTGCTCATTGATAATCAGAGACGGGCTGATAGTCACAAAGCCGAAAACGATGCCATAAAGTAATCCGCTGGCAGTTCCGGTTAACAGAATCGAGCTCACACTGCTTTTTAGCAGCGTTAAGGTGTCCCGCATTACATGCGGAGAGTTGGAAATAGGCCGCAATTTCAGCGCGGGAGTGACCGCAAAAAGTAATCCGAAAGCCAGCAGCGCAATCAGCAGCACTACGAAAAATACGGCTCTGAGCCCCAGCCACTCACCGGTTAATGTCCCCAGCATTGGCGCAATGGCAGGGGCAATGGCAAAGGCTATGTTAGTGAGTGAAAGGGAAACATTTAGTTGTTGTGGACTAAATAACTGTTTCGATAATGCTCGCGTTACCGACACGCCAACCCCACCGCCCAGCCCCTGAATAACCCGCCCGGTAAGAAAGAGTAATGGACTATTGGCACAGGCAACTATCAATGTGCCCACTGTGAATAATAGTAACCCTGAATGCAGCAGACGAGGCTTATTCAGGTAGTCACAAGCGATGCCGGATAACAGTTGGGATACCGCAAACGCAATGAGAAAAATGGCTACGCTTTTTTCAATCAGAGAGATTTTTGTGCCATGCAACTGGGCTAACTCTGCAAAAAAGGGCGTATAGATACCCGTTGAAAACTGACCTAGCACAGCGAGGAGAATAAAAGTGACGGTCAGCACGTAAAATAAGCGTCTGGAAATCGTTGAGCTCATCAAAAGGGTATCCCGCTGTTTTTGGTAAATTTTCATTCTATTTTGTTGATGTGACAAACGTTTGAAACGGCAAGCTCTGATGTTTAACAGTCATTTTTTATATTTTCTTTTGCAGGATAATGAGTTACACACTTAACTTTAAGAAAGTGAGGAGAAAACTTGCGTAATCTTCTTAATCGTTTAAGATTCAAGGTTGCGAAGTTAATTTTTTGTGTGTTTTATGTTGCGTTGAGAAGCTGCTGGCAGCCGCGCACAACATCAAACCTTGCAAAGGTATCAGCGTATTACATGTTTATGTTTCGAGTTTGTGAGAATCAGGAGCATGTTTGTTACGCTAACATTTACTACAAACAGAGATCTTGATATGAAAGATTCACTAAAACCGAACTTAAGCTTTTGGCAGATATGGAACATGTGCTTTGGCTTTTTTGGCATTCAGTACGGCTTTGGTTTGCAACAGGCTAACCTGAGTCCGATTTTCCGCTATCACGGTGCGGCAGAGCACGAACTGCCTATTCTGTGGCTGGCTGGCCCGGTAACCGGCTTGCTTATCCAACCACTTATCGGGGCCATAAGTGATGGCACCTGGACCCGCTTTGGTCGTCGTAAACCATTTTTTATGATTGGTGCTCTGGTTGGCTCGATTGCCGTGATGTTTATGCCTTATGTGCCTGAGCTATGGATGGTTGTGGGATTATTCTGGATCCTCGATGCGGCCATGAATACCGCCATGGAACCCTATCGCGCGGTAGTCGGTGATCAGCTCAATCATCAGCAACGCCCTAAGGGATATGCGTTGCAGTCGTTTATGGTTGCAGCCGGACAGATCCTGGCCGGGTTAATGCCACTGATAATGATCTCTGTTGGCGTTTCAGCAGAAACCGACGGTAAGCAAATTCCGGAAATAGTGAAGTATTCTTTTGCTATAGGTGTAGTAGTGATCCTGATTTCCACCGCTTGGTCATTCATAAAGACAGAGGAATACCCGCCTGAAGATATGGAGGCTTTTCACGCTAAACGGGAGCATAAAAGCATTAGCCATGTTTTTAACGAGTTGTGGAGTGCGCTGGTGGATATGCCTAAATCGTTGCGGGCGGTATGGTGGGTGAAGCTGGTTACCTGGTTCGGCTTACCGTTAATGTGGCAGTACCTTGCACTGTCGATTGCCCGTCACGTTTACGATGCTCCAAATCCTGACAGTCCCGGATTTGCCGAAGGGACTGCCCAGGTGGGAATGGCGTTTACCATTATGAATGTGACCACACTTATTATGGCGCTGGTGATTGCTAAGGTTGTTACCAGACTGGGCGATGCTAAAACCTATTCGCTGTTCTTATTGATAGGTGGTGTGGGCTATCTGTCTATGCAACTGACCACGGATCTGTACCTCACTTTTGCCTGTATGGCACTGGTTGGTGTAGGCTGGTCTGCAGTAATGACTGTGCCCTTTATTATCGCCGCCGACGTTACACCGGCAGCACGAGTAGGCGTTTACATGGGTCTGCTTAATGCCATGATTTGTCTGCCGCAAATTATGGAAATGCTAACGGTCGGCTATTTCTATGATTCCTTGCTAGGCGGCGATCCACGTAATGCTCTGGCAGTTACCGGTATTTTATTCGTGGTAGGTGCCGGTTTGGCATTGCGAATAAACTCCAAACCTGATCACCTGGCTAATCAGGAGAAGCAATCATGCAGCTAAAACAGATGAACCGCCAGTGGTGGAAAGAGGGCGTTGTTTATCAGATTTATCCCCGCAGTTTTCAGGACTCCAATGGTGACGGGGTGGGCGATCTGCAGGGCATTATTAAGCGTCTTGATTACATCGCTTCGCTGGGCGTGGACATAGTCTGGTTAAACCCGATTTATAAATCGCCCAACAATGATAATGGCTACGATATTTCTGATTATCGGGACATTATGGATGAGTTTGGCACCATGGCCGACTTTGATGAGTTGCTGGCCGGTTTTCATGCCCGTGGTATCAAGGTGGTGATGGATTTGGTGGTAAACCACTCCAGCAGCGAGCACGAATGGTTTAAACAAGCCTGTTCATCGCGAGATAATCCCTATCGTGATTATTATCACTGGTGGCCGGCTGAAAAAGGCACGCCGCCGGAGCGCTGGTCGTTCTTCGACGAAGAAGGTAGTGCGTGGGCCTACCACGAGCCCACTGACGCTTACTATTTGCATTATTTTGATAAAACACAGCCAGACCTAAACTGGGAAAACCCGAAAGTGCGCGAAGAAATCTTCGACATGATGCATTTCTGGTTTAAAAAGGGTATTGATGGTTTCCGGATGGACGTGATCACCTTTATTTCCAAGCATGATGACTACCCGGTATTCGAGGGCGTGCACGGCGATGCCATGATCGATGTTTATGCCCAGGGCCCACGTTTACATCAGTATCTGCACGAAATGAACCGCGAGGTGCTGCAGCATTACGATATTATGACCGTAGCGGAAGGGCCGGGCACCAACCTGGATAATATTCATGACCTGGTGGACGAAGACCGTCAGGAACTGAACATGAACTATCACTTTGAGCATGTGGAGCTGGGCGTTGATCAACGCAAGATCGTTAACGCTGATTTCCAGAACCTGGTGAAGTACAAAGAGATCATGAGCGCCTGGGCAACCACCTTCGACGAAAAAGGCTGGGGCACCCAATGGCATACCAATCATGACTTCCCGCGCCAGGTGACCTGGTTTGGCGATGATTCGCCGGCTCATCGTGTGCAGTCCTCAAAGTTACTCAGTACTTTTTTGCTGACTATGCGTGGTACGCCCTATTATTACATGGGTGATGAAATTGGCATGACCAACGCCAAATTCGACAGCATTGATGACTACAACGATCTAATGACCATTAATTGGTATAACCTCACCAAAAATGAGGGCGGCGATGCCGAGATGTTGCTGGAATCACACAAATTAAGTGGTCGCGACAATGCCCGAACACCTATTCAGTGGGATGATTCGGCCAACGCCGGTTTTACTACCGGTAAACCCTGGTTAAAGGTGACCGGTAATTATCCTGAGATCAATGTAGCTGCCCAGGAAGACGACCCGGACTCACCACTTAATTACTTCCGCCAGCTTACCCGCTTGCGCAAGGAAAATCTGACTCTGGTGTACGGTGCGTATGAATTGCTGCTGCCGGATGATGAGCATATTTATGCCTATACCCGCAAGCTCGATGATGAGGTGATTCTGGTATTGCTTAACTATTCGAGCCATCAACATCATTGTGCACTGGAGCCAGCATTGATTGGAGATAATATCATGATCAATAACTATGCGTCGCTGCAGTCAGATGACTCAGGTTACACTCTTGAGCCCTGGCAAGCCGTGGTGATCCGCATAGCGTAAAATCGTCGCTGCTTTAAGCCAAAAAGCCGCTCATTTGAGCGGTTTTTTGTTTTTACCTGGTTAAAGGGCTTATTAACGAATTAGCGTTTAGTTCTGCGCCGGAATAGAACAGCTGTTAAGCCAATAACCAGTAACGCCAGTGGATGCATGGCACCACCGGAAGAGCCGCCACCTGAAGGTGATGTTGGTTCACTGTCGTTGTCGATCAGGGTGTTGGGAACCGGCGTTAAGTCCGGGTTGGTCACCGTAGCTGCGTCAGTAACCACAATATCGGTAATCAACACAAAGTTATCACCGTCTGGTTCACGGCCGTTGGTGGCATCGTCGTTGGTGTAATCCTGCAGCGGAATAGAGTTGGCTGCCCCGCCCAGATTAAAGCGAGGAAGCTCGCTAATCGCGTCTGCGACATCCATGCCGTTATCAATCACCTGGCCAAATACGGTAAAGCCGCCATTCTGCACATCCAGATTCTGGCTGTTGTCCGATAAATTAATAACCATTGTGATGTAGCGCTGTTCGGATCGCCGGCTTGTTTTGCCATAGCAATAGTGCCACGAACATTAGAAAGCTCCGGCTCATTAACCACCGCAACACCGGTAGCTACATTGTCGAGAGGCAGGGTATTGTTGTAGGTAAAGCCCCCAGCCTGGACTACAAAGTCAGGTTCAGAACGGTGCACTACGTTATTGGCATAAGCCCCCGAGTTAACGTATTCAAGAAAGTTTTCAACGGTTTCGGGGGTTGCTTCGTCAAAAAGGTTAACGCTGATGTTGCCCATATTGGTGCGAATTTCCACCACTGTTGCCGCAGCATGCAAGCTGAACAGTGCAGCAGTGCTGAGTGCAAGAATTGGTTTTATCATGCTGGTAATCTGCTCATTGTTATTAAAATGCAGGCCAATAGTACGCAAAGTCCTGAGGACCGGAAACCTTTTCTCTGTATCATTTTGTAATCGTGGTCGTTGCGGCTAACAAGTCGTTTGGCTGAGCGGCTCGGATTGGCAATTCCTGCCCTGGCTGTCTACTATACTCAGTAGTGCTTGTTGCTTATGCCCCTGTCACTATTACAGGTGCTGGCAGCTAACAAGCGGGTTGTAACTAACAACGAAAGAGGAAGAACAACTTGGATATGAATGATACAGAGACAAGGCTCCTCACAAAATACCGCCTGCTGGATGAAGGTCATCAACAGATAGTTGAAAAATTCATCGATAAAATTCTCGCTCAGGATAAAGACAGCTATGATGCCAATCTCTCCAATGCCGAATTAGTGGAGTATGCCATAGAGCTTGAAAGACAAAGCGACGCCTAGTTAATCGCCTCTATTTGACTAGTGATAACACTGCCCGATGTACCAGGTTCAGACGGGGTCCACACCGCCCCTGTGCCTGCAATAAATCCCATTTCAGTCTTAAATACAGTAAACTTGCGCACAACGTAGCGATAACAGGACAAACGTAGTGGCCTTACAATGGTTTCCGGGGCATATGCACAAAGCCCTCAAAGAAATAAAAGAATCGATAAGTCAGGTTGATATCCTGATAGAAGTACTCGATGCGCGGATCCCGTATTCCAGCGAAAACCCGGAAATTGCTAAAATCAGAGGGGATAAACCCGTTCTTAAAATCCTCAACAAATATGATTTAGCGGACCCGGAGCTGACCGCCCGGTGGCAGGCTTATCTGGAAAGTGAGCGCGGCGTAAAAACTATCACCACCACTACCGACAACCCGGCTAACAGCAAGCAGATAATAAAATTAATCCAGACCATTTGTGCTCAAAAACACGCGTCGGTGAAATCCATCAATGCCATGATCACCGGGATCCCCAACGTGGGTAAATCTACCCTGATTAACATTCTGGCTGATCGGGTAATTGCCAAAACGGGTAACGAACCAGCGGTAACCAAATCGCAGCAGCGCATTAACTTAGGCGGCGGGATTGTGCTATATGATACCCCCGGCGTGCTGTGGCCAAAGCTGGAAAATCCCAATTCTATTTACCGGTTAGCATCATCCGGCGCGGTAAAAAATACCGCTATGGAATACGATGATGTTGGTTTTTATGCTGCCGACTATTTAATTAAAGCCTATCCGGAGGCAATGAAAGAACGCTACAAGCTGGATGAGTTGCCCGATACCGAGCTTGAGTTTTTAGAAGCTGCGGCCAAAACCCGTGGTGCTAAAATGGCCGGAGGCCGGGTTAATCTGCATAAGATTTGCGAAATCCTGTTAAACGAATTACAGGCGGGCAAACTGGGACGTCTGACCCTTGAAACGCCTGAAATGATTGAGCAGGAAAAAATCGAGATGGCCGCCGCTGCCGAGAAAAAGGCGGCCGATAAAGCCAGACGCAAACAGAAATTCAAAGAAGGTTCATTAACTCCGGATAAGGTGGCGCGTAAAGAAAAGCGTGAAGAAAAGCGTCGGGAACAGAGCCGCCGGATGAAGAAAAACCGGCGCTAGCAGCGCCACGCCCGCAACTATTCAGCCTTCTTACTTTAGCCGCAATTACTTTGCGGCTTGCGCTAGCTGAAAGGCGCAGATCCCCACGGCACTCGCCAGATTCAATGATTCAATGGTGCCGTTACCGGCAATGGTAAATGCTTCAGCGTTTGTTTCAGATAGCGCTTGTGCCGGTACGCCACGTGCTTCGTTGCCAAACAGATAGCACGAGTAGTTACCAAACTGTTTATCTGTGATTGGAGCACCGTTAAGGTCAAGGTAGGCAAACTTTTCAAAGCGCGCTTGCAGCTGGTTTAGCGAAACGTCCAGCTCAACCGGCAGATGAAAGATAGCGCCCATACTGGCGCGAACTGCCTTGGAGTTAAACGGGTCGACGCTGTTAGGGCTTAGCAACAGCCGAAAACCACCAAACCAGGCCAGCGAGCGTAAAATTGTGCCCAGATTGCCAGGATCCTGGATTTCATGCAGGTAAATACAACGCTCGTTGGCGTTTAATGGTGCGTTACTATCGCTTGCCGGTAGTGGTACTCTGGCTAGCACGCCCTGCGGCGTTTTAGTATCGCTGAGGGATGCCATCTGGCGCTCGGTCACCGATATCACCTCAAAGCGAGCGTCCAGAGTTACGCCCTTTGATTGCCAGACATCGGTAACGTATACCGTCACAGGCAACGCCATCAGCGGCGAGCGTTGCAGCTCCTGAATCAGATGCTCACCTTCCACCAGATAATAGCCAAACTGCGAGCGATACTTTTTCTGATGCAGTTTTTTTACGTCGTCTAATTTCATGGTGCAGGCAGTTCCGAATCGATAAGGGGTAATAGGCGCTCTAGTAGGCGCGTGATAAGATAGAGCGCATTGTAGCCTGTAATAACCCTGAAGTCAGGCAAGCCGGTAAAGTTTGTTGGCGCTGTCAGATTTGCAAATGGCATTGGCATGATTACAATAAACGCCGATTTCCCACCAGTCACAGCAGAGTAAATATGGCCCGCTCAAAAACCAGTAAAAAATGGATGGAAGAACACGTTAACGACCCGTATGTGAAAAAGGCGCAAGCCGATGGGTATCGTTCCCGGGCCAGTTATAAGCTGATTGAAATCAACGAAAAAGACAGACTGTTTGGCCCCGGCAGCGTGGTCATGGATCTCGGTTCTGCGCCGGGTGGCTGGTCGCAGATCGTTGCGCCCGTAGTGGGTGAAAACGGGCGGGTGATTGCATCGGATATTCTGCCCATGGACAGCATTATCGGAGTAGACTTTATTCAGGGTGACTTCACCGATGAAGCGGTATACGACCAAATCCTGCAGGTGCTTGGCGATGATCAGGTGGATGTTGTGGTTTCGGATATGGCGCCTAACCAAAGTGGTGTAAAAACCACCGATCAGTATGCCTCGATGTATCTGGTTGAACTGGCACTCGACATGGCCAGAAACGTGTTACAACCCGGCGGTAGTTTCTGTGCGAAAGTGTTTCAGGGCGTAGGCTACGACGAGTACGTTAAAGACGTCCGTTCTTCCTTTAACAAGGTGGTAGTGAGAAAACCTGCGGCATCCCGCCCCCGCTCCCGGGAAGTTTATTTAGTCGCGACCGGCTTTAAGGGCTAGTAGCTCGTTACTGGCGTTTAGCGTTCCAGTAACGGCAGCTTATCCGGCACGCCATTCCAGCTGTCTGCATCTTCAGGCGGCGCAATCACTTCAGTAATGTTTGGCCACTGCTGACTGAGCTCAGCGTTAATGGCCAGATAGGGCTTTTGCTCTTCGGTTAGCTCGGTATCCTGAATAATGGCCTCGGCCGGACATTCCGGTACACACAGCGCACAATCAATGCAGATAGCCGGGTCGATGGCCAAAAAGTTCGGTCCTTCAAAAAACGCGTCTACCGGGCACACAGCCACACAGTCGGTGTATTTGCATTTTACGCAGTTGTCGGTCACTACAAAGGTCATGATAGGTTGGTGCGTGAATCAATTTGTTTGCAATTATAAGGGTTCTGCAGCCCGATCTAAAGACAAATGGCCACAATGGCTACCGGATTGCCAGCAACTGCATTAAACTATAGCCGCTCTGACAGATAGGCTGTCCGGCGAACCAGGATCCTCCCTCATGTTGCGTTTAACCGATATAAAACTTCCCCTCGATCACGATGACTCTGCCCTGGCTGCAGCGATTATCAGTAAACTGGCGATTGCCGCCGATGACCTGTTAAACATTAACGTGTTTAAACGCGGTTACGATGCGCGCAATAACCGGGATATTCAGTTGATCTACACGGTGGACGTAGAGGTAAACAGTGAGGCGGATTTGCTGGCTAAGTTTGCTAAAGACACCCAGGTTCGCGTTACCCCTGATATGACCTACAAGTTTGTTGCCCAGGCCCCGGAAAACCTGACTCACCGCCCGGTAGTGGTAGGGCTTGGTCCGTGTGGGATTTTTGCGGCGCTTATTCTGGCGCAGATGGGTTTTAAGCCGATTGTGCTGGAGCGTGGTAAAGCCGTGCGCGAGCGCACTAAAGATACCTTCGGCTTCTGGCGCAAGCAGCCGCTTAACCCGGAATCTAACGTGCAGTTTGGTGAAGGCGGCGCCGGTACGTTCTCAGACGGTAAGCTGTACAGCCAGGTGAAAGACCGCAAACATTACGGCCGCAAAGTACTGCATGAGTTTGTTGAGGCCGGCGCGCCGGAAGAAATTTTATATGTCAGCAAACCGCATATCGGCACGTTCAAACTGGTGAGCATGGTAGAGAAAATGCGCCAGCAGATTATCGACCTCGGCGGCGAAATTCGCTTCTCTACCCGGGTCGAAAAATTGGATCTGGATGAACAAGACGGCCAGTTCGCTGTGAAAGGCCTGCATTTATCCGACGGCGATTATCTGGCGTGTAAACAGGTTATCCTGGCCCTGGGGCACAGCGCCCGGGATACTTTTCAGAACCTGTATGAGCAGGGCGTGTACATTGAAGCCAAGCCATTTTCCATTGGCTTTCGCATTGAACACGAGCAGAGCATGATTGATCGCTGCCGGTTTGGTGATAATGCCGGTAATCCTATTCTGGGCGCGGCAGATTACAAACTGGTGCATCACTGCAAAAATGGCCGTACCGTTTACAGTTTCTGTATGTGCCCGGGTGGTACAGTGGTTGCGGCGGCTTCAGAGCCTGGCCGTGTGGTTACCAATGGTATGAGCCAGTACTCCCGCCATGAGCGCAACGCGAATAGCGCCATTGTAGTGGGGATCACACCGGAACAGGATTATCCTGGTCATCCGCTGGCAGGCATCGAATTACAGCGCCGCCTTGAGGAACTGGCATTTAAAGCCGGCGGTGAGAATTACAACGCCCCCGGGCAGTTAATCGGTGATTTTCTGGCTGGCAAACCCAGTGCGGAATTGGGCGAAGTTACCCCATCCTATACACCGGGCGTTACCTTAACCGACCTGAGCAAAGTGGTGCCGGATTATGTCACTCAGGCTATTCGTGAGGCGATCCCGGCGTTTGACCGCCAGATTAAAGGCTTTGCGAAAGCCGATGGCACACTCACAGGTGTGGAAACCCGCACCTCGTCACCAGTATGTATTAAACGGGATAAAGACTATCAAAGCGTTAACGTTAAGGGCTTGTATCCGGCCGGTGAGGGTGCAGGTTACGCAGGTGGTATCTGGTCGGCAGGTATCGACGGAATCCGCGTTGCCGAAGCTTTAGCACTGGCGTTTTAAAACATAGGCGAATATCCCTAACCCGAAAAAACAACAGAGTCGCCCTAGTTGCTACTTAGCTTTAGTATTCATTAAATATTTGATGAATTGGGAAAAAGCTTCAATAATAATTGCTTAGCTATGCTTAATAGTGATAAGTGTATTTTAGGTCATTCTGTAACTAGAAAGATTGGATATTTACTTTAAAATTTTTGGCTTTTTCTCTTTGGGAGAAGCTATTATTTATTGGTAATCATTTTATTCTCACTTTGTTATAGCCGTTAATCCTCGTAATAGTGACAGGGCAACCGCATACTTTTACC
>DDJQ01000123.1:0-19826 GCA_002339125.1 Alteromonadaceae bacterium UBA2620
CCACCCTCTCAGTCATCCCCGCATGCTCTTGAGCGGGGATCTCATGAAAAGGCTATTTGAGCTGAGTCAGGCTGTTTGGGAGATCCCGGCTCGTGGGCCGGGATGACAGATATATCCGGGCCGGGATGACAGAGATTTTTTGGCCGGGATGACAGAATTAAGAAATGTCATCCCCGTGTGCTTTTAAGGGGGATGAAGTCATCAATATACTCGTCATCCCCGCATGCTTTTGAGCGGGGATCTCATGAAAAGGCTATTTGAGCTGAGTCAGGCTGTTTGTGAGATCCCGGCTCGTGGGCCGGGATGACAGATATATCCGGGCCGGGATGACGGATATATTTGGCCAGGATGACAGAATTAAAAAAGTCATCCCCGTGTGCTTTTAAGGGGGATGAAGTCATCAATAAACTCGTCATCCCCGCATGCTTTTGAGCGGGGATCTCATGAAAAGGCAATTTGATCTGAGTCAGGCTGTTTGTGAGATCCCGGCTCGTGGGCCGTGATGTCAGATATATCCGGGCCGGGATGACAGAGATTTTTTGGTCGGGATGACAGAAATAATCTGGCCGGGATCTGCCTGGTTTTCTATTGATGTGTTGACTGCATGACAGTAACTTAATGTTGTAATGGCGAGCAGCTATTTAAGCAGCGAAGACACCGATACCGAGACGTTTACCGCGCCTTTGTGGATTTCGTCCATTACTCCCTGCACCTGAGTGATCTGTTCGTTGGTTTGATCCACATTAAGACGGACATTTTTCATTTGTTCCGATGCGTTGCCCGACAACAGCTTGTTTTCACTGACCACCGACTCAATCTCCACTGTGGACTCACTGGTGCGACTGGCGAGCTGGCGTACCTCGTCGGCTACAACGGCGAAACCGCGTCCCTGATCGCCGGCCCGGGCTGCTTCTATTGCGGCATTCAGGGCAAGCAGGTTGGTTTGTTCGGCAATCGAGCGAATAGTGGATACAATGGCACCAATACTTGTTGATTGTTCGATAAGCTTAGCCATCAGATCGTTGGCGGTATTTACCTGACTGCGGGCAGAGTCGGATGCTACTACTGATTTTTTGAGCATAACGTTGCCCTGTTCGGCTATTTGCGCGGTTTCTTCTGCTGTCGAGAAAGCCAGCTCCGCAGCTTTGGTGATTAGTTGTTTTTCTTCTACCTGAGCGGTCACGTCGGTAGCAAACTTAATCACTTTTATAACGTTGCCATCCGGCCCCAATATGGGGTTGTAAGTTGCTTCCAGCCAGATTGGGTTACCCTGGGCGGTGCGCCGTTCAAACAAGCCGCTTTGGTGTTCACCACTACCCAGACGTTTCCAGAAGTCTTTATTCGCTTCTAAAAACTCCTGGGTACAGAACATGGCGTGATGTTTACCTTTGATCTGGTCCAGTGAATATCCCATGGCGCTAAGAAAGTTACGGTTGGCTTTGCGAACTTCGCCGGTTGGAGTGAATTCAATAACGGCGGTTGATTTATCCAGAGAGTCATTAACTGCCTTAAGTGACATCACTTCTTCCATTCTGTCGGTTACGTCACAGGCAATCTTGAGGATTGAGCTTACCTGGTTGTTGGCGTCAACAACGGGAATATAAGTAGCCTCAAGCCAGATTGACTCGCCGTTTGCCTTATTGCGTTCGAATGTGCCGGTTTGCGGTATCCCATCTCGGAGCTGTTGCCAGAATTTGGTGTAATCCTGACTTTTTGCATAGCTGGATGAGCAAAACATTCGGTGATGCTGGCCCTGAATATGGTTTAATGAATAGCCCACGGCGTTACAGAACAGTTCGTTGGCGTCGATGATCTCTCCGTTTGGCGTAAATTGAATAGTGGCTACAGAGTTCCTAATTGAGCGGATCAGGTACTGCGCGGTATCGGCCAGCGCTTTTATCTTACCGAGTTCTGCCTTATGGCGGGTAAGTGAAATAATCATCAGTCTGCCTCGTTACGAAGTTATCAGGTGATGCACTTCTGCTTTTGGCAGTGGAAATACATCAGCAAAGCCTGTCATGTCTGAACGGGGGGGCATTCAGCCATCTTTTGTTGATAGTGCTTTAAGTATAGACTGAATTCGGAAATATTTAATAAATGTTAAATCAGGTCGGCGAGTAGAATGCTGACCTGATTTATGCAGAAGATTAAAGTTGCGCCTTAGTGGCGGTGGCGAAGGCAACGTGAAGCTTGTGGTAGGCTGCTTCGTTAATAAAATGGGGGTAAATAGTCTCGCCCTGCCAGGCTTGTAGTTGCCCATCAAAAGACAAAAACACTGGTTCTCCGGCGCTTACCGGAGCAAAGTCGTTATCTTGTAACGCAGGGTGGATCATGGCCAGTCGCTCACCGTCTTCGCTGAGCGGAAAGGTAATGTTCTCTATAAAACGAAACACATCGCAGGGCGGGAGTTCCGGTACCGAATCGCTGTTATAGGCATTCACAAAGTCGAGAATTGCCAGGGCCATCCGCTCTGTCAGGTCGTATACATCTGCGCGCAACACGCCCTGAGGCTGTGCGCCTACTTCAATCATGATTCCGCGCTTACCAATGCTACACAGATAAGCATGTTCTGCCGGCGGCTTTTCATCTTCTACCAGAATGTTGGCTTCTGGCATCTGTTGTTTTACATAGCGGGCCAGCTGGGTATGAAACTCATCGGCTTGCAGAATGATTAAGGTGGCTCCCATGGCGCTGGTGGTATTGTGGATGTCGATGAGCAAGTCGATGTCAGACTCGCCTTTCGGCCCCCACTGCTGATTAAGCGCATGGGCTAATCTGGCTTCCTGACACTGCGGCTGGCGGGCCAACAGGGCAGGGGTAAACTGGCGGTTAAGGTCTTCCTCAACAAAGCGCACATTGGCATCGATAGCTGCCATATTCGATAAATAACAGTCGATGCTCAGCCCTTTATAGGCTGACGGCACGCCGAATTGCTGCCAGTTTCTAACCAGTTGAATGCCACTGGTTTCGTTACCGTGGGTACCGCCCACAATAGTGATGTTTGCGATCATTGGGGTTGGTCTCTAATGCTTAAAAAAGTCGCTGTGTTGTTCACTCAGCATGGCTTCAATATCTTCGGGATCCAGGTTATTGATATCTGATTCCTGGGCCGGACTGGAGATGACCTTCTCTTCACCAGCCCACTCACCTAAATCAATCAACTGGCATTTCTTGCTGCAAAACGGGCGGTATTCACTGCTGGGTGACCATTCCACGTCTTGCTGACAGGTTGGGCATTTTACTTTCACAATTAACACGCTGCTAAATCAAATTGAACCGGTTTTTCGACCGCGCCGGAGCGGCCTTCTGGTGGGGTATAGTACATAAAGCGAATAGCATAACGATACTTATTTCCACTCAGTACAGGATAATATTCTTCGTTGGTCTGACAACGGATCCGAATCAACTCGTTACGATCGTCTGCCACGCCCTGATAAAAGCCATTGGCTGCCTCAGTTGCAGTGAAAGCGGTACGCTCGCGCAAAAATGACAAGGCGATGCTGATAGCTTCTTCGGTGAGTGCGAAGCACATGATCCACTGTTTGATGTCTTCCTGACGCTCGGCAATGGGGCGGTGGCACCAATAGTGTAAATTGGGTAAATCAAAACTGCAGGTACCGCCCGGGATCGCAAAGCGCTGACGAATGCTGGCCAGAAACTTGTCGTCACGCAGCACAGCGCTGATCTTCTTACTGACCTTGAGCTGGTCGCGTACGTTAATGATGGTTTTCAGGGTTTGTTGCAGGGCTTCGTTGTCGATGTTGGGTAGCTGCGACCAATGCACCAGATTTTTCTCGTGGCCATCAAGGTCTTTTATGATATCGGTACGAATGTCGATACGCTCAAACAAGTCCAGTAAGGTAAACAGCTGTTCAAAGAAATACAGCGATAAGCCGTTATCAAGGCCCGCAGCACCCAGCTTCAGTTGTCCCATTAACTGTTCGATACGCAGATAGTTACGAACTTTTTCTTTCAGCGGGAATTCGTAGACTGTTGTATTTGACATTCGGTTCCTCGTCAATTATTCGCACTAGCGTACCAGCCCAGCCTGTAATTTACCAATGCATTCGCCAGCCACGGCGGTTATCTGGTCTTACAAACAGGAAGGAATTACATGACCGCTGCGCAGAATTTACTTACAAAGTTGAAAGTATAGCGGGTGTGATTTTAATAATATCTAAAAATCATGAGCTTAGCTTGATTTTTTAACCTGGAACAGCAGTTGCAACAGTCACATTGCAAAAGTCTCATTGAAGTACAATTTAATTTAAGGAGAGAATAATGGCTACATCAAAATCTACCGCCAATGGTGCAGATACTTCAGGTCACCCTATGACTGATAAACTGCAATCTACACTGCATGATTCGCTGGATACGATCGCAGAAAAAGCGGCAACTGCTGAACAAAGTTTACGTGAGTCGGCTTCAGAGTCGGCAGATAATCTGGCCGCTCGTCGTCGTCTGATGAAGCAAAAATGGTTAGGTTCTTCAGTGCGTAATTACGCCGTAGAAAACCCTGTAGCGGCAGCGGGTATTACCTTCGCAGCCGGTATGCTGGTGGCCTCTTTGCTGAAAAAAAGCAAATAATCAGAGGTGATGGATGAATCAATCATCTGTTAATGATTCAGCAACGCCCCGTCAGGACAGTCACGTGCCCGACGGGGCGTCGCCGCATCAGGAACAACCTGCTGAGCAGGCACCGCAGCCAGACATAACCCTGGATGAAGTGGTTGCCGCAGTGTCTGACCTTATTGAGGCAAAGAAACTTCAGTTCAGTGCGCAATGGGAAATGGTGGGAGCGGAGGCAAAACTGCTCAGACAGTCTGTGCTGGTTACCGCGCTTGCAACCCTGGCAACGTTTGCCTTTGGTTGTGTTTGCTGGTTGATTCTTAATGCAGCTTCGGCTGTTTTACTGGCTAAAGCCGGATTACACGCCGCTGTAGTAGCAGGTATCTTGTTGTTGGTTAACGGGCTGTTGATGTTCTTGGCCTGGCGCGTGGCGAACGATGCATTTAAACACATTTCCATCAATCCACTGGTCGCAGCCATAAAAGGTGAGCCTGAAGAGGGCAGTGACAAAGCACAGCAAAGTGAACAGGAGAGTTAATATGGCCGATCTGTTTTTAAAACGTGCAATCGCGGAGCGCAACCAACGAGTTCACGAATACAAAGAAATTAAACTGCTGGGCAAATATTGTCAGGAAGATGCCATTGCTGCCTCCAAGCAACTGCTGGCAACGCCACTGGGGTTGTTCGGAAGTTTTTCGGCCGGTGCGTTTAAGGGCTGGCACGATGACGATCCGCACAAGGCCCACCGACGACGTAAAGCGGTCTGGCGGTTTGCCAGAATGTGGATGCAACAAACTATGCTATAGCGCTTAAGTTATGACTGAGTGCTAACGGGTGAAAGTGCGGGCTATCCCAAGATATTGCTCATGTAACTGCTTAACCTGTGCAATGGTGTATTCTCTATCCCGACTGTTATCAATTACATCGTCAGCCTCTGCAAGGCGAGTTTCCCGCGAAACCTGCGCTGCCATAATGCCTTTTATTGCCGCTTCGCTGCTGCCATCGCGTGAGAGCGCACGCTCCAATTGAACAGACTCCGGACAGTCCACTACCGCAATGCGGTCGACCATCTTTTGCATATCGTTCTCAATAAGTAGTGGTACCGCGAGCACACCGTATTCAGAGCGGATGTTGCTGATCGCTTCGGCCATCGCCTCACGAATTCGCGGATGTAAACACTGATTCAGCCATTGTTTCCGCTCTTCGTTAGTAAACACCAACTCTCGCAAAGCGGCCCGGTTCAGCTCACCTTTTGCAGTTAAAATGGTGTCGCCAAAGTGGGCGGTGATGGCAGCAAGTCCAGGCGAACCTGGCGCCACAACATCCCGGGCTACAATATCTGCATCGACCACCTCAATACCCGAATTGGCAAAGGTATCGGTTACCAGTGTTTTACCCGAGCCGATACCGCCGGTAACACCAACCAGAAAAGGGCGTTTATCATTCATTCTAGTAACCCAGTGCCCAGCTCAGGTAGGCGGTTTTGATAGGTTCCTGATATAGCAAGGTAAGCCAGCCGGCAATGGCAAGATAGGGGCCAAATGGAATGGCTAACTCTTTACCTTGCTTTTGCCGGATCATGATGATGATACCGAAGATCGCGCCAACAAAAGATGACAGTAAAATAATAATCAGCAAACCCTGCCAGCCGGTAAATGCACCCAGTGCAGCGAGTAATTTAAAGTCGCCGTAACCCATGCCTTCTTTTCCGGTGAGCAGTTTAAATGCCCAGTAAATACTCCATAAACTCAGATAGCCGATGGCCGCCCCCAGAATAGCTTCGGTGGGCGACACAAAAATGTGGTTGATACTGGCCAACAAGCCAATCCACAGCAGGGGCAGGGTCAGTTGATCGGGGAGGATCATTTTATCCAGGTCGATAAAGGTCATGGCAACCAGTAACCAGGTTAATACGATTACGATTAAAGCCTGAGAGGACGGGCCGTAATGAAGTGCTGCCCAAAGAGAGAGAATGCCGGTCAGTAATTCTACCGCCGGATAGCGAAATGAGATGCCGGTTTGACACTGACTGCATTTGCCGCCTAAAAACAAATAGCTGAGTACGGGAATGTTTTCCCAGGCGCGAATGCGGTGGCCGCATTTAGGGCAGGTGCTGTCGGGTTTGATTAAATCGAAGCGCTCGGTCTCGGGAGCCGGCTCATCGGGATTGAAATAGCTCTGATATTCCCGCTGCCAGTCACGCTCCATCATGATGGGCAAGCGGTAGATAACCACATTTAAAAAGCTGCCCACCATCAGGCTGATAATGGCCGCCAGGGCATAAAAGAACCAGGGTGAGTGTAAACTAAGCTCAATGACAGATTGCATGTAGGGCGTAACCTATTATCAGAAAATGCAATTAAGAATAACAGCTTAGCTAACGTTAAACTACCATACCCATTTGGAAAATCGGCAGGTACATGGCAACAATCAGGCCACCGATAACCACGCCAAGCACCGCCATGATCATAGGTTCCAGCAAGCTGGTTAAACCGTCGACCATGTCGTCCACTTCGCCTTCGTAGATGGTGGCGATTTTACTAAGCATTTCATCTACGGCGCCCGACTCTTCACCAATGGCGATCATCTGCGTCACCATGTCCGGAAAAACGCCGGTACTGCGCATGGCGGCATTCATCTGAATCCCCCCGGCGACTTCTTTACGGATAAATAAAATCGCGTCGCGGTATACCGCGTTACCCGATGCCCCTGCGGCAGACTCTAAAGCGCCGATTAAGGGAACACCGGCTGCAAAGGTCGTAGCAAGCGTTCTTGAAAACCGTGCAATAGCGGCTTTGCGCAAAATTTCGCCAATAACGGGAATTTTAAGGAGCTTGGCATCCAGGCTGTCACGGAGATCTTTGGACTTAGCGTAATATTGTTTAAACAAGAAGCCGAATACGCCCATTCCGGCCAGCATAAACACGCCGTAGTCCTGAACAAAGCGCGAAATAGCCAGTACCATTTGAGTAAAGGCCGGTAGTTCAGCGCCAAAGCTTGAAAATATCTCTTCGAATTGTGGAACAACAAATACCAGAAGTACGGCCGTTACGACAAAGGCCACAACGAGTACCGCAATGGGGTAAAACATGGCTTTTTTGATTTTCGATTTAAGTGCTTCGGCTTTCTCTTTATAAGTGGCAATCCTGTCGTAGATAGTCTCTAGTGCACCTGAGTGTTCGCCGGTTTCCACCAGATCACAATAAAGATCGTCAAAGTGTTTCGGATGTTTTCTCAGCGCGTTAGAAAGTGGCGTACCAGCTTTAACATCATCACCTATCTGGTGCAGAACCTTGCGCATCGATGCTTTAGCATGGCCTTTGGCCAGCATATCGATAGTTTGAATGAGAGTAACACCAGCCGCTAGCATTGTGGCTATTTGACGAGAAATCATGCAAATATCGGCTGCAGTGATTTTTTCGCCGCCGCGGCCGAATAAAGGCTTGGAAAGCTTTCTGACTTTGGTGGCTGATATGCCACGACGTCTCAACAGGTTTCTCGCTTCCTGAACAGATGTGGCACTGGTTTCACCTTTAATGGTGTCACCCTTGGCATTTTTGCCTTGCCAGGTATAGGTGGATAACGCATTGTCTTTAGCCATTACTTAATCCCACTGTCAGAAAGCAAAAAGCCCAGTAAAACTGGGCTTGTTCTGTGATTATTCTTTTAGCAAAGACCACCAGCATTGGTGCAGTCTTCAGTCCAGGTTACTTTGCCTGTAGCAGCGTCAACTGAAGCTTTAAGAACATATACTTCACTGCTAAGGCCGTTACCATTTGTCGCTGTAGCAGTTAACGTACCAGCTGTTGCACTGCTTGGTAACCAAACTACTGAGTCTACAAGACCGCTTGCACCTAAGTTTGCAGGTACACCACCGGTGCCTGCACCACAATCTGCTACTGCGATCCCCAGATTTACCTGAGAACATACTTCAATAGCAGTTTTGTGAGCTTGAGTTGCAAGCACAACTTCTGAGAATTTAGCCTTCTTCGTGTAGTTTTGGTAAGCAGGTAATGCTACCATTGCCAGAATACCGATGATGGCAACAACGATCATCAGTTCGATTAAGGTAAAGCCTTTGTTGTTCAGTTTGATATTTTTCATGGTCACATTCTCCGGGTCGCAAAACAATAAAATGTCAGCATTTAATAAAGTTAAGGTTGATACCTGAGGCGTCGTAACTCACGTCCCCGATACTTGATTCTCAGTATAGAACCATCTAAGCATCTGACAAGTATTAGGAATTATACTCTAGTGTTGGAAACTGCTACCTATTTGTACAATCCGGCATACGTAAAGATACCTAAGCCAGGGAATTCAGGCGGTTAGCCGATACTACAAATTTATGCGTAATGACAAATCAACCGCCTTGACATGCTTGGTAAGCGCTCCTGAAGAGATGTAATCCACGCCCAGCAAGGCCAGAGAAGATAATCTTTCAGAAGTAATATTGCCCGACACCTCCAGTTTACACCGTTTTTGCGTGAGGCTAACTGCGCGTTGGATCTGTTCGTTAGTAAAATTGTCCAGCATCACAATATCGGCACCGGCATCAATTGCCTGTTGCAATTCCTCCAGGCTTTCTACTTCCACTTCAACCGGTTTACCGGGCGCCTGTGTTTTGGCTGTACTGATTGCTTCGGCAATACCGCCACAGGCCATTATATGGTTTTCCTTTATAAGGAAGGCGTCGAATAAGCCAATGCGATGGTTTTTGCCGCCGCCACAGGCCACCGCATATTTTTGCGCTAAGCGCAGGCCCGGAATGGTTTTACGGGTATCAAGAATACGGGTGTCAGAGTCGGCCAGCAGACTGGCATAAAAAGCGGTTTCTGTGGCCGTACCCGAAAGCAGTTGCAAAAAGTTAAGGGCCGTTCGCTCAGCGGTTAACAGTGCTCTGGCTGGCCCTTTTAACGAAACCAGTACAGAGTCTGCGGGTATTTTATCGCCATCTGCTACCTGCCAGCTTTGTTCGATGCTGCTATCCACCAGGCTGAATGCCAGTTGGGCCCAGGCCACACCACACACCACACAATCTTCGCGGGTAATAATGGTCGCCGTAGCCTGATGCGCGGCAGGGATCAGATTGGCCGTGATGTCGGCACTGGCTTCAGGCGTGCCGCCAAGGTCTTCGGCCAGCGCCTGGGTAACTTGTTGCTGAATGCTTTGTTGGGATGGCAATGTTTGTTGACTCACAGTAATACTTCTTTTTATAGGGTACGGAGAATAAGGGTTTCCCCTCGTTGGGTGAATTCTAACTGTTTTAGGGCGCTCATACCCAGCAAAATCTGCTCGCCTTGCATGCCTGGGTTGATATTCGCCGCTACATTTTGCAGTGTAATGCCGCCCAGCGTTAAGGTGGCAATTTCGGTAAGCGTAATCTTAACCCGGCCGTTTGCTGTGGAAGCCATACCGCTGCGCCCGCGTGGCAGGTTAAACTCATCGGCTAGATGGGCCGGAATAGAAACGCTGGTAGCGCCGGTGTCAACCAGAAAAACTGCTGGCTTGCCATTAATGCTACCACTGACAACATAATGACCCTGACGATTTTGTTCCAGCCGAATTTCGATTTGCTCGCCTCGCATTATACTTACCGGCTGCTGATTAGGGTTTGCCTGCTGCTCAAGCAAATCACCAAATACCAGAGTCAAAAGACCAAATAAACAGGCCCAGGCAAGAATAAGCATCCACTTTGCGGCTTTACTGGTGTCAGTGCTTTGTTGGGTCATACCTTGCCTTTAGATTGTCAACCGGCGACTTCGCTGTCACACTATTCTAATGAATTACTTAAAAAATTCACTACTATGAATGTTTCTTATCAATATAAAGACGCAGTAATAAAGGCATCGCCTTTTTTTGATGAGCGGCCAGACGAAAGCGCAGTGAGCGTATTGGTGATCCACAATATCTCGTTGCCGCCGGGCCAGTTTGGCACCAAAGGCATTGAGCAACTGTTTACCGGCACGCTGGACCCTGATGAGCATCCCTTTTATGCCGAAATCGCCCATTTGCGGGTATCGGCCCACTGCGTGATCCGCCGTGATGGCACGGTGGAGCAATATGTGCCGTTTAATAAAAGAGCCTGGCATGCCGGGTTGTCCAGCTTTCAGGGGCGGCAAAAATGTAATGACTTCGCTATTGGGATTGAACTCGAGGGCACGGACGAGCAGCCATATACCGAAGCCCAGTATCAGTCGCTGGAAGCAGTGAGTGCGCAGATAATTTCGTTGTATCCGGCTATAACACTGGGCAGAATAGTGGGACATAACGATATCGCCCCCGGACGTAAAACCGATCCGGGCGTGGCATTTAACTGGGCTGGCTATCGCCAGGCGCTTAGTCAACATATAAAAAGGTGAAACCACCATGGTGTTAATCAGTTTGCTATTGGTCTTGTCACTGGAAAGGGCAATCCGTAAACAGCCGGTGTGGCATGTTGAAAATCATCTGGGCCAATACCTGCAATGGACACAGGGGCAGGACTGGATAGCCAAACAAAGCGTGCCTATTCAACTGGTACTGCAAATAGCGCTGCCGGTATTGGTAACCTTTTTAGTGAGCCAGTGGTTATTTGGTGGTTTTATCAGCTTTGTATTACAAAGCGTTATATTGTTTTTGTGCCTGGGCAGTGAGCCTTTGCGCAATACCTATCGCTCATTTTTACAGGCTGCTGAACGCGGCGATTTGGAAGCTTGTCATTTATATACGCGTGAACTGGGCCATTGTACTTCGCTTGAAGTCGCCGATGAGCCTACCCAACAAGGAAAAAGTTTTGGCCAGCATTTACTGTGGTTAAACTATCAGCATTACGCAGCAGTTATTATCTTTTTTACCGTGTTTGGCGCTGCCGGCGCAATGGCGTACGTGACCAGCAGGGAATGTTTCCGCCTGTGGTGTGAAAGTGACGATGAACGTAAAAAAGGGATGGCCACCTGGATGCATATTCTGGACTGGCTCCCGGTACGTATTACTGCATTCGGATTGTTGTTGGTGGGCCACTTTTCCCGCGCCCTGCCGACATGGCTGAGTTACCTGACGCATCCTTCCATCGCCGGTGAAAGAGTCTTAACCGAAGTCGCGGCTCAAGCTGAAGATGTCGACTTTACTGAATCACAACAGGGCGATCCTGCCTGTGAACCTAAGGCTCTGGTGACGCTGGCGAAGCGCAATGTCATGCTGCTGTTGTCTGTTATTGCAGTGCTAACCTTACTTGGGCTAGTCGACTAACAACACTCGTCGCATTAAAACAAGGGCTGCATTGGCAGCCTTTTTCTTTATCTATTACTTTATAAATCTGATCGTTAACCGCAATCGGGCGGTACAAATACCCATTGTTGATTGTTTTTTTAACAATACGAGCGATTTTTCAGCGTTACGGGTCAGAAGCAAGGTGAATTCAGCAGGCTTTTATCGCAGTTTTTAGGTGATTGGTAATAAAATGCTGCACTGCAAAACAATGGCTTGCCATTTTGCATATTGTCTAATCTGTAATTAAATTACCGAAAATTGCGGGGGTTTGGGGCTGGTTGAACCAGTTTGGCCCGTGAAATTTTATGAATAATTTCAAATGTTAAGTGGTTTGTTACAGAAACTTTATAAAACTTGGTCTATGTTTACTATTTACCTCCGTGATATTCTGCTCTACACTAATTAGATAGGTAAAATGGTAATACCAATTTTATTGTGAACGCATTCTCGTTTACATAGCAATGTTTCGGAGCCAGAACTCTTCATATGCAAACCGGCCGCAAAAAGCTTGCAGACGTTATCACCGAGCAACTCGAGTCTATGATCCTCGACGGTTCGCTATTGGCCGGTCAGCGCTTACCTCCGGAACGTGAACTGGCTGAACAATTCCAGGTCTCACGGCCATCGTTACGTGAAGCCATTGGTAATTTACAGGCCCGCGGGCTGGTAGAGCGTAAGCAGGGAGGCGGCACATTTGTTAGTCGTCAGCTTAATTCTGCGATGACCGATCCGCTAATGGCCCTTATCAGTGGCCGGCCGGAAACCCAATTTGATTTACTTGAATTCAGGCACGCCCTTGAAGGGATGTCGGCTTATTATGCTGCGTTGCGTGGCCAGCCTGAAGATTATGCGGCACTGCGTGAAGCACTGGAACAAATGCCCACGCCCAAACGCACTGAATGCAAACGCGAACAGGCAGAATGCCTGGGGCGCTTTTACGTCATCATGGCGCGCGCCTCACACAACATGGTGTTGCTCCATGTAATGAGCACCATGCAAACCATGCTGGTAGACAATATCGAGCGCAACTTTGAAATGCTGGCCTTGCATGCCAGTGACGAAGCGGTTGAAAACATTGCCCAGCAGCGCAAAGAGATTGTTGAAGCCATTGCAAGCCGGGATCCGGAAGCGGCCCGTCAGGCCTGTAATGCGCACCTTGCCTACATCGAGAAAACGTTGTTGGCAATTAATCAGCGAGACAGTCGTGTGCAACGAGCGTTGCGCCGGTTGGAAATTTAAGAACACGTGTCGGCTTCGGCAGTATAACGAGGCAGTCAGGTAAGTATTACAAAGCGACATGGTGCGGCAGTATCGTTGCCATGTCAGACAATTTGTTAGGTATTTCATCCGCCATATGTGCCGACCAGCCATATAGAGTGTGGATGTATTTCTATATCAGTAACTATAGGATGGCACCATGAGTGATATGATGCACCAAGATGTTGACCCGCAGGAAACCCAGGAATGGCTGGAATCGTTAGAATCGGTTCTGGAGGAAGAAGGGGTAGAACGCGCGCACTTTTTGTTAGAGTCTCTTATTGAGAAAGCCCGCCGCAACGGTGCGCACTTGCCGTACGACGCTACCACTGCTTATATCAATACAATCCCGCCGGGGCAGGAACCCACCATGCCAGGCGACCAGACGATTGAAGGTAGCATCCGTAATGCACTGCGCTGGAACGCGTTGATGATGGTATTACGGGCGTCTAAAAAAGACCTTGAATTAGGTGGTCACATCTCAAGCTTTGCCTCTTCTGCCATGCTTTACGATGTAGGTTTTAACCACTTCTTTAAAGCGCCGAACGACAAAGACGGCGGCGACTTTATTATGTACCAGGGCCACGTTGCGCCGGGTATCTATTCACGAGCTTATATCGAAGGTCGTTTAACTGAAGACCAGTTAGACGGTTTCCGTCAGGAAGTAGACGGCAAAGGTCTGTCTTCTTATCCGCACCCTAAATTAATGCCTGAGTTCTGGCAGTTCCCAACAGTATCTATGGGTCTTGGCCCGATGCAGGCTATTTATCAGGCCCGTTTCCTGAAATACCTGACTAACCGTGGTTTAAAAGACTGTTCTGATCAGCGCGTATGGTGCTTCCTTGGTGACGGTGAAATTGATGAGCCGGAAAGCTTAGGTGCAATTGGCCTGGCATCTCGTGAAGGCCTGGACAACCTGACTTTCGTAGTGAACTGTAACCTGCAGCGTCTGGACGGTCCGGTACGTGGTAACGGCAAAATTATCCAGGAACTGGAAGGGACCTTCCGCGGCGCAGGCTGGGAAGTGATCAAGGTTATCTGGGGTCGCTACTGGGATCCACTGTTAGCCCGTGATACTACCGGTAAACTGCTGCAGTTAATGAACGAAACCGTAGACGGTGAGTACCAGAACTTCAAAGCGAAGGGCGGTGCTTACACCCGTGAACATTTCTTCGGTAAATATCCTGAACTGAAAGAAATGGTGTCCAATATGTCTGACGAAGACATCTGGCGCTTAAACCGTGGTGGTCACGATCCGGTAAAAGTTTACGCAGCGTACGACCGCGCAGTAAACACTAAAGGCCGCCCACAGGTTATCCTGGCTAAAACCGTTAAAGGTTATGGTATGGGGGCAGCCGGTGAAGGTAAAAACATTGCTCACCAGGTTAAGAAAATGGACATGGATGCGATCAAACACTATCGCGACCGTTTCAACATTCCGGTATCTGACGAAGCATTAGAAAAACTGCCATACTACAAGTTTGAAGAAGACAGCACAGAGATGAAGTATCTGCGCGAGCGTCGTGAAGCCCTGAAAGGTTACATGCCGCGTCGTCTGGCTAAGTCTACTGAAGAACTGCCAGCACCAGCACTGAAAGCCTTTGAAGCAGTAACTAAAGGCTCTGGTGACCGTGAAATTTCCACCACCATGGCGTTTGTTCGCGTACTGACTGCACTGCTTAAAGATAAGCAGATTGGTAAGCGCATAGTACCAATTATTCCGGATGAAGCCCGTACCTTTGGTATGGAAGGTCTGTTCCGTCAGGTAGGTATTTACTCAAGCCAGGGGCAGAAATACGAGCCGCAGGATTCTGATCAGGTAGCTTACTACCGTGAAGACCAGAAAGGTCAGGTACTGCAGGAAGGTATCAACGAGCTGGGTGCCATGGCGTCATGGTTATCAGCAGGTACCTCTTACAGCACCAACGATCTGCCAATGGTGCCGTTCTACATTTACTACTCTATGTTTGGTTTCCAGCGTGTGGGCGATTTAGCCTGGGCCGCTGGTGATAGCCAGACCCGTGGTTTCTTAGTAGGTGGTACAGCTGGTCGTACAACGCTTAACGGTGAAGGTCTGCAGCACCAGGATGGCCACAGCCATACCCAGGCGGCGCTCATTCCTAACTGTGTTAGCTACGATCCAACCTACGGCTATGAAGTGGCTGTGATTGTTCAGGATGGTCTGCGCAGAATGCTCGAAGAGCAGGAAGACGTGTTCTATTACCTCACCGTAATGAACGAAAACTACAAGCAGCCAGCTATGCCTAAGGGCGTTGAAGAAGGCATTATCAAAGGTATCTATAAGTTAGAGACCATTGGCCGCAGCAACGCTAAGAAGAAAGTCAAACTGCTTGGTTCCGGAACCATTTTAGAGCAAGTTCGTACTGCAGCTAACAAACTGCACGACGACTACGGTGTAGCGGTTGAAGTGTACTCAGTACCTTCTTTCAACGAGCTTGCCCGTGACGGTCAGGAATGTGATCGTTTCAACATGTTCCATCCGGACAGCGATGCCAAAGTGCCATATATCACTGAAGTCCTTAACGAAGGCTTTGACGGCCCGACTATTACCGCTACCGATTACATTAAGAACTACGGTGAGCAGGTACGTGCTTATGTACCAGGCGCTTATCGTGTACTGGGTACTGACGGCTTTGGTCGTTCAGACAGCCGCGCGAACTTACGTCGCCACTTTGAGGTGGATGCGGAGTACGTGACTTTTGCAGCCCTTTATGAGCTGTATAAGCAAGGCGAACTGGATGGCAAAACGCTCAATAAAGCCATGCAGGATCTGGGTATTGACCCGGACAAAATTAACCCGCTGTTCGCATAAGCTCAGGGAGACTGCAAACGATGTCAGACATTAAAGACGTATTAGTACCGGATTTAGGTGAAGATGAAGTTGAAGTCATTGAACTGTGCGTATCTCCAGGCGATTCGGTAGAAGCCGAAGACGCCTTGGTAACAGTTGAAAGTGACAAAGCCAGCATGGACGTACCAGCACCTTTTGCCGGTACGCTCAAAGAGCTGTGCGTAAAAGTGGGTGATAAAATCAGCCACAACGACTTACTTGCCAAGTTGGAAGTTGCTGGCGGCGATGCTGCTGAAGCGCCAGCTGAGGAAGAAAAAGCTGAAGAAGCGCCTGCGGCTAAAGAAGAGGCAGCGCCTGCTGCCGAAGAGAAGCCAGCAGCGGCTGAACAAAGCAGCGGCGGTAGCGAAACCATTGAAGTAACCGTACCGGATATTGGTGACTCTGCCGACGTAGATGTGATCGAAATTCTGGTCAGTGCGGGCGATACCGTAGAAGCCGAAGATGGCCTGATCACCCTTGAAACCGACAAAGCGACCATGGACGTACCGAGCCCACAGGCCGGTAAAGTGGTTGAAGTGAAGGTAAAAGATGGCGATAAGGTAAGCGAAGGTTCACTGGTATTGTTGCTTGAAGTTGCCGGTTCTGGCAGCTCAGACAGTGCCCCTGCTGAAAAAGCGGAATCTGCTCCTGCGCCTGAAGCGGCAGCTGAAGAGCCGGCAGGTGAAGAGGAAATCGAAGTCACCGTGCCGGACATTGGCGATGCATCAGACGTTGATGTTATTGAAATCCTGGTTGCCGAAGGCGATACCGTAGCGGTTGAAGACGGTCTTATCACCCTTGAAACCGATAAAGCCACCATGGATGTACCTTCACCTAAAGAAGGTGTGGTCACCAAGTTACTGGTTAAGTCTGGTGACAAAGTGTCGAAAGGCGACAAGGTGTGTATGCTGAAAGTGGCTGGTAGCGCCAAACCAGCGCCTGCTAAGTCAGAAAGTGCCGCGTCTGCGCCTAAAGCTGATAGCGCACCCGCTGCCAGCAAGCCTGCAGAACCGAAGAAAGCCCCGGTGCCGCATCATCCGTCGGCCGGTACCAAGCCAAAAACTGGTAAAGTGCACGCCTCACCATCGGTGCGCCGTCTTGCCCGTGAATTTGGTGTTGACTTATCAGAAGTACCTGGCAGTGGTCCTAAGAATCGTATTCTTAAAGAAGACGTTCAGGCCTATGTGAAAGAAGAGCTGTCTCGTCCGCGTACCACAGCGCCAGCTGCTGGTGGTGGTAACGGTGGCGGCCTGCAGGTACTGGCACAGCCAAAAGTTGATTTTGCCAAGTTTGGTGAGATTGAAGAGAAACCGCTGACCCGTATCCAGAAAATTTCTGGCCCGAACCTGCATCGTAATTGGGTAACTATCCCACACGTAACGCAGTTTGAAGAAGCGGATATCACCGATCTGGAAGCATTCCGTAAAGAGCAGAATGCCATTGCTGAAAAGCGCAAGCTGGGCGTAAAAATTACCCCGCTGGTGTTTATGATGAAGGCGGCGGCCGATGCACTGCGTGCTTACCCTATCTTCAACACCTCTCTGGGTGAATCAGGTGAAACCCTGATCCAGAAGAAGTACATCCACATTGGTATTGCCGTGGATACTCCTGGAGGCCTGGTAGTTCCGGTAGTGCGTGATGTTGATAAGAAAGGTATTTACGAAATTTCCGAAGAGCTGATGGAAATCAGTAAAAAGGCCCGTGACGGTAAGCTTAAAGCTGCCGACATGCAGGGCAGCTGCTTCACCATCTCAAGCCTCGGTGGTATTGGTGGTACTGCATTTACGCCAATTGTAAACGCACCGGATGTCGCTATCCTTGGGGTATCGAAATCTGACATCAAACCGAAGTGGAATGGTAAAGAGTTTGAACCTCGCCTGACCGTACCTTTATCGTTGTCATACGACCATCGTGTTATTGACGGCGCGGTCGCAGCAAGGTTTGCTGTACACTTGAAGTCAGTACTGGAAGATTTACGCCAGTTAATTCTGTAAATCATTGTTCGCCCTGCTTCGTGCAGGGCGAATCGTAATCTGAATTAGAGAGTTTACCTTTACTGCTGTGACGCAGCTAGTTACAATTCAGACACTTACATTCGTATAGAAACAGGACAGATTTGAGGTCACGATGAGCGAAATTAAAACGCAGTTAGTGGTACTAGGCGCCGGCCCCGGCGGCTATTCAGCAGCCTTCCGCGCAGCTGATATGGGGATTGAAACAGTTCTGGTTGACGCCAGAGAAACCCTTGGTGGTGTATGCTTGAACGTAGGATGTATTCCTTCCAAAGCCCTGCTGCACGTTGCTAAAGTGATGAAAGAAGCCAAGCACCTGGCCAGCCACGGTGTCTCATTCGGCGAACCTGAAATCGATCTGGATAAAATCCGCGCATACAAAGACGGCGTAGTTGGCCAACTGACCAAAGGTCTGGCCGGTATGTCTAAAATGCGTAAAGTTAAGCACGTTCAGGGCTACGGTAAATTTACCGGTGCTAACACCCTGGAAGTGGAAGGCAAAGACGGTAAAACCACCATCTCTTTCGAAAACGCCATTATCGCCGCAGGTTCTGAGCCGGTATCACTGCCGTTCATTCCTGAAGACGACCGCGTAATCGACTCAACCGGCGCGCTGGAAATGAAAGACATTCCGGAAAAAATGCTGGTACTGGGCGGTGGTATCATCGGCCTGGAAATGGGTACGGTATACGAAGCTCTGGGCTCAAACATTGACGTGGTAGAGTTCCTCGACCAGTTAATCCCGGCTGCTGATAAAGACATCATGAAGGTCTTCATGAAGACCTACAAAGAAAAATTCAACATCATGCTGGAAACTAAGGTTACCGGCGTTGAAGCTAAAGACGATGGTCTGTACGTAAGCTTTGAAGGTAAAAACGCACCGGCTGAGCCAGTACGTTACGACAAGGTACTGGTAGCGGTTGGCCGTAAGCCAAACGGTGGTCTGGTTGCTGCAGACAAAGCCGGCGTTAAAGTTGACGAGCGCGGCTTTATCTCTGTTGATAAGCAAATGAAAACCAACGTTGGCCACATCTACGCGATTGGCGACCTGGTTGGTCAGCCTATGCTGGCCCACAAAGCGGTTCACGAAGGCCATGTGGCTGCCGAGAACATCGCTGGTAAGAAGCACTTCTTCGACCCACGTTGCATTCCTTCAGTAGCCTACACTGAGCCAGAAGTAGCCTGGGTTGGTTTAACCGAGAAAGAAGCGAAAGAGCAGGGCGTAAGCTATGAAACAGCCACATTCCCATGGGCTGCTTCGGGTCGAGCGATTGCCTCTGATGCCACCGACGGTATGACCAAAATGATTTTCGACAAAGACTCTGGCCGTGTAATCGGTGGTGCCATGATTGGTACTAACGCCGGTGAGATGCTGGGCGAAATCGGCTTAGCCATCGAAATGGGCGCTGATGCCGAAGACGTAGCGCTGACTATTCACGCTCACCCAACGCTGAACGAGTCAATCGGTCTGGCGTCTGAAATCTTCGAAGGCAGCATCACTGACCTTCCAAACCCTAAAGCTAAAAAACGCTAAAGCGTTTTTTAGTCCCGGAATCGCCAACGGTGATATCCGGGACCCCCTAAATAGTCTGACTGTTTAGATAAAATAGTAATTTAAAAGGCCGTCTCACTTTAGACAGCCTTTTTTTTGCCCCATCAACACAGCCAATAACATCTTGTCATCCCCGCATGCTTCTCCCTCGTCATCCCCGCACGCTCCTCCCTCATCATCCCCGCACGCTCCTCCCTCGTCATCCCCGCACGCTCCTCCCCCGTCATCCCCGCATGCTTTTGAGCGGGGATCTCCTGAGCAGGCTGACTAACGCTGCTACTATTTTCTGTAGTCGTATTAACAGCCCATTGCTATGCAAGGAGATACCGGATAGCCG
>DDJQ01000123.1:20137-34364 GCA_002339125.1 Alteromonadaceae bacterium UBA2620
AAGGAGATACCGGATAGCCGCAAGCGGCTTCCGGCATGACGGGATGAGGGGAGGCCGCAGTTCTTCGTTACTCCCCCATGATGCCCCCTTAGTCATGCCCGCATGCACCTCCCCCGTCATCCCCGCATGCTCCTCCCTCGTCATCCCCGCACGCTCCTCCCTCGTCATCCCCGCATGCTTTTGAGCGGGGATCTCCTGAGCAGGCTGACTAACGCTGCTACTATTTTCTGTAGTTGTTTTAACAGCAAAATGCCATGCAAGGAGATACCGGAAAGCCGCAAGCGGCTTCCGGCATGACAGGGTAAAATAATCATCACCGGGCTAAATTAAGCCCGTCATCCCCGCAAGCTTTTGAGCGGGGATCTCCCAAGCAGCCTGTCTCACGCTAACAGTATTTTTCGATTGTTGTCTTAACGGCAAAATGCCATGCAAGGAGATACCGGAAAGCCGCAAGCGGCTTCCGGCATGACAGGATGTGGATATATCCCTGTTTTATCGCTGGAACGACCTGATTTTGCCATAATGTTTATTTATAGTGAGTGGCATAATCAATCATAATCAAAAGGACATAACATGGATAAAGGTGCTGCCGGAATATTGGCTCTGGGTATCTTCTTCGGTGCAGCAGCGCTTGGAGGCCTGGGCGGGAATGCGTTAATCGAAGCTAGGCAGTGGGAGCGTTCGGTGGTGGTAAAAGGCTTGTCAGAGCGCGAGTATGTTGCTGATAAAGTGATTTGGCCACTCCAGTTCGTAGAAGCCGGTAATGACCTAACGTCGTTATACAACACTATGTCGGCTAATAGCGAGAAGGTAAAAGCTTATCTTATACTACAGGGCATAGAGCCTGAGGAGATTACTGTAGGGCTACCTGAAGTAACTGACAAGCTGGCCCAGCGGTACGGCAGCAATAATGGCGTAAAGTTTCGTTACAGCGGCACGCAAACCGTTACCGTATATTCTGCGGATGTGATGAAAGTACGCAGTGTGCAGCAAAACTTATCTGATTTGCTCGGGCAGGGCGTGGCATTGAGTACCGAGAACTATAATGCCCGCACGGAGTTCATTTTTACCCGCTTAAATGAAGTGAAACCGGAAATGATAGAGGAAGCAACTATCAACGCCCGGGAAGTGGCAGAGAAGTTTGCCGATGATTCCAACAGTCAACTGGGTAAGATCAAACGGGCGAATCAGGGGCAGTTTTCAATTTTTGAAAGAGATAGCCAGCACCCTCACATTAAACAGGTGCGCGTGGTCTCTACCATTGAATATACACTGACTGATTAAAAACTATACTTTACGCCACCGAAGGCGTGCTAAGCTAATAATATTGATTATTAAATTCTGTAACCATGGCAGACGACAAGCAGCCAGCTCAGCTTGAGTTTTTTACTATTCCAAGTCCGTGTATTGGCGTTTGTCAAAGCGGCCCTAAAGGGTATTGCCAGGGCTGTTTTCGCTCCCGCGAAGAGCGGCTGTACTGGTTACAGATCGATGACGGCACGCGACGCGTAATACTCGACGCTTGTAAGCGGCGTAAGCGCTATTATCAACGCCGTAAGTCACAATCAAATAACCAATCCGATACGCAGCCGTTGCAACAGGATTTGTTTGGTGGTGAGCCTGACAAATAACGCAGCGAGGTTTTAACGCTCTGATATACTTAATTTATGATCGAGGAAAGGTCACAGGGTAATGAATCAATTTATTGAATACGCAACGCAATCCTTTACGTTACCGGACATCTGTTTACGGTTACGTAATGTGCTGGACGATCCGCGCTCAGATATGGACGACATCGCCGCGCTCATCAGCATCGATCCTTCACTTACCGCTAAATTACTTCGTCTGGCTAACAGTGCACTGTTCCGCTTCCCTTCGCAAATAGAATCCATCACCAAAGCGGTTAGCGTTATTGGTGGAGAGGCGTTGTATAACCTGGTGCTCGCCGAAACGGCGAATATCGCCTTTAAGCATTTTGACAACCAGTGCCTGATTGTTGATAAACACTGGGAGCAGTCGGTATTTACCGGAATGCTGGCGAAATATCTCGCCAAAGACATGAACGTGCGTGGCAGCGACCGGTTTTTTGTAATGGGGATTTTGCAAAACCTCAGTGAACTGGTGATTGCCAAGTGTGAACCTGAGAAATATCAACAGTATGCGAAAGATGATTCACCAGGTACGCCTTGGGATCGTCAGGTGGCTCACTTCGGACTATTATTCACTGAATGCAGTGGTTCAATTATGGAACAGTGGAAGCTGCCTATGCCGTTGTTTTATCCGGTTAAATTTGCCCACAATCGGGTGAAATTGGCTAGCGACTTAGACGTGTCTTTGTTAACCTGTGCTATAAGGCTGTCAACGGCTCATTATCAGCGGGAACGGTATCCGGAGTTGGATGTCATATCACCCGACATGGTGCGGTTGTTGCCGCTAGACGATGAAGTGTTACAAAACGCTATACTGTTCGCCCAAAAAGAAACGAATAAGGTTGCAGTGTCTGTTTTGTAAGCGCTCCTTAGGCAATAAAAACAAAACATAAAAACTGCTTCCATGTTACACCAATTTTTAGCGAAGGCAGCGCCATTTGTTCTGGCGCTGTTCTGTATGTCGGCATCCGGCGCTGATAAAGATTTGATCAGTACGTTGTATCATGCCGACTTCGTCGAGTACGACGAAGATCAAAAAGATAAGTTTACGCTCGACGGTGAACTTGGGGTGATATTTGCCTCGGGGAATACCAACGCGACCTCAATTAAAAGCAGTCTTAAATCCGAGCACGAAACCAAACGCTTCTCGAATAACTACTGGGTAGAGTTCCTGTATAAGGAAACCGAAGTAACTGTGGACGACAGTTTGGTCAATCAAACCACTGCACAGCGACTGTATACCTACGCCCAATCAGACTACAAACTGGCACAGCAAAACCGCCGTTTATTCGTTTACGGCGATTATGAAGATGATCGCTTTAACGGTTATGACTACCGCTCATCCATTGCAGCCGGTTGGTCACAACTTATGTGGCAAAACGAAATCAGCGACTTTCGCTATAGTGTAGGGCCGGGTTATGCCTTTGCTAAATTCGATAGCGGCGAGCGTGCCGATCAGGTTGATGGCTTTATTGTCCGGGCGTCGGCAGAATATCACTACATCTGGCCAACCGGGGCTAAACTTCGTCAGTTTGTCTCGATGGAAGCGGGTGATGAAAACATCAAGTCGCGTACCGAGACATCCTTGAGCGCTAATTTATTTGAATCACTGGCGCTAAAATTCTCATTCATCATGCAACATAACACCAGCCCGGTGAATAATGCGCAGTCATTAAACACCGAAACTGCCGTGACTATTGTCTACCGTTTTTTCTGAATTTAGTCCTCGTGATGAATTGATTTTGCTCTGAGATGCTTTAATATAGCGGTTTCCAGCCATTGAGCGAGTCTTCTCCCCTCAGACTTGGCGAACAGGATTTGAATTGATTTAGGAACCCCCCGCATGAAAAAACTACTACTTGCCATCGCCGGTACCTGCGTTGCTGCCAGCGCTATTGCTCAGGATGAACCAAAGCCATTTACAATGGATGGTGAGTTCGGTCTGATAGTTACCACTGGTAACACCGAAACCACTTCTGCCACAGCCGGTATTACCGCTCAGCAAGAGCTTGAAAACTGGAGTAACGATTATCAAATCAAAGGCCTCTATAAAGAGGAAACGGTTATTCAGGATGGTGAAGAAGTAGAACGAACATCGGCACAGAAATTCTTCGCCTCGGCACAGGGTAACTACAAGTTAGAAAATCCCGATCACCGTTTATTTGTGTTCTCCTCGTATGAAGATGACCGTTTCAGTAACTTCGCCTACCAGGCAACACTGGCCGGCGGTTGGTCACAAAAGATGTGGGAAACGGAAAAGACGGCTTTTGAATACAGTGTCGGTCCGGGTTACTCGTGGGCTGAAACACAAGCTGGTGTAGACAATGACAGTTTCATTGTTCGTGGCTCAGCAGCGTTTAAATGGTTTATCTCTGATACGGCTAAGTTTACCCAAACAGCGAGTACCGAGGTGGGTTCTGAAAACACCAAATCACGTGCCGAGTCAGCGTTAACTGCAACTATCAGCGGCTCTTTATCAATGAAGGTCTCTTTACGTCTGGACCACAACAGCAATGTTGCGGAAGGCGTTGAAAAACTGGATACCGAAACTGCGGTTACCCTGGTTTACAACTTCTTTTAAGCATAGGGCTCATTCGACTCTACCGTTGAGTTTAATTGCTAAGGCTGTTTTAAAGACAGCCTTTGTTGTTTGTGTAAGAAAGGGTATCAATACGCGGCTAAAAATTTCGGTCATCCCTGCATGCACCTCCTATGTCATCTTCGCATTCACCTCCTTCGTCATCCCCGCATTCACCTCCTTCGTCATCCCCGCATGCTTTTGAGCGGGGATCTCCTGAGCAGGTTGACTCATCCGATACATCCTTATAAAAAGCTAAGGTTATATCCACATTTTGTCGGGTCGCCGACGACGACCAGGGGTGGCAGTGAGGCCACCCCTTAGGCTCTTCATAACAGCGTCGCTCAGTTCTAAATTGCGAAAAAGCCTATTGAGAAACAAAAAGGGCAAACCTAACGAGCAGAGCGGGCGTCCTGCCCGCGCTGCCCCTGGCTCGTCGTCCGTGACAAGCCTACGGATTACCTGAAGCTTTTTGTTTATCAATAGTTCGCAATAACCGAACAGGTTAAGAGCGGTCGAATTGACTGCGGTGATAAACTTGAGCTTTATAGGGAGATCCCGGATATTTGCTGCACAAATTCCGGGAAGACGGAGTTATTGTGGCTGTTTTAATTCATGTTAAACAACCTTGTAAGCCCTTTTAGCTATGCTAAAAACTCCCGTCATCCGCGCATGTTGCAACGACCGTCATCCCCGCATGCTCTTCCTTCGTCATCCCCGCATGCGTTTGAGCGGGGATCTCCTGAGCGGTACGACAGTCGGTTTTGATGCCGTTGCATTACCCATAAAAAAGGCCGTCTTAATGAAGACAGCCTTTTGGATAAGCTATTTGGTTAAGTCTGATTAGTGCAGTACGCGGGTTTTGATAGTACCGTTGATTTGCATTAATTCTGACAGAGCGTCTTCGGCTTTGTCGGCTTCCACGTCGATAACCACGTAACCAATGTCGGCGTTGGTTTGCAGGTACTGGGCTTCAATGTTGATGCCTTTGGCTGCAAATGCCTGGTTGATTTGGGTTAATACGCCAGGGCGGTTTTCGTGGATATGCAGCAAGCGAGAGCGCTTCACGTTTTCTGGCAGCGATACTTCCGGGAAGTTAACCGCAGACAGAGTAGAGCCGTTATCGCTGTACTTAGCCAGTTTGCCAGCCACTTCGATGCCGATGTTTTGCTGTGCTTCCTGGGTGCTGCCGCCCACGTGTGGAGTAAGGATAACATTGTCGAACTGACGCAGTGGTGATTCAAATTCTTCATTGTTTGACTTAGGCTCAACCGGGAATACATCGATAGCAGCGCCACCAATGTGACCGGAGGCCAGTGCTTCAGTTAACGCGTCGATGTCGACCACGGTACCGCGTGAGGCGTTAATTAAAATACCGCCTTTTTTCATTTTAGCCAGTTGCGCCTGACCAATCATATTTTTGGTTTGCGGGGTTTCCGGTACGTGCAGAGAGACTACGTCTGACATGGCAAGCAGGTCATCCATTGATTTAACCTGTTCGGAATTACCTAGCACCAGTTTGTCTTCAATATCGAAGAAGCGCACACGCATGCCAAGGTGCTCAGCCAGAATAGACAGCTGGGTACCGATGTGGCCGTAACCGATGATACCGAGTGTTTTACCACGGGCTTCATAAGAGCCTTCTGCACTCTTGTCCCAGCCGCCACGATGCGCCTGAGCATTTTTCTGAGGCACCCGACGCAGTAACAGGATCAACTGACCCAGCACCAGCTCTGCTACCGAGCGGGTGTTCGAGAACGGTGCGTTAAATACCGGAATACCGCGGGCCTGGGTAGCTTTCAGGTCTACCTGGTTAGTACCGATACAAAAGCAGCCTACCGCTACCAGTTTGCTGGCCGCTTCAACCACAGCCTCGGTAATATGAGTACGAGAGCGAATTCCCACAAAATGAACGTCTTTCATCTTTTCGATGAGTTCATCTTCCGGTAACGAGGTTTTTAAATACTCGATGTTGGTATAACCATTAGACTGCAGGGTTTCCAGGGCACTTTTGTGCACACCTTCCAGCAGCAAGATCTTAATTTTATCTTTTGATAGTGAAAATTTGCTCATTACATCGCTCTCAGTCAGGGAATTTTTTGAGACATCTGGACGTCTATACGGGTAAAGTACCATAAACTCCCGGGTAGAACAAAGCGCTTTGTTGCATCACTTTGGAATATCTAGGAACGAATTGGTCGTTTTTAGCCATGTCTGGCCCCGGCGGTTTTGCCAGGGCTTATCCAGTAGTGTCTGATGGATTTATTACCGTGTTACTACACCTTCGTCGGTAGCAACCAGCACAATATCAGCGCCACGTAAAGCAAAGATCCCGTTAGTTACCACTCCAGGGATATTATTAATGGCTTTTTCTAACTCTACCGGGTTAAGGATTTCCAGGTTGTGCACGTCCAGGATCACGTTGCCGTTATCAGTGACCACACCGTCGCGGTAAACCGGATCGCCGCCCAGCTTTACCAGTTCGCGGGCCACATAAGAACGTGCCATGGGGATCACTTCTACCGGTAAGGGAAACTTACCCAGCACGCCTACTTCTTTGCTGTTATCCACGATACACACAAAGGTTTTAGCGACTGCAGAAACGATTTTTTCCTGAGTTAGTGCCGCGCCACCACCTTTGATCATGTGCTTGTGTTCGGTAACTTCATCAGCGCCATCAACATAAATAGACAGGCTGTCGACTTCATTGAGTTCAAATACGTCTATGCCCAGCGCTTTTAAGCGCTCAGTGGAAGCGACCGAGCTTGATACTGCACCAGCAATCTGATGTTTAATATCGGCCAGTGCGTCGATGAAATAGTTAACGGTAGAGCCCGTACCAACGCCAATAATGGTGTCTGGCTCAACATATTTAATTGCAGCGCGGCCAACCGCCTGCTTTTTCGCGTTCTGATCCATGCTAATACCCGCTGAAAAAAAGAGGCGGTATTTTAGCCGAATTTACCTCACTTCGCATAGGGAATTATAGGATCCGCCGGCGTTAAAAACTGAATATCACGGCAGGAAATGAAGAGCGTATAAGCTGGATCAGCGGGTGGAGATGATTTGCGTTGGGGTAACGATAAGATCCAATGGCACATCCCAGGGCTCAATGGGTAATTCATCAACCTGCTGGCAATCGTGGGCAACGCCAACCAGGGTAGGTCGGTTATCCAGGGTGTTAATATTGGCCAGAGTGCGATCGTAAAAGCCGCCGCCCATACCCAAACGATTACCCTGAGCATCAAATCCAACTAATGGCATTAGCAGTAGATGATGTTGGTTTAGCAAACGGATTGCCGTGCTATTTAGGGCCGGTTCGCTTATCCCGAAGCGATTTAAGGTCATTTCTGTCTGTTCAGTAAAGGTCTGAAACAGCAGATGCTTACCGGTAAACGGGTGTAAAACTGGAAGCGTAACTACACCGTTTTGCTGGCAAGCTTTTATGGTGGATGTTAAATCAATTTCACCGTCGTTAGCCAGATACCCCGCTACGGTGCTATTCGGCCGGGTAATAATCGACTGAATCTGCTCACTGAGTAAACGAGCTGCTTCACTTTGCTGGCCAGCGCTTAAGGCATTGCGCTTAGCGCGCAGTGATTGGCGCAGTGCCCGGCGGGATTGTGGCTTGGTGTTGGTCATAGGCGGAATAAAATGCCCTGCCAGGTGGCAGGGCTTAATACTTTACAGAGCGTAAGTGTCGATAAACAGCTGGAAAAGCTCGTCGTGCTTGACGCCGGTGGCGGCTTGCACAAATTTTGCTTCGGTCCATAGCGGGCTGGCGGTGGTGCCTGGCTCTGCTACCACTGTCTGGCCGCGGTTTAATTCGTCGGTGGATACGCGAATGTTGCCACGGGTAAACTCAAACAGTTCCGGCTTCACTAAATGCGCAATAGGGAAGGCGTCGTGGAAGAAGCACACTTTTTCATCGCGATTTTGCGAGTAAAAATCAATGTAGAATTGTGAGGCTTTTTGCATAAAGCCACCCATTACCGGATTTTTCTCCGCCAGAATATCCACAAATTTCGGGTCGGTTGGGGCAAACAGGGTAACGTCCAGACCAAACATTTTAACTTCCCAGTCGGCTGAAAAAACAATGTCAGCGGCGTGGGCGTCGTTCCAGATGTTAGCTTCAGCTACCGGAGTAACATTACCGGGAACAAAAGCGGCACCACCCATAATGCTGATCCCTTTTACCAGTTTTGGTAATTCAGGTTCCAGGCGCAACGCCAGGGCAATATTGCCTAACGGACCAATTGCTACCAGGGTAATCTCGCCAGGGTGCTTGCGGGCCATTTCAACAATGAATTCGGCCGAGCTACGAGGGTCAACCTCGCGGGTTGAAGGCGGGTAATCGATGTTACCGAAGCCGTCGTCGCCGTGCACAAAGTGCGCGTAGTCAGACTCGGGGCCTACCCAGGGTAGCGCCACACCTTTAGTAACCGGTACGTCCTGGCGGCCGGCGATATCACATAATGTGAGTGCGTTGCGCGCCGACATGCTAACCGGAATGTTGCCATACACGGTAGTCAGGCCAAGTACTTCTATTTCAGGTGACTGAAAGGCAAAAAAGATCGCCATAGCATCATCGATGCCCGGATCCGTGTCGATAATAATTTTGTGCGTCATAGTATTCTCAATTAATGCTTTTTACTCTGCCGTTTAGCCGTTGTGTTTCGCTAAAAAGCGATCCACTTCTTTGGCCTCGGGGATCGACTGAGCTGCGCCAGCCCGGGTAACGGAAATGGCCGATGCCGCGCAGGCGCGTTTTAATGCCTGACGGGCATCCGCATGCTGACTATAAGCCGCTAAAAAATAGCCTATAAAGGTATCGCCGGCTGCGGTGGTATCTACTGCATCCACTACAAAAGCGTCGACCTGAATGGTTTGTTGATTCTTAAGCATAATCACACCGGCTTTACCCAGTGTAATAATAACCTCAGCATGTGACCACTGGGTTTTATAGTGTTCAATGATGGCGTCGAGTTCCTGCTCGCCGGAGAGCTCGGCCGCTTCTACTTCGTTGACGATCAGCAGATCAATGCACTCGTGGGGCAAAGACTTTACCGACTCACTCATAGGCGCCGGATTAAAAGCCACTTTAATGTGCTTTTGTTTGGCTTGCTGAAGCGTTTCGGCCAGGCCGCTGGTTTCATTCTGCGTTAATACCCAGTCAGATGGCCGGGCTTTATCCAGCGCATGCATGATCTCTTTGCTGCCGATTTCCTGATTGGTACCGCCAAACAGTACAATAGCGTTTTCGCCCGAGGGGGTAACCTGAATAATTGCGTGGCCGGAAGGTGCCTCGACACACTGTAAAAACTGGCAGTCGATGCCATGCTTGATCAGCGTTTGCTTAAATGAGCTGTCTGACTGGTTTACCTTGCCGACATGGCGAACTTCTGCGCCAGCTGCTGCCAAAGCGATAGACTGGTTGGCACCTTTGCCGCCGAGTAATTGCTGGTAGTTGGTCGATGCGATAGTTTCGCCGGGTTGCACGAAACGGTCGACCTGGTAGACATGGTCAATATTTACCGATCCAAAGTTTATTATTGCCATTATTAATTCCGTCGATAAATGGCGTCTCCCAAAGTGCCGCTGTCTATTGTTCGCCCTAGAACCGAAAAGTTCAGGGCGGAAGCATCATTATCACCGTAGGCTTCTCGGTACGAGCCGAGCTTGCTCAATAGTAACAAGTCAACTTCCTTGGTAAATAGCATCGGCCAGGGACATGAATAGACTGGCAAACACCCCAGGAGACATTGTTGTTAGCGAATTCAAGGGAGTAAGTTTACGCCCTCTGCGTCGCTATGCAAGTCTGTGATGAATAACTTGCGAACGGTGATCATAGTAGAATCAGCCCGGAACTGCCAGACACGATACGTCATATGATATTCAAATGCTTACTTTGTACCCGCTTAGCTGCTTATTTAATCCGACCGGCTTTTATATGAGCGGGAGTTTTGGATTTAAACCAGTGCATTTGTTAGCATTGGACAAATTGTTTATGGAATACCCTATGTCCACTGAATTCGATTCTTTAACCCAATGCCTTGCCGATAACGAGATGGTTGTGGATGGCGCTGAAATCCATGGCATGATGTGCGGCATGTTGTGTGGCGGCATGTCACTGAGTGAGCAGCAATGGCTGGTGGTAATGCAGGACACCATGAATCAGGGGCAGCCGCTGGCCTCTACTGTGGTCTCTCAATTACAAAATCTGTTTAATGAAACCTGTCAGCAACTGGTAGATGGTCAGTTTGCTTTACGCCTCATGCTGCCAGATGATAATCAGCCTATTAACGACCGCGGTCTGGCACTGATCAACTGGGTTCAGGGTTTTATGGCCGGATTTGGTTTGTATCAGCAAAAGCTCAGTAATTGCTCCGATGACGTTCGCGAAGCTTTGCAGGACTTCTCAGATATCGCCCGCATGGAAGAACCCATGAATGATGACGAAGAGTCAGAGCAGGCTCTGCACGAAGTGGTGGAATACGTGCGCATTTCTGCACTGCTGTGTTTTAACGAATTGGGTCAGTCACTGCTCGACGACCAACAAGACACACCTTCTGTACATTAATGGTTACGGTAAAACAATTTCGCCAGCGCCAAACCCGCCTGCTGCGTCAGTTACCGCCGTCGAGCGTGTTGGTGCTGCCGGCAGCGCAACTGGTTACCCGCAGCCGTGACACCGAATTTGTATTTCGACAAAACAGCGATTTCTGGTATCTGACCGGCTTTAATGAGCCCGACGCCTGGTTGCTGCTCTCTAACCACGAGCGTTACGCTGGGGATTATCGGGCTCTGGTATGTCAGGCTAAAGATCCGCAGCTCGAAATCTGGCACGGCAAGCGGCTGGGCCCGGAGCAGGCGCTGGAATCGTTCAAACTGGATGAAGCTTATCCCACCGAGGTTTTGCCTGAGGTGCTGACCGAATGGCTCGAAGGCCATCAGCAGGTTTTTTTCCCGCAGGGTGAATTTACTTTTGCCGATGAGGCGGTATTTGCCGTACTCGATACCCTGCGTAAAACGCCGAAACAAAACTTAGCGCCTACTGCGCTGATGGATTGCCGGCCGTTAATTCACGAAATGCGGTTACTTAAATCGCGCGAAGAAATTGCCGTTATGAGTCAGGCCGCTGAAATATCGGCCCGGGCTCACCGCCGGGCTATGCAGTTTGCCTCGCCTGGCTGTTACGAATATCAGCTTGAAGCCGAGTTGCACCATGAGTTTGCCATGGCCGGTGCCCGGCAACCCGCTTACGGCACCATAGTGGGGGGCGGCGAAAACGCCTGTATTCTGCATTACACAGAAAATAACCAGCAAATAGCTGATGGTTCCTTGATCCTGATCGATGCAGGAGCCGAATTGCACGGTTATGCTGCCGATATCACCCGTACGTTTCCGGTTAACGGTAAATTTACTGCGGAGCAGGCCAGGGTATATCAGCTGGTGCTCGATGCGCAACTGGCCGCTCTGGCGCAACTGAAAGCCGGGGTAACATTGCCGGCCGTGACGGAAGTGGTCATTGAGGTTATTTGCCGTGGTTTGTGCGAATTAGGCTTATTGAAAGAAAGTCCGGAACAGGCGTTGGCCAATAAAAGCTGGCGGCGTTTCTTTATGCATGGTCTGGGGCATTATCTTGGCCTCGACGTCCATGATGTCGGCGATTACCTGCTTGACGGCCAGCCAAGACCGGTGGCTGACGGTATGGTTATTACCGTTGAGCCGGGTGTGTATATTCCGGTTGAAGACGATATTCCCGAGCCGTATCGCGGCATAGGGATCCGAATTGAAGATAATATCGTTATTACCGGTGAGGGTTACCAGATGTTAACCGGTGATGTGCCGAAAACCATTGCAGAGATTGAAGCCTTAATGGCCGAGGGCTGATTGCCCGTAGAAGGATTAAACACAGTCAGTGGCAAAGAATAACCAGTCAGACATTGTTATTGTGGGTGGCGGAGCCGTGGGTTCTGCGTTGGCGCGTTTGCTGGTCAGGCAGGGCTGCCACAGTGTTACTTTGATCGACGCTAACCAGTTTAGCCGGGATCCGCACAGCCATCCGGGATTTGATGCCAGGGTAATCGCTCTGGCAAAACGCACCGAACAAGCGCTAACAGCGCTGGGCGTCGATCTGAAAAAAGCCTTCGCTACGCCCATCGAACATATACTGGTTTCCGATCAGGGGTTTATTGGTCAGACCCGCCTGCACGCCAGCGATTATCAGTTACCAAGTTTTGGCCAGGTAGTGGGAATTCAGGCACTTGGCCAGCAACTTTTTCCCGTCGGGTTACCAGATCTCAGCGTGCTGGAAGGTGTAACGGTTGATGAAGTTAACCATTCTGCCGATAGCATTGAGCTACAGCTCAGCAATGGCAGCACGTTAACCGCCGGTTTATTAGTGCTGGCTGATGGCGGGCGCTCTGAGCTGGCGGATAAACTCAATTTCAAACGTAGCAGCGAAGACTACGGCCAGTCTGCGCTTATTGCTAACGTGCAATTAAGTGAGCCGCATAACGGCTGGGCCCACGAACGCTTTACACCAAACGGACCACTGGCCCTGCTGCCCTTTGCTGAAGATGACAGCAGTGATTACGCTAACTGTTACTCGTTAGTCTGGACGTTAAGCCACGACGAGGCAGAAGCCGCTCTGGCGTGGCCACAGGCGCAATTTATCAGCCGGTTGCAGCAGCAAATCGGCTACCGTCATGGCGTGATTAACAAGGTGGGCAGCCGTCACAGTTACCCGTTGGTGTTAAATCAGATCCGCGAATTTACCGGCCATCGCTGCGTGGTGGTTGGCAATGGTGCACAGGCGTTACATCCCATTGCAGGGCAGGGCTTTAACCTCGGGCTCAGAGATGTACTGGCATTGGCCGATATTCTGGAAAGTGCAGCGGACCCGGGGGCTTTTGCGGTGTTAAACCAATACCGGCAAAGCAGAGTGAAGGATAAAGCGACTACCATCGGTTTAACGGATGGTCTGGTAAGACTGTTCTCCAATCGGTATGCACCGCTGGTGGCAGGGCGGAATGCCGGCTTACTGGCAATGGAGTTTTGCGACGGACTGTCGCAAAAGTTTGTTCGTCAGACCATGGGTTTTGGACAGTAAATCCAAATAATACAGGACTTAAAATATGTATCAGGCGGACATCGCAATTGTTGGCGCAGGCATGGTGGGACTGGCTCTGGCCCGGTCTTTGAAAGAGGCGGATCTGTCGGTTATTCTGATCGACACCACTCCCATAGCCAAGCCTCTTTCAGAGCAGCCCGAACTGCGGGTATCTGCGATTAACGCGGCCAATAAACAGGTGCTTGAGCAACTGGGCGTGTGGCAGCATCTTGACCAGCAACGCCTGAGTGCTTATACGCAGATGCAGGTTTGGGATCAGGATAGTTTTGGTCGGATCCAGTTTAGCAGTGAAGAAATGGGTACCTCTGAACTGGGGCATATCATTGAAAACCAGTCTCTGGTTAACGCACTACATCATCAGGTCAGTCAGCAGCCCAATGTGCAAATGTTACCGTCGACCCACATTGCCAAAGTGTTAACCGGACAATCCGAAACCATGCTTATGCTGGACAGCGACGAAGTGGTGTCCTGCCGGTTGTTAGTGGGTGCCGATGGTGCTAATTCAGCGATTCGTAAATACGCCAACTTTCCGCTCACGTTTAAGGATTACGGTCATACTGCCATTGTGGCAACCATTAAAACCGCCGCGCCTCACGGTAAAGTGGCACGCCAGGTGTTTACGCCAACCGGACCGCTGGCCTTGTTACCCTTAAGCGATCCTAACTTATGCTCGATTGTCTGGTCGCAGAACAGTCAGCAAGCCGACGAGTTACTGGCGTTATCTAACAGTGACTTCGCCAAAGCTCTGCAGGTGGCTATTGAAGGTGACGTGGGCGAAATCGCGGTTGAAAGTGCGCGCATGCACTTTCCGTTAACCATGCGCTATGCCCGCCAGTGGCTTAGCGATGGCCTCGTCATTATAGG
>DDJQ01000120.1 GCA_002339125.1 Alteromonadaceae bacterium UBA2620
GAAACTCCCTCCTACTCGATCCTGAAAAGCATTAAGTAGTGCCGCCGTTGTAAATTTGTTGTTAAACTACGTGCTTTTATTACAACGAATTACAGGCAACTTATCATGATGAAGCTTAATAAGATCATGCTGGCCGGATGGCTAAGTCTGATTGCCGCGGGCCAGGTGTTTGCAGCACCTACTGAAGTGGCTAAAGCCAGTTCGCCGGTTGTTATCGACGGTAAAGCCGATGAAGCGGCCTGGGATAACGCAAAGTGGCACCCTCTTAAGCACCTCATGGTGGGCACGATGCCTATCCCGGCAGACTTTAGTGGCCGGTTTAAAATGCTTTGGGACGAAGACCAGTTGTATCTGCAGGTAGAAATTATCGACGATGTATTGATCGATACTCACCCTAACCCGCTGCTGGCTTATTGGGATGATGACTGTCTTGAAATCTTCATTGATGCCGATGCATCGGGCGGCAATCATCTAAAATCTTACAATGCTTTTGCGTACCACATTGCCCTTGATGGTAACGTTGTGGATATTGGCCCAACAAGCAATGGCGGTCAGGAATTTGTTTTACTCAATGAGCATGCCACCAGTCGCTGGACCCGTGAAGATACGTCACCCTATCAAATAACCTGGGAAGTCAGCTTCAGAGTGTATCCGGACACTTTTCATCATAATAAACCGGTACCGCCGCTGAGCCTGTCAGCAGAGCAGGTGCTGGGTTTTATGCTGGCCTATTGCGACAATGACGGCAGTGAAGAGCGTGAGCATTTTGTGGGTTCCCACGAAGTTGAACCGGTAAATGGCGATCGCAACCTTGGTTATATCGACGCTTCCGTGTTCGGTAAGATCAAGCTGGTTGACTAATCTCCCGGTAATATTAACTAAACCGGCTACAGGCTAACTGCGGCATGCTTTTGTTCGTACATCAGCATGTCGGCAGCGTGGAGTAATAACGACAGGTCATTGTGAGGTGTATCAATAATTTGCGCCCCCACACTGGCCGATAGCGGGACATGCTGCTCATCAATTTTGATGACCAGATCCTCAAGACGCTGAGCTATACGTTGTTTCATCCGTTCGGCAACATTGCGACTGTGGCAATGGCTCATCACCACAAACTCGTCGCCGCCGAGCCGGCCAACAATATCCTGAGCCCGCGACTGACTGTTAAGAATTTTGGCCAGAATGACTAAGGCCTGATCACCGACCCGGTGGCCGTAGGTGTCGTTGATCTGTTTAAAGTCATCTAAATCGATAAACAGCAGTAACAACACGCCACCCTCTTTACTATGGGTTGTCATCATTTTTTGCGCTGACTCTTCCCAGCCCCGGCGATTCAATACCGGGCAGAGCGGGTCGCTTGAAGCTGCAAGATATGCCTGGATCTTATCTGACTGCAGGCGCTTTACACGCTCCGATGCTGCGATAGCCAATAACAGGGCCTCAACGGTAACCGCTACAATTAACGCATAGCGGTGCAGAAACTCGTTAACATCAGGCAAATATACTCTGAATACCATGGCAGACAGCAGCACCAGCAAGGCGATAAGCACCCAACCGGCGCCATGTATTTTACGTAACAAGGCGTAGGCTGTAGCCAGTGTGACAGCAACCATACCTATCAGGGTAACCAACCCCATTAACTGGTTGGCAATAGCGTGTAAAGGGGCGATGGGCAGTGCGGCTATAAAACCCAGTCCCAACACAATAATGCCGCTGTAAATAATTATCTGGTATTCCCATCGCTTGAGGATAAGACGCAGATCAAGCAACAAAGTGATGAACCGCAGAGCAGTGTAAACGGTTGCGCCGGCGAAAATGGCTTTAATCTGGTGGCTGTGCAACCAGTGCACCGCCGGGAACACTATGCGCAGTATTCCTTCCTGTAGCACAAAGAAAAAGCCGGCACTGAGAATATACCCGCTGTACGCGTAAAAGCCGGCGTTGCGCAGGCTACGACCAAGTATTCCCACATAAATACACAGCGCAATACAAAATCCGCCAAAAGCGCTGATGGTTAATATGTGCAGATTGTTATCGTGTTGAAAGGTGCCGAGATCGCGAAGCGACATACTGACTTTGCTGATATGGTCTGATTCGGCAGTCAGGGTAAACTGATATACGCCTTCAGGTAACAGGTAAGCCGCTCTGGCACTGGCCAATGGGGTGATAATAACATCCTGACCAGTATAAACTGACGGCTTTTGCAGTGCGTCTAAAGGGAAGCTCAATACCCTGGCTTCCGCCAGACGGCATTTAAACTGGATGTCATTTAACCCAAGGCTGATATCCAGCGGTTGCTGTAAAGTTTGTGCTTGCGGAGCAATAACCTGACAGTCGGCGTAGCCGGGCGATGAGAATAACATCATCAGCAGCACACTGATAAAAACTAATTTATAACGCCCTATACCCTGCTTCACAGTTCAACAACCTGATACTAAAAGTTCGACTATTCATCCATTTAATGCCATGGGCATTACACTGTTGATTACTTTACGCGCACTCTTGCCCGCTGTGAATGAAAAAAAGGTTATGAGGGTATTTATTCCGATTAATGCCGGGAGGCGCGACTAGTCGCCTCCGACAATTTGTACCTGAGCGAGGTCTGTATCGCCTTTTATTACCTTGTAGATAGCATCCTGGATAAGGGTTCGCATACCATCCTGCATGGCCTGGGCCTTCATCTCGGCAACCGATGCCTCTTTATAAACCAGCGAGCGCAGCGCTGGGGTCATGCCCAGCAATTCATGCACTCCAGTCCGGCCGCGATAGCCGGTATCGCCGCAGTCGTCACAGCCCTTGGCACGGTAGATTTCAAGATTATCAGGCAGGTTGAGTTCATCGATGTACTCTTCGCCGTACTGCCGTCTGATAAAGGCCATATCGGTATCTGACACAGGGTGCTTTTCCTTACAGCTGCTGCATAAGGTTCTGATTAAGCGCTGAGCAAGTATGCCCACACACGCGTCGGAAAAGTTGACCGGGTCGAGGCCTAAATCGAGTAAACGGGTAATAGTTTCCGGGGCGGAGTTGGTATGCAGAGTGGATAAAACCAGGTGACCGGTTAATGAGGCTTCAATACCCGCGTGCGCGGTTTCTTTATCCCGCATCTCACCAATCAGGATAATGTCCGGATCGGCCCGCAAAAATGCCCGGAGTGCATTAGCAAAGGTGAAGCCGATTTTCGGGCTTACCTGTACCTGTTGTAAGCCAGGCTGGGTAATTTCTACCGGATCCTCTGCAGTCCAGATTTTCTTTTCCGGTGTATTCAGGTAGCCGAGGATGGCGTGCAGGGTAGTGGTTTTACCGGAACCAGTAGGTCCTACTACCAATAAGATACCGTGAGGCTTTTTGATCATTTCCTCAAGCCGGGTCATATTACCTGGCGCAACATTCATTTTACCCATGGGCATGGCACCGCCAGATGCCAGGATTCGCATCACCACGCCTTCGCCGGCAACGGTTGGAATGGTAGCAACCCGCACTTCCACTAACTGGCCGCTCATTCTGAAAGCCAGTTTGCCATCCTGAGGTACGCGCTTTTCGGCGATGTTCAGGTTAGACATAATCTTTATCCGCGCAATCACCGCACTATGGTGTGAAGCCGGAACCTGGTTGATATCGCGGCAGACCCCGTCGATCCGCATGCGTACCCTGGTTGGGCCGCTCTTTTCCGGGTCGATATGAATATCCGAGGCATTGAGTCGCTTTGCGTCGTGCAGGATACGGCTTACCAGACGTACCACCGCAGGCGCGTCGTCAGAAAGCTCATCAACGCCTTCCTCAGACTCCTCGGCCGAAGTGCCGATTTCATCAAGGATCTCACTCATTTCACCAGGGGCACCGCTGCCCGCTGAGTCACCGAGGTATTGCAGAATATGGTTAGGAAGGCCTACTGCGATGTCGTAGCTGTCGATACCCAGCGCACTTTCAATTTCCATCAGTAGTGACGCATTATTCGGCTCAGCCATCAGCACAATGGGTTTATCATGTGCGTCGGCAATTACGGCCACGAAATTACGTTTGAGGTAAGAGGTATTAAGCCGACTTTCACTCTGAAACGCGTGGTATTTTTCCGGGTCAAAGCCGATGTATGGCACCTGGTAGTGAATCGACAACGAGGTGCCGAGCTTGCCTTCGTTAATGCGGTATTCCGACATTAACCGTTGTACCATCTGACGGATATCGCTGCTGGTTTCCTGAAGGTCCGTGAGAGCTTTCTCACTGAGCAGGTTTTCATGCAGTAGCAGATCAAAGGGGTTTTGCGTGCCACCAAGCTCAAATCGAAATTTGGTGCCCAGAATATCGTTGAGCTGTTGCGCTAGCTCCATATCACGGTTGGTGAACGGCCCGTTGTTTTTATTGATAATCTGGAAAACTCCCATGATAACGCCGGCGTTCAGAATAGGTACACACAGAATATTACGGGTTCTGAAGTCGCTGCTTTTATCAAACCGGTCGGCAAAGCGCAAACGCGGATGAATGGCGGCAAGTTCTTCCTGATCATAAGGGTCTGAGATAATTAAGGGGCGTTGCGACAAGGCAACATAACCGGCAATCGACAAAGGGCTGATTGGCACCTTGATTTCCATTGTTTCTTTACCGGTTTTAAACCGGGCAACCAAATCCTGGTGCTGGCGACGCCGCTGAAAGATACTCATGCGTTGGGCGTGAAATAAACCGAGTACAAGGGGTTCTAGCTCTTTATAGGCATCTAACAACGTCGGCTTTTTCTCAAGCACTGTGTTGATTTTATCGAACACCAACTGGTTTTCATTTATCTCTGACATATTCTACTACAAATTAGTAAGCTGTTACTCACAGGGCAGGAAACATATCCGACTGTGACGAAGTATAGTATTAATATATATCAACTTATACCCTCTGACCTAATGCAGCAATACTGCAAAAGGTGCAGGTGGTAAAAGTCGGTGTATGTCGGGCTGTTTACTGCCCCTGCTCAGGTGATGATTTTAGTTGTTCTTTCAGCGTCACGTTAAAGTGAAAATCACCGATTTGCATTATACGGTACTGCGGTTGTCTGTAATTTACCTCCAGTGCCTGAAGATACTCGCGCAGAGTCATCGTTTTATTTTTGCCGGCCGGGCCCAAATCTTCTATATCTATCGGATACCAATTACTGTTTCTGCGTATATACAGGGTGGCATCTACCAGGTAGTTAGTTTCCAGCATTAGCAGGTAGTCGGTTTGGTTATCGCCATCAGGGTCGACCGCCAGCAGATAAAGATGTTCAGCCTGGCGCAACAGGTAGTTACTGTTAGTCAGGCTGTCGTAAATGACATCAGCGAGATCTGAGGGCATGTTGCAGTCGTTGAGACATTCGATACTGTTGATTACCATCAGCTTGTCTTGTTCCGGTTCTATCGCACCTTCCTGATAGGCTCGGGAAAGTCTTAGTGCCAGTGTCGGGTGACTGTCGCCATAGGTTTGCTTAAGTTGCTCAATGGCAAGGTAGCCAGGCAAAGCAAGCTGATTGGCAAAATACGGTATGTCTATGTCGTGCAGAGCGGTTTGTCCGGATTTGATGCGGGCTAACTGGTTGTCAGCCGTTAATACTCGTAAGTCTGCAAACGGGCTATTTACCAATACCATCACCAGCATCAGTAGCCAGCCCATCGCGACATTTATGCGACCGAGACCGGCAATCCAGTTATCTCTGTAGCGCACAATACAAGTTACATAGCCAAGGGAAAAAAGTGCCAGGAACATCCATACTATCATCCCCCAGTAACGACTTACTGACCAGCCATACTGCTCCACCCTTAGGGACAGGCCATAAAATACCAGCCCGCTGTATATCGGTAACAAGAGTATGCCGAGATAGATAAACCGGTGTACAAAAGGTGAGTAAGGGTCTTCATCTGCATCACCCTGATATACGCTGTTCAGCGCAAACAGCAGGCAGGCCTGCATCCACAGAATGAGATAACTGCCCGGGCCTTCTTCCCATAGCGGCGACAGCCCGGTGAACGGTAGGGCAAGCAGGAAAATCACCGAGACGAACACCAGCAGTACCAACAGGTATTTAAGTAGAGCCTGCTGCAACTGTTTAATGGTATCGACAATAACGCTGAGCCGGCGGATAAGAATGACGCCCAGTGCCAGAGCAAGATTGAGCGCCGGGTAATAAAACCACTTTTGTTCAAACAGTTCGCCAAAAAAATCGATATTGATTACCGAGAACAGCCCGGCCCACAGCATCAGCACCCCCCAGGTGACCAGCGTAAACGCCAGTGCCAGTCCCAGAGTGAGCAGGTTGCGCCACGAATAGTGAAACAACTGAGGATAAACGAAGGGCTCATCAGCTGTTTTCACTTGCACATACATCAGCGCTTTAAAGGTCAGTAAAGCCAGAGTAAATGTCATGGGGGCGAGCAGGGTGTCCAGGCGTGAAAGCGAAGAAGGGATTGCCTGGCCACCGGTGTAAAAGGCAAGCAGCGCACAAAGCGCGGCAAAGGGGGCGATGTAGGTAACCAGCCTGACCTTATTGCGGTCGTTAACGCCCAACAGATACATGCCCGGCCCGATAATAACCAGAGCATAAGCGGCAAACAGCCACTGCGGCGCCGTGGCCGGCCAGAACTCAAAGTCGATGGACTGATGTAATAGTAATAGAGCGAGCCCCTGTAGCAGGGCAATAAGTAGCATCAGCCGGGTAGGATAACGCAGTTCTTCCATAAATATCGTCGCCTGATTGTTTTACTTACTAAACTACAGTAGTTTTATGAATTGGTGAAAATTAAATAAAGAGAAGAACTTATGCCCGGTACTGAGCGTTCATTAACGTTGCGCTTTCTGGCAGAGCCTGCGGATGTCAACTTCGGTGGTAAAGTGCACGGCGGTGCGGTAATGAAGTGGATCGACTTAAGTGCTTACGGGTGTGCCGCCGGCTGGAGCGGAAAATACTGTATTACGGCTTATGTGGGCGGTATGCATTTTGTTAAGCCAATTCTGGTAGGCAATATCGTGGAAGTGGAAGCCAAGGTGATTTATACCGGCAAAAGCTCAATGCATATTCGTATTCTGGTGCGTGCCGGCGATCCGAAAAGCAGCGAACGGGAACTCTGTACTCATTGTATCGCTGTGATGGTAGCCATGGATGAGAACGGGAAGCCTTCATCCGTACCCGACTGGGTACCCCAAACCGAGCAGGACAAGCGTCAGCGTGACTCGGCATTAAAACTGATGGCAATGCGCGATCAGATCCGCGAAGAGATGACGACCTACGTGGATAACTGAGCCGATTTATTAAGTTTGTATACAGTCATTACACCGATAAGGGCCCCCATCACAATTGCTGAAATAACAATTAAATCAAAAGTCTGTGCTGTATATAATTGCTGTACAGCGTAAATAAGTGAACCAAGACAAATAAAGGCTGAAAACTTAACCCGTTTCACGTTGTCCCCGCGCAGAAGAAGAGGGATAAGTGATACTCCCAGCGTATAAAAGAAGCCTGGTCCGGCAGTATAAAAAATTGATAAGGCCGGTAACGTTGAGGTGTTTAAATGTTCAGGATGTTGTAACTGAGTGACTACAGCCAAAGAAATGCACACTACAATCGCTAGTATTATATACATACGGATAGCCATAACGTCTCCTTGTAGACAAAATTGATACGCCAGACAGATCTGGCGCAGGGAACATTTAGTTGTACATATTTGAGCGGGCATCATCATTCATTTGCCCGCCGGTCGATTCAACACCACTTTCCAGCGCGCCTGAATCAATGACTTCCTCCACAATCATTTGACCTACCACGCCAAGCAAAGTCCAACCAAGTGATCTTAAACCACCTTGCACTGCGTCTAAGTCTGTTTCATTGAGTATTTGCATAATAATCTTCCTTAAAAAATAAAATAGGTAACTTGCGTTTATGTCGCCAGAGAGTGTGTTCAAATTAACTGTAATAGCTTGTTAGCGACGATGTAACTGACCTAAAGCACAGAAACACAGATTTCTAAGCGTATGAAAGCGCTTCACTGCCAGATATCACGCTTATTTTTTAAATGTCGGTAGTTTAATGCTTGCACGTCTGGAGCAAATCTGTATAATTCGCGCCCACTTGCCCCGTACATATGTACCCAGGGCATGGTTTCGGCCGCAGCCACACTGCTTTTAGGGTGGTCGCCAAAGCAACGTCTTATTGATGTAGCGGGAGTGTTAGAAACAAAGAACAAGATTCCAATTGGGAATCACTGGTTTATACGCACATCTTTTCGTCCCAAGAATAAAAGGGAGTGAGAAGATGATTTTTTTGTTCTTTCGATTGGAGCTTAATCGATGCCAAATCAAAGAATTCGTATTCGTTTAAAAGCGTTTGATCACAAGTTGATCGATCAGTCTACGGCTGAAATCGTTGAAACGGCGAAACGTACTGGTGCTCAGGTCAGCGGTCCAATTCCACTGCCTACTCGCAAAGAACGCTATACAGTTCTGATTTCTCCGCACGTTAATAAAGACGCGCGTGATCAATATGAAATCCGTACTCATAAGCGTTTGGTAGACATCATTGAACCAACTGACAAGACCGTTGACGCGCTGATGCGTCTGGACTTGGCTGCTGGTGTTGATGTTCAAATCAGCCTGGGCTAACAAGAGAGGGTAATAACAATGGCGATTGGTCTAGTCGGTCGTAAAGTGGGTATGACTCGCATCTTCACTGAAGATGGTACGTCGATCCCTGTGACTGTTATTGAAGCGACCCCTAACCGTGTTACTCAGTTACGCACTGATGAAACTGACGGTTATCGCGCACTGCAAGTTACTGCAGGTACCAAAAAAGCGAACCGCGTAAACAAAGCTTCAGCAGGTCACTTTGCTAAAGCTGGTGTTGAAGCTGGCCGTGGTCTTTGGGAATTCCGCCTGGAAGATAACGAAGGTGCCGACATCGAAGTAGGCAGTGAAATCACTGTTGAAATCTTCAACGACACCAAGAAAATTGACGTAACTGGTACGTCAAAAGGTAAAGGTTTCGCAGGCGCTATCAAGCGTTGGAACTTTTCTGCTCAACGCGCTACTCACGGTAACTCATTGTCTCACCGTGCACCTGGTTCAATTGGTCAAAACCAATCACCAGGTAAAGTATTCAAAGGTAAGAAAATGGCTGGCCAGCTTGGTAACAAGCAAGTCACCACTCAGTCTTTGGAAGTTGTACGCATTGACGTAGAAAACAGCCTGATCCTGGTTAAAGGTGCCGTACCTGGCGCAACTGGCGGCGACGTTGTCGTAAAGCCAGCTGTTAAAGCGTAACGTCTGGGAGTTGAACTGATGGAATTAACATTGAAAGATGCGCAAAGCGCTCTTGAAGTATCCGAAGCGACCTTTGGACGTGAATTCAACGAAGCCCTGGTTCACCAGGTCGTTGTAGCTTACGGCAATGGTGCTCGTCAGGGTACTAAAGCACAAAAGACACGTTCTGAAGTACGTGGTGGTGGTAAGAAGCCATGGCGTCAAAAAGGTACTGGTCGTGCTCGTGCAGGTACAATCCGCAGCCCAATCTGGGTTGGTGGTGGCCGTGCATTTGCTGCCAAGCCTCGTGACTTTGATCAAAAAGTTAACAAGAAAATGTATCGCGGTGCGATTAAGAGCATCCTGTCTGAACTGGTTCGCCAAGACCGTTTGGTAGTGGTTGAGAAGTTCGGTGTTGACACACCTAAGACTAAAGCTCTGGTTGCTAAGCTGAACGAACTGGAATTAAACGATGTATTAATCGTTACTCCGGAAGTTGAAGAGAACCTGTTCCTTGCTGCACGCAACCTGTACAAGGTTGATGTACGTGACGTAGCTGGTATCGACCCGGTCAGCCTGATTGCATTTGAAAAAGTACTTATCACTGCTGATGCAGTGAAACAACTTGAGGAGGCGTTAGCATGAAAGAAGAACGTCTACTAAAAGTGCTTAAAGCACCACACGTTTCAGAAAAGTCTACTATGGCTGCTGAAGCGGGTAACACAGTTGTATTTAAAGTAGCTAAAGACGCGAACAAAGCTGAAATCAAAGCAGCAGTTGAGAAACTGTTCGAGGTTGAAGTTGACTCGGTTCGTACTGTTAACGTTAAGGGTAAAACCAAGCGTCACGGTATGTCTTTCGGTAAACGCAGCGACTGGAAAAAAGCGTATGTAGCGCTTAAAGAAGGTCAGGACATCGACTTCGTCGGTGGTGCTGAGTAAGAAGGGGATTAGAAATGCCATTAATGAAAGCTAAGCCAACTTCTGCCGGTCGTCGTCACGTAATCAAGGTTGTTAATCCTGACCTGCACAAAGGCGCGCCACACGCACCTTTGCTGGAAAAGAATGACAAAACTGGCGGCCGTAACAACAATGGTCGTATTACTACACGTCACATCGGTGGTGGTCACAAGCATCACTACCGCGTAGTTGACTTTAAACGTAATAAAGACGGCATCCCAGCGAAAGTTGAGCGTTTAGAATATGATCCTAACCGTTCTGCAAACATTGCTTTAGTACTGTATGCAGATGGTGAGCGTAAGTACATCCTGGCACCTAAAGGTATCCAGGCTGGTGACGCAATCCAATCTGGCACCAACGCGCCTATCAAAGCGGGTAACGCTATGCCTATGCGCAACATGCCAGTTGGTACCATTGTACACGCGATTGAAATGAAGCCTGGCAAAGGTGCACAGATTGCACGTTCTGCTGGTGCTAACGCACAGATCCTGGCTCGCGACGGTAACTACGTTACTTTACGTCTGCGTTCAGGCGAAATGCGCAAAGTATTATCTGATTGCCGCGCCACCATTGGTGAAGTTGGTAATGCAGAGCACATGCTTCGTTCATTAGGTAAAGCTGGCGCAAGCCGCTGGCGTGGTGTTCGTCCAACCGTTCGTGGTGTTGTAATGAACCCGGTTGACCACCCACACGGTGGTGGTGAAGGTCGTACTTCTGGCGGTCGTCACCCAGTAACTCCTTGGGGTGTTCCTACTAAAGGTAAGAAAACCCGAAGCAACAAGCGTACCGATAAGCTTATCGTACGTCGTCGTAATAAATAATAGCGAGGATTCACCATGCCACGTTCTCTCAAGAAAGGTCCATTTATCGACCTTCACTTGCTGAAGAAGGTAGAGGCTGCAGTGGAAAAGAACGAACGTAAACCAATTAAAACCTGGTCACGTCGTTCTATCATCATCCCAGATATGATTGGGTTGACCATTGCAGTCCATAACGGCCGCCAACATGTACCTGTCATCGTAAGTGACGAAATGGTCGGCCACAAGTTGGGCGAATTTGCGCCAACGCGTACTTACCGCGGCCATGTCGCGGATAAGAAAGCTAAACGTTAAGGGGTAGGAAGATGGAAGCATTAGCTAAACACCGTTTTGCCCGCACGTCGGCTCAAAAAGCACGCTTGGTTGCGGATCAAGTTCGCGGTATGCACGTAGAAAAAGCACTTGAGCTTTTAACGTACAGCCCTAAGAAAAGCGCTACGCTGATCAAGAAAGTTCTGGAATCAGCAATCGCTAACGCAGAGCATAACGAAGGTGCAGACATTGATGAACTGCGCGTCGCTAAGATCTTCGTTGACGAAGGCCCAACTATGAAACGTATCAAGCCACGTGCTAAAGGCCGTGCGGATCGTATCTTTAAGCGTAGCAGTCACATCACTGTGGTTGTAGCGGATAACTAGGAGTAGATAATGGGACAGAAGGTACATCCTACAGGTATACGCCTGGGTATCAGTAAACCATGGACTTCTACCTGGTACGCTAATACCGCAGATTATGCAGATAACCTGTACAATGACCATCAGGTACGTCAGTACCTGACAAAACAACTGAAAAACGCTTCACTGTCTAAAATCGTGATCGAGCGTCCTGCTAAGAGCATCCGTGTGACTATTCACACTGCTCGTCCAGGCGTAGTTATCGGTAAGAAAGGTGAAGACGTTGAAAAGCTGCGTAACTATGTGTCTAAGCTGGCCGGTGTGCCTGCTCAGATCAACATTGCTGAAGTACGCAAGCCAGAGCTGGATGGTCAGTTAGTTGCTGACAGCATTTCTAGCCAGCTGGAACGCCGTGTAATGTTCCGTCGCGCTATGAAGCGTGCGGTTCAAAACGCAATGCGCCTTGGCGCAAAAGGTATCAAAGTAGAAGTTAGCGGTCGTTTAGGCGGTGCAGAGATTGCACGTTCTGAATGGTACCGTGAAGGTCGTGTTCCTCTGCACACTTTCCGTGCGGATATCGATTACGCGACTTCTGAAGCGTCTACTACTTACGGTATCATCGGCGTTAAAGTATGGATCTTCAAAGGTGAAGTTCTAGGTGGTTTACCTACAACTCAAGAGCCGGCAGCGCCAGCTCAACCTAAGAAGAAAGGCCGCAACGCTAAGCGAGAGGGCTAATCATGTTACAACCAAAACGCATGAAATTCCGTAAAATGCACAAAGGCCGCAACCGCGGTACAGCTGCGGGAGCTACTGTTGCCTTTGGTACTTACGGTCTTAAAGCGGTTGGTCGTGGTCGAATGACTGCGCGCCAAATTGAGGCTGCACGTCGTGCCATGACTCGTCACGTTAAGCGTCAAGGTAAAATCTGGATTCGGGTTTTCCCTGACAAGCCAATTACTGAGAAGCCTCTTGAGGTTCGTCAAGGTAAAGGTAAGGGTAACGTTGAGTACTGGGTATGCCAAATTCAACCTGGTCGTGTTCTTTATGAGATGGAAGGTGTTCCTGAAGCTCTGGCACGCGAAGCGTTTACTTTGGCTGCGGCAAAACTGCCATTTAAAACAACCTTTGTAACTCGGACGGTGATGTAATGAAAGCAGCTGAACTGAAAGAAAAAAGCGTAGAAGAGCTGAATGCAGAGTTATTAAACCTGCTACGCGAGCAGTTCAACTTACGCATGCAGCATTCAACTGGCCAGCTTGAAAAAACCGACCAGTTGAAGAAAGTGCGTCGCAGCATCGCGCGTGTTAAAACCATTCTGACTCAAAAGGCTGATGCGTAATGACTGAGCAAAAAATTCGTACAGTACAAGGTCGTGTGGTTAGCAACAAAATGGATAAAACCATTACTGTTGCGGTAGAACGTTTTGTTAAACACCCTATCTACGGGAAGTTCATCAAGCGTACTACTAAACTGCACGCTCATGACGAAAGCAACGTGTGCAACGAAGGCGATACAGTTACTGTTCGCGAGTGTGCACCAATCTCTAAGAACAAATCTTGGATGTTGGTTGACGTTGTTGAGAAAGCTGGCGTTTAATCGCTACTTTCTAAGCGTTTAAAAAAAGCCGCTCATTAGAGCGGCTTTTTTATTGCCTGTAACACTAGCAGAGTTATAAATTGGGGTGTTTAAGCTGGAATAATAGCTAAAGCCTTGCTAAGTTAGCTATAACTATCTTAAGTCGCTGATAAAAAAGATTTTACCGCGGCCCTTTTTATGGTTAAGTTTATATTCAGGCTGTGTTAAATAAAACTTTACGTCTGATATCTGCGTTTTAAAGTCGATCTGCCATTCAAAGTGACACAGCAGCCATTTTCGTAAAACCAGTTATGAGGTTGATTTTGAGAATGGTTTCTATCCTCATGAATATTATGATTTTATTCTTTTAGAATTGCGTTTTTTTCAACTGTGTCAAAAATAAACAGCCACACAGTTTTCTATCTGTCCTTTGCAAACATAGATAGTTAGCTATGTAAAGGCAAAATGCTTGTCTACCAGGTATAGTTTAAAGCTATAACCGCGTTACACTTTGAATATTAGTAAGAGCGTGCTGTGATACGACTCAGACGCAGGAAAACGGTATTTGGTTCTAATGCTTATCGTGTCGTTTAAGCCAGCTGGTTAATATTGCCTGGGTAATTAACGGTCGGTCACTGTAAAAACCGTGCGCACCGCCTGGCACTACTGCAAGCTCAGCCCCCGGGGTTAAGGCGAGGTAATCCTGAACCGTATCGATGCGGGCTGAGTCGTACTGGCCAATCATAAACAGGGTTTTCGCCGGGTTGATACGGCCGAGTAAGTGAGTGGCGTCGTAATGCTTTAGTACCCCGGTGGAAGAAAATTCACTGGGCCCCCACATGGCGTTGTAAATCACCGGATTAAATCCATTGCCGCCGACGTTCTGGTAATACTCCTGTTTAGCACTGGATGCGGTTCCGGGACTATAGTAAGCAGAATAAAGCTTGGTGTAAGCAGCACTGCATTTGACTTCGCCCGGCGGCTCAGATGACTCGCATTCACGCAGTGTTTGTTGTACTGCCTCGGGAGCAGCCTTAACCAGTAAGTTAGCATCCATGATCCAGTGAGGTGTTGAGATAAACGTGCCGCCAAGCACAGTGGATACCACATTGCTGGGGTACTTTGCGGTATATTCCAGCGCCAGTGCCGACCCCCAACTGTGACCAACTACATGCCAGCGCGGGATATTCAGGTGCTGACGAATAGTCTCAATAGATTCTACAAACCTTTCTACGCGCCAGTTGTCCGGATTATTGGTTTGCTCAGACTTACCGCTGTCGAGTTGGTCGTACATGATTACCATGCGGTCATCTGCGAGGCCTGTCATACCTGCAAAGCCATTGTGTGTACCGCCCGGCCCGCCATGGATAAAGATAACCGGTATCGCTGCCTTATGAGCTAAGCCATTAAGCCTGACATATACCTTACCGCCTTCAACGGGCACCATTAATTCCTTTTCTGCCGCAGCATAGGGCGGTGTTTCAGCAAAAACCTGAGGAACAAAAAGCAATACCAGAGTCAGTAGCAGCGGTGATAACAGTAAACGGCAGGATTTCATTACAACGGAACCTTTAATTTGAGTGGTCCCGGCCAGTATAAAAGGGTTTGAGTTTATGCTCCAGCCGGCCTATCCCTTAATGTGTTGATACAGACTTAAATAGCCTTTTGCCATGGCTTCGGTCGAAAAGTGAGTACTTACATGATTTAATAGAGCTTCACTAAGGGCATGCCTCAAGTCGTCATTGTCCAGGGCAGAGCAGATTGCAGTGGCCAACTTATCTGAATCGCCAGCCGGTGTCAGCCAGCCGGTTTTCTCATGCTTAATAATTTCCGGAATGCCGCCGGACGGGCTGGCGATCACCGGCACTTTACAGGCACCAGCTTGCAACAAAATAACGCCGAGGCCTTCGGCATGTGCCGGATGTACCAGCAAATCAATATTGGGCAGTATTCTGGACACCTGTTCGGTAAAGCCACACAAGCGGACATTATCGCTTATTCCTGCCTGGTCTATATGAAGCTGATAATCATCAGCCAGACTTCCTTTGCCAAACAGCAAGCAGAGGGTGTTCGGCTGCTTTGCAACAACCTGCTTCATTGCCGCAATGATGTCGTGCTGCCCTTTACGCTCGATAAGCTGGGCGAAGTTTGCTAATACGCGGTAACCCTCTGGTATGGCAAACTCACGGCGAAACCAGTCAGGGTCTGCAGCATAGTGAAATTCCGACAAGTCCACCGACGAATGGATAACCTGCTGAAATACCGATGCCGGGCAACGCTGTGAAACCACATTCTGTACGCCTTCAGAGATACTGATTACGGCCTTATACCGGGCATATTTCAGGCAGCTCATGGCAGACTCCGGGTTATCAACCCGCCGCGTACAAATGGCTGGTATACCAGTGTATCTGGCGATTATTGCGCCCCACAGATCGGCACCACGACGACTGTGTACATGCAGAATGTCAGGTTGTAATGCCCTGACTAATCCGGCCAGACGCCACAAAATACTGATGTCCGGTTCACCCGCATAGGGCAGGGCGTGTGTTTCGCAGTCACTCAGACGTAAAGCGGCAATGTCACTGCCTTCAGCACACACCAGATGTTGTTCAACCGCATTGCTTTGTACAGCAATGGCTTTAATGAGGTATTCCACCTGTTTGGCACCGCCATACAAGTGCCTGCCCAGCTCCAGATGCATTACACGCATGGATATTGCAATCCTTGCAACGTGCTGAACACCTGCTCGGAGGTTATTGCCTGCATACAGTCAAAGCGGCCGTCACAGACAGGGCGACGCTTACAGGGGGCACAACTTAAATCTGCATATAAAATACGGGCATGAGGGTTCTGGGTTTGGGTATACGGCCTGGTTGAACCAAAGATAGCTACTGTGGGCCGTTGATAAACCATGCCCATGTGCGTCAGGCCGGTATCAACGCCGATGAGCGCCGCGCATTGCTCAATCACGGCAGCACTCTGGGTCAGGCTCAACGAACCAGCCAGGCTCAGGCAGTGTGAATTGGCGCTGGCAAGATGCTCTGCGTTGTTTTTGTCGGCCGGCCCGCCAAGGATTATCACCTGATATCCATCCTTCCCCAGCATAGCAATGAGCTGATGCCAGTAGGGGAGTAGCCAATGCTTTTGAGGTCGGGTTGTAAAAGGGGCGATTACGATAAAGTTGCCGTGAAAACCCTCTTCTTTAAGCCGGTCATGCACAGTTATCCGATCCTGTTCGTTCACCTGGAGGGTAAGTTGATAGGGTGCGTTACTAAACTTACCGGCCAGAAACTTGTACTCGCTGCTAATGTCATCTGACAGGGGCTTATCGAAAGACTGAGTTAAAAACCACTGGCTGTGTTCCTTACTGTTGAACCCCACCCGTTTACGCGCACCAGTAAACCAGGCTAACAGCGCACTTTTAAGTAATCCCTGAGCGTCAACAACCAAATCGAACTGTAAAGCTCTTAAGGTGCGACGAAACCGTAGTAGTGCATTGAACAGGGCAAGATATCGCCGTGATTTCGCCAGTGCCTGCCATTCCTGTTTGGGCCAGGTAATAACGTTATCTACATCCGGGTGGCCCGCTACCAGGGCGGCATAGGGACTTTCAATCAGCCAGGATATAGTCACATCGTTGTCAAAATGCTGTTTTAAGCTGGACGGCAGACCTGAGGCCATTACAATATCGCCCATCGCACTTAACCTGATGATGAGTACTGCGGGTTTGGTGGCACTTGATGACATGCAATAAAAGTAAACGTGAAAACCTGTGTGTCAGTGAAACAAAACTTCACGACATTTTGATGACGGCCAGCATAACGGTGTACAAGGCAACATGAGCAAGCAACGCGCAACATATTCTCCTAAGTGGTATCAGGACGCCTTTCGTTGGTTTTATTCCTTAATACTGGCACTGCTCATTCCGTTTGCTTTTTTCACTCTCGTTAAACGCGGTATGACCCGGCAGAAAGACTATAGCCGCCGCCGTTTTGAGCGGTTTGGCTACGTAGCTCACGCACCAAAGGCGAATGGCTATCTGTTTCATTGTGTGTCAGTGGGTGAGGTGGTCGCGGCGTCGGTACTGATTAAACGCATTATGCAGGAGCAACCAGAGCGACAGATAACTGTTACCACTACTACGCCTACCGGTTCGGCCCGGGTCCGCGCAATTTTTGGTGATAAGGTGCATCACTTTTACCTGCCCTATGACTTACACATGGCTATGGCGGGGATGTTGAGACGGATTAAACCCAGCGTGGTATTCATCACTGAGGTAGAACTCTGGCCTAACCTGATCCATGCCTGCTGGAAACGTGACATTCCGGTAATGGTGGTCAATGCCAGAATGACCGACCGGTCAGCAAGACGTTATGCGAAGTTCCCCATCCTGTTCGAGCCAATGCTTCACAAGCTGGCGCATGTATGCGCACAGGGCGACAGGGATTATGCGAACTATCGGTTTTTAGGCATGCCGGAAAGTAAGCTCACGCTAACCAATAATATTAAATTCGACCAGGCCTCTGCCCTGGATGCCTCGGTAAGCGGCTTTTTAGGACTGGAGCACAGTAGCCGGAAAGTTCTTGTGGGAGGAAGTACCCATGATCCTGAGGAAACGGTATTGCTGCAAACCTACCAGGCAGTCAAAAAACACTGTCCGCAACTCCTGCTGGTGCTGGTCCCCCGCCATCCTGAGCGGTTTGAAACGGTAGCCCGATTGATCCACAAATCCGGCTTAGCCATGACCCAAAGTGCGTCAGCCAACAGTGTATCCGATGATTGCGACGTGTTACTGGTAAATGAAATGGGTAAGCTTAATGCAGTGTACGCCGTGGCCGATTTTGCCTTTGTCGGCGGTAGCATTGCAGACCGGGGCGGTCATAATGCGCTTGAGCCAGCAGCCAGAAAACTGCCGGTTATGATGGGGCCAAATACCTACAACAACCCGGTGATCTGCGCCAAATTAGCAGAGTCCGGTGCACTGTTTATTGTTGAAGATGCCGCTGCCATGACCGAACTTACCCTTTCCTGGTGCAAAAATGCAGATGCCGCAGCGCTGGCAGGCCTTGCCGGTTACACCGTGCTGGAGCAAAATAGTGGTGCGCTGGATAAAACAATGAAAGTTGTTGAGTTATATAACAACTGATAGGCTAAGTTCTGTAGTGATTTCTCCTCAGGGCTTTGATTATGCAAGGAAAGCGTGTCTTCCCCAGCCTGTCACCGGTGACCAGGTTTAACACGCAATATATGCCGCATCGGGCAGTTAATTCAGTCGGCCATCCTGGCATCCGAACCATGCCAGGTCCCTCCTCGGATAATGGCTAACTGAATAAAGGAATATGGGGCAAGGCGACGGCCTGCCCCATTATTCTGAAACATCTTGTCACTACATTTTCTCTTAACGCCATAAACCGCTTATGGTATGCCTGGTTGTAAAACGCCTTTACTTACCGGCATGAATTGCAGACCATGCCTGATAACCATCACAAATAAAAAGGAAAATCAGATCATGGTTATTTTCAGGCTGCTAACGATTCTGCTCGCCATTGCGCTGAGTATCTGGTCTTCGTATAGTCAGGCAAGCACTCCGGCACTTACTCTTGAAGAAGCTAATCGTCTGGCTTCTCTACCACTCAAATGTACCCAGGTGGAGTATCCCAATAAACTCAATCAGGTGCTGGATGGTGACGAATATCTGAAATCACCCAAAGCACTGCACCCGGCCTTTTATGGTTGTTTTGACTGGCACTCTAGCGTGCATGGTCATTGGATGATGGTCAATCTGCTGCGTAATTTTCCGGATCTTGCTGAAAGAGAAGCCATTAAAGCAATCCTGAAAACCAATCTGACGGCAGAGAACATTGCAGTAGAAGTGGCTTTTTTTGCGACGCCCGGTAATAAAAACTACGAACGCACTTACGGCTGGGCGTGGTTACTAACGCTGGCAGCCGAACTGCACAACTGGCATGATCCGCTGGCCAGAAAGCTGGAGCAAAACCTTAAGCCATTAACTGAGCTGATGGTTAGTAAGTATGAAACCTTTTTACCGAAACTTATCTATCCTATTCGCACCGGTGAACACCCCAACACCGCATTCGGGCTTTCAATGGCGTATGACTTTGCCGTGGCAACAGATAACGATGCGCTGGCACAACTCATCAGAGCGCGTGCCTTGCACTGGTACCTTAGTGATAAGCAGTGTCCCCTTGCCTGGGAGCCTAACGGATTCGATTTTCTGTCGCCCTGTTTTGAAGAGTTAAACCTAATGCGCAAGGTACTACCCGGGGAGCAGTTCAAAAGCTGGGCTGGTGATTTTATACCAGAACTGATTAATCAGACATTTACTCTGGAGCCTGCCCGTGTGAGCGATCGCACTGATGGAAAACTGGTTCATCTGGACGGGCTCAATTTCAGCCGGGCCTGGTCGTTGTATGGGGTTGCCAAAGCGTTTCCTGCGGAATACGGTCATCTGCAAGCTATTGGCGATGCGCACGTTAATGCGGCATTACCGACTATTGTAGATAACCACTATGAAGGAACGCACTGGCTAGGTAGCTTTGCCATGTATGCACTGCTTAGTCGCCAGGGGCTCTGACGGCATGCACCGGCTGGGAGCGAGCCCCAGTCACAGGGTTGATGCCAGCGCTATTCCTCAAGCTCAAAGAAAAATGACAGAGTAGCCCTTCGATGGAAGTGCAAAGAAACACCACTAATGATGATTTTTGTCAAAAAATCGGCGAACGGGCAGCCCCCCGAGATTGTATACCGGCCCTATTATTTCTTTGCTAACCATCGAAAAGGAGCTTCTTGCCTACCAGATTAACCAATTTGGTGCGATGAAGCATATTGTGCTTTATTGTGGTGCTTTGTAAGGCATACTTTTGGTGAAATTGGCTGGATATATTTATAAAGTTCCAATATTTCAGTTATTTATAAATTATACTAAAGTTGGCCTGTTGATTGCTATAACCAAGCGACGCTGTAATTAGGCAAAACAAAAATTCAAAAGGTTGCACCTAACGCACCATCTAATTGCTCGTTGTTTCCAGGGAGAGGCACCCTGTCCACAGACAGGGTGCTATTCTGTTAGTCTTTTGCCGGCTTCACGACTTTTTCTGAATCCAGCACCTCAGCTTCCACCAAACTGACCAGCTTACTGCCAGCGCGCGGAATGGTTTCATCTGAACTAAGCAAAACATGCATGCGGTTATTTTCGTTGATGTACATCAGTGGGGTAGCAGCATCACCGTACTTTTCCATATAGTCCTTAAAAGTGAACTCAGGTGTAAGCGCCGTGGTTTTTATTTGCGCACCACGACTAACCGCACTGGCCAGGTACCCGTAGGTAATGCCTTCAGCAAATAACGACAGTTTTTTAGCATAATCCCTGGAAACCTGATGGCTAGGCCGGGTTGCGAGTTCATTGTTGGTCAGGCCCCAGACCTTATCCTTACCCAACGTGTACTCAAAATGATAACCAATCATAGGATTTAGCTGTTTATAGGGCGATAACAGCAGTACCGTACCTATGGTGTTTAAATCCAGATGGATGGCGGCATGCTCAGACGTAGGATTACCAAAATACACTGGGATATCCTGCATTCTGGCCGCGCGGATAGCATCCCAGTTGGTATCGGCTACCCGTACCGGCACCTTATGTTTAATCAGCTCTTTGGCCAGCATGCGACTGAATTCGCTGGCACCAAACAGCAGAAAGCCATTGGGTACCGGAGCGCGCACCTTAAGCAGTGCCGCTACGGGCTTAGCCGTAAGGCCCTGTAACACCACGGTGGCAATGATCACCAGGAAAACCAGTGGCACGATGATTTCTACCTGGGCATAGCCGAGTTGTTCCAGTTTAAGTGAAAACAAAGCTGACACAGCCGCGGCAACGATACCTCGTGGAGCCAGCCAGCTCAGCAAAGCCAGTTCGCGCAGGTTAAGTCCGGTACCGATGGATGAGACAAACACTGCCAGCGGACGGGCAATGAAAATGATCGAGAATAAAACGACCGCTGCTGCCCACCCTACATCAGCCACGGCGCCTAAATCGAGACGGGTAGCGAGTAATATAAACAGCCCGGAAATAAGCAATACACTGAGTGTTTCCTTGAACTCAAGGATGTCCTCAACGTCCACATCCCGCATGTTCGCCATCATGACGCCTATCACGGTAACAGTTAGTAGCCCGGACTCGTGAGCAAAATAATTGGAACCGGCAAAGGCTGCCAGGATGATGGTTAGGACCGCTGTATTGCGTAAGTAGTGGGGAACCAGATTGTGGCGCAGAGTGATCCCCAGGAAGTAGCCCACTGCCATACCCAGGCCGAGCCCGATACCGATCGTTTTACCAAAAGCGACCAGGGTGTGAGACACGGCGCTCTGCGACGAAATGATATATTCGTAAACTAACACCGCCAGTAATGCTCCGATGGGATCAATAATAATCCCTTCCCAGCGCAGTATATTGCCAAGGTTTGTCTGGGGGCGTACGGTTCGAAGCATAGGCACAATAACGGTGGGCCCGGTTACGGTGACGATGGCTCCGAATAAAAACGATAGCTGCCAGCTAATGTCCAGCGCATAGTGGGCCACAGTGGCGGCGATGATCCAGGTGACCAGAACCCCGATGCTACAGAGGTTTCTGACCATGTTACCGTGCCCGGCAATGTCACTGTATTTAAGGGTCAACGCCCCTTCAAACAGAATAATGGCGACCGATAGCGATACTACCGGAAAGAGTAAATCACCAAACAGGGCGTCTGCATCTAATACATTAAAAACCGGACCAACCAGAATACCCACGACTAACAGAGGCAAAATGGCCGGTAAACGGATCTTGTAAGCTAAATACTGACAACTGATTGAAAGCAGGCCGACGGCGACCAGAGCAATAGTTGGATCTGACACTCAAAGAGTCCTTATTATTGTTTGGCTGTTACCTTAAACAACAGCAATTAGATTCCTACCAGATGTTATACACCAGAATTGTATCATGTGTTCACTTTCCGCTCTGGAAACGGTTTCAGTGAAACAGGTATAATTATGTCGAAGTTTTTTACAAACATGATGACAATGTTGACTTCGACTTTTATAAATCAATGATCTTGAGCCACTTTTTTTAATGGAATGATTATTGCATTTTTTCTTTTATAACAACGCATTACCGTAGTAAAAAATGAAAAGACAGAACAGAAAAACGTGGTCAGCCCTGATAGCCGCCGTTATGCTCAGGTTTGGTTTATTCACTGTTACGGCCCCTGCTAATGCGGCCCTTATTAAAACCGATATTGTTATGCTGGTGGATGAAAGTGGTTCAATGAGCACTATCCACAATAACCTTCGTGACAGCATAGGTACCTTTGCCAGTATTTTGCAAAACGGTGGGCTTGACGCTCAGTTTGCACTAATAGGATACGGCTTTGCAGGTGACAGCATCCGTCTCCTGTCTGATTTCGTTGATGCGGCAGGTTTTGCCAGTGCAATGGCGGGGATCACGCCTGTAGGCGCCGATGAACCTGCTTATGATGCCACGGCTTACGCGCTGGAAGCGCTGCCTTCAGAACAGCCAGGGCTCAGTTACCGCGACGATGCGGTGAAAAACCTGATTTTGTTTGCCGACGAAGCCAGCAACAGCGACAACTATTTCGATGCCGACTCACTGGATGGCGTGCTAAAAGACAACTCTGCGTTGTTTAATGTGGTATTGGGCGGTGAGTTCGGCGAGCTGATTGACTTAGCTCTGAATAATGGCGGTAACAGCTTCGATTTAAACGAGCTTAATACCCCCGTGCAGAGTGAAATCGATGATTTTGTTACTAATTTCGCCGAAGTAAAATTACAGGAAACCGTAGACTTTTGTGCGGAAAACCCGGATCATCCCGCTTGTACAGACAGTGAACCGGTTCCGGCGCCAGCCGGCATAGCATTGCTTTCTCTGGGTCTGTTGCTCCTGACTCGTAAAAAGCTCGGCTAAGCCTCATAGGGCAATCTGATGTTCCCGGCAAGCAAAATCGCTGTTTGCCGGGCGAATACAAATCGCCAGTCTTATTAACGGCAACAAATGGAACGTTTCACCGCGTTAATTGAGTTATGAAAAATTCTTCTTTTATGGCAGGTGCTGGTAAGGCACTTGCAATGAGCCTGTTATTGCTCCCTGCCGCTTGCAGCAGTACGGATTCTGGCAACGACAGCGGTATCGAAGTGCTCGAAGACATTGTTTTAGACGAACAGTTAGTGGAAACCTCGGGCTTATATTGTGATGCCAACCATATTTACACTATCAATGATTCGGGCAACAGCCCCGACTTATTTACTCTGGATACTTCCGGCACGATTGTAAAAAGTGAGAAATTGCCGCGCAAGAATACTGACTGGGAGTCGGTAACGGCAGACAGCGAGTTTTACTACATTGGTGATTTTGGTAACAATGCCGGTAAACGCAGTAATCTGGCAGTGTTAAAGGTCAGCAGGGCCGATACGGGCGATACCACGCCTTTGCCGGTGAACTATGAAAACTACGATATCGCCAAAAACGAGTACTACGCGCACGATTATGATGCTGAGGCGATGGTCTCCCGGGGCGACCATCTGGTGCTGTTTTCCAAGAGCTGGCTAACTCGTGTGGTAAAAGTGTATTTGCTCGACAAAGGCCAGGTAACCCCGCTTTTATCGCCGGTAGCTGAGGTTTCAGGGATCCCCGGAGTGGTGACTGGCGCTGATTTTGACGCACAAAATAACCGCTATGTAATTGTTGGGTATACCAGTAATGCTCTGGGTATGTTCAAGCCGTTTATTGCCACCCTGTCAGCTGAGTTTGACCTAATCAGTACCTATAAGCTTGACGGCTACGGGCAGGTAGAAGGCCTCTGTGTTCGCGAAAATAATACAATCTGGCTGACTCAGGAAAGCTCACCACTCAGTGTTGCAAAGCTTATTAAGGTGAAGTTGCCCGAGTAACCGGGGCAGAAACAAAAAGGCCAGCCTTGCGGCTGGCCTTTATTCTATTAACCGTTTCGGTTACTTATCCTGCTCTGATGTTACCGGAAAGCCACGGTCACGCATTAGCGCTTCAACGTTTGCATCGCGACCACGGAACATGCGATAGGCCTCGGCCGGATCCATAGCATTGCGTACCGAGAACAAGTACTTCACCAGCTTGGCTGACACTTCCTCATCGTAAAAGCCGCCCGGCGCTTCTTCAAAGGCTTCTGCTGCATCCGCGGTTAATACTTCTGCCCACATATAGCCATAGTAACCCGCTGAATAACCCTCACCAGAGAAAACATGGCCAAAGTGAGGAGTACGGTGACGCATTACGATTTCTTCAGGCATTCCCAGTGCTTTGAGTTGTTCACGCTCAAAACTGTCTGGTTCGATACCGGCAGGATCTGTGGTGTGATAGAGCAGATCCATGATGGCTGATGCCATATACTCGGTAGTCTTGAACCCTTCGTTAAAGGTCGATGCCTTCTTGATTTTAGCAATCAGGCTGTCCGGAATGGGTTCGCCGGTTTCATAATGTACCAGGTACTCATCAATGACTTCATCAGTAGTCAGCCAGCGCTCCAGTAACTGCGACTGGAACTCAGTGTAATCTCTGACGCCAGAGTGTGAAGTGGGGTATTTAACGTTTGCTGACAGGAAGTGCAGCGCATGGCCAAACTCATGGAAGTATGTCTCAGCGTCATCCCAGGAAATCAGCGTTGGCTCACCTTCCGGTCCTTTCACAAAGTTCGAGTTGTTAGACGACAGAACGTTTTTGTCACCATCAAAGGTAGTGTGTCTGCGATAGGTAGTTGCCCAGGCGCCGGAGCGTTTACCCTGACGAGCGAACGGATCCAGATACCACAGGCCAACCAGTTCGCCAGAGTCCTTATCGGCCACTTCCCATACTTTCACATCAGGATGGAATACCGGTACCGTGCCCGCCGGAATCGGTTTAAAGTCAAAGTTGAACAAGCGTCCGGCCACATAAAACATGGCTTCGCGCAGTTTATCCAGTTGCAGGTATTGTTTCACCTCATTGGAATCGAGGTCGTATTTCGCGAGACGAACTTTTTCGGCGTAAAAACGATAATCCCAGGGTTTAATTTCGATGTCCGCACCTTCGGTATCGGCAATGGCCTGCATGTCGGCTACTTCTTCCTCAACCCGGGCGAGTGCCGCTGGCCACACTTTCATCATCAGCGCCATGGCATTTTCAGGGTTCTTCGCCATGCGGTCTTCGAGGCGCCACTGAGCGTAGTTATCGTAACCGAGCAGCTGAACGCGTTCATGGCGCAGGGTAAGAATTTGCTTGATGATGTCGTTGTTATCAAACTCGTCGCCGTTATCGCCACGGTCGTAATAGGTGCGCCATACTTTTTCGCGTAAATCCCGCTGCGTTGAGTAGGTCAGGAAAGGATCCATTGATGAACGCGTATTGGTAATGGCATACATGCCTTCCTTACCACGGTCTGCGGCAGCAGCGGCTGCTGCTTTAACAAAACTTTCCGGTAAGCCATCGAGTTGCTCAGCTGTAATATACGTGACGTAATTTTCTTCGTCTGCCAGTACGTTATTGGAAAAACGGGTATGCAGGCTTGCCAGCTCTTTGTTGATTTCGGCGTAACGCGCCTTAGCTTCACCCTCAAGGGTAGCCCCATTGCGGGCAAAACTGTTATAGATGAGCCACGTGATACGTTGCTCTTCGTCAGTAAGCGTGTTTAGTTCGTCACTTTCATAAACCGCTTTAATGCGCTCGAAAAGCTTGCTGTTCTGATTGATTTTGGAGCGGTAGGCTGACAGCTTGGGTGATAACTCCCGCTGCAGTTCACGGAACTCCGGACTGGATACATTAGAGCTCCAGATACCATAATAGGTATAGACCCGGCCAATGGTGTCGCCGGCCTTCTCGTAAGCCACAATCGTATTGGCGAAATCCGGCGCTTCGGGGTTATTGGCAATCGCATCAATTTCGGCCAGATGTTCGGCCATAGCGGCTTCCATGGCAGGCATCAGATCGGCCAGTTGCATATCTTCAAAGGCTGGTACGCCACCATAGGGGCCTTTAAAAGGTTGCAGCAAGGTGTTTTCAACTGTCTGGCTGGTTGTTTCGGCAGCACCTGAGGCGGTATTTTCGTTGCCCGATGGTGCGTCAGTACAGCCTGCCAGTGCCAGCACTATGGCGGTGGCAGTGAGCGTCTTTTTTATTGTAAGCATAGAGTTCCTGTCGTTTTGTTATTGTAAAATTATCTATTGTGGTGCTTTGGCACTCAGGTGCGCAACCGGCAGGCGCTGTATGGCGCGCTGCCAGCGCCAAAAGGACTAAGCGAATACCACAGTTTTGTTGTGGTGAATGATGACCCGGTCTTCGAGGTGGTTACGCACACCCGTAGCCAGCGCATTAACTTCGCAGTCTTTACCTTTACGTACCATGTCGGCAGCTGTATCACTGTGGCTGATACGTTTAACACTTTGCTCAATAATCGGGCCTTCATCGAGGTCACGGGTAACGTAGTGGCAGGTTGCACCAATGAGTTTTACGCCGCGATCATAGGCTTGCTGGTAGGGCTTGGCCCCGGCAAAGGAGGGCAGAAAGCTGTGATGGATATTAATTGCTCTGCCGGCCAGTTTTGAGCAAAGATTGTCGGGTAGGATTTGCATAAAACGGGCAAGTACCGTGAGGTCGATGGCATATTCATCCAAAAGTACTTCAATTTGTTTAAATGCGTTTTCTTTCCCCAGGGTCTTAAAGTCTACCCAGTGAAAAGGCACTTTGTACCAGTCAGCAAACTGCTTCATTTGCGGGTGGTTACCAATAATGCAGGGAATATCGCAATGTAACTCGCCGGTATGCCAGCGATGCAAAATATCCACCAGACAATGGGATTCAACACTACTGAGCAGCGCTACTCGCTGGCGCTTGGATGAATCAGTTACCTTCCACTGCATCTGGAACTCATTCGCCAACGGGGTAAATTCTTCAATAAAACGATCATAAGAGAGCGTTAATGAGTCGGTACTGATTTCGTGGCGCATAAAAAACCGACCGGTCTGAACGTCGGTATGATGGCTGGCTTCGAGGATTGACGCATCATGGTCAGCCAGAAACTGAGATACGCGTGCAACCAGGCCAACCTGGTCGGGGCAATCGATAATAAGTCTGAAAGTTTGGTGCATGTTACTGGTGTTCTCTAAAGTGATGTGTCTTTTTACCGAGCAGCGACAGTGCTGTAAAGAGGCAAAGGTTAAAAATTCCCGCGCAGCAATTTTTCGCGCACTGAGTTAGTGTTACGCAGCGGCCAGCTTTGGCGGATAGGGTATGTTACACCAGATTGAGTAGAGACAGATTCAAATAAATGGAACTGACTAAACTGACAGACAACTGACGGCGGGAAAAGTGGTGGAGGAAAGTCAGCTTTAACGTTGCGGATGATTGTAACATGAGGCTGATAGTCCCGCTTCTCGACGGCGATGTCTGCCTGACGGGCGGCGGCCGTTGCCTTTGCGGCCAGTTCTGACAACGGTTCGGGAACCTGTTCGGGGCCAACATAGAAAATCTTCGGCCCCGACCAAAAACCGGTTGTATCGAGCGACAATTCAAAAGGTTGCGACGTCACCTCTGCGAGGCATTCGCTTACCGCTTCTAACTGGCGTGGCGAAACAGACCCTAAAAAGCACAGGGTGATATGAAAGTTAGCTGCCGGCACCGGGCGCGGCTGGCGTACCGGCGCTTTAGTCTTCAAAGGCATTTTGACACGCGGAAGCTCCGGCAGACTTTTCTCCCGCCAGCTGTCTAAAGCCAGTTTGTTCGCCGGCGATAAATCTAATCCAATAAAATAACGCATGTTAAGTCCGGGCCTGATAAGCTCTGAGGTTATACCAATCTGCATAGAAGTTTACCCTCTCAGAG
>DDJQ01000080.1 GCA_002339125.1 Alteromonadaceae bacterium UBA2620
ACTGGGGATCCCATCAGTACGGGACAGAGTCGTTCAACAAAGTTTGAATGATATCCTGAGTCCCATCTTCGAAGAGCAGTTTCATCCATCAAGCTTTGGTTACCGACCGGGGCGGAGCTGTCACGATGCTATCAATAAAGCCACGATGTTCATCCGACGCTATGAGCGGCCACACGTGGTGGACATGGACCTGTCGAAATGCTTCGATAAGCTGGACCATACGCTTATCATAGAAAGCATTAAAAGGCGGGTGCGTGATGGTAGCGTGCTGCGCTTAATCAGCCAGTTCTTAACAAGTGGGGTGATGGTTGATGGCCATTGGCAGCAGACAGACACAGGCAGTCCGCAAGGTGGAGTGATAAGCCCTCTGATAGCGAACATCTATCTGGATGCGTTTGATAAGGAGATGATGCAACGTGGTCACCGCATAGTGCGCTACGCTGATGATATTCTTATCTTGTGTCGCAGTCGTTCAGCGGCAGAGAATGCGCAACGACAAGCGACACAAATCCTTGAAGGTAAACTGAAGCTGACCGTGAACACAGAAAAAACCCACATTACGCACAGTGATGCGGGAATCAGGTTCCTTGGCGTGGAAATCGGAACGCAACATACCCGAATCCAAGCGAAGAAACTGGTAGTGTTCAAAACGAAGCTAAAGCAGATGACAAAACGCAATGGTGGAAAACCCTTGTACTTGGTCATTAATGCACTGAACCCACTCCTGAGAGGGTTTAGCCAGTACTTCAGGATTGCCAACGCCAGCAGAGCATTCAAACAAATCGCAAGTTGGCTAAGACGTAGACTGCGAAGCGTTCAACTTAAGTTATGGAAGAAGACGAGCCGCCTGCATCGTTGGCTACGACAGCGAGGCTATAAAGGTAAGTTCGCTTACATGAGCATGACGAGTTGGCGTAGCGCAAGAAGCCCGTTAGCAAGCTATGCGATGCCAAACAGCTGGTTCAATGAACTTGGACTGGTGAATCTGGAAGACGTTAGAACGGGGAGTGTGCCCAGCAGATACGCTGGATAAACCAGTACAGGAGCCGTATACGAGGCCCGTACGTACGGTTCTGTGAGAGGGATGAGGCGGTGACGCCTCACCCTACTCGATGCAGATAAAAGCAGGCAGTCTCAACACTGCCTTTTAGTTAGAACACCCCCTTATTCAGCACACACTTTAGCGCCGTGGCCAGATGTCCATTTAAGGGCATCTTTGATCAGGGTGATATTTTCCGGCACGTCATACATTTCTTCGCGGTGACCAATCGCGGTATACATAGCGCGACCTTCATTTACGCAATGTTTCCAGGCGATAGGATGAACGCCGCCCATGGCAAGATCGCCCGGTGCATAGCTGTCTTCATCGATGGTGATCACGTATTCAACACCCTCTAAATCGGGCTCAGCCGCAAACGAGTACCACTCGTCTTTAATTGACCAGGTGTCTGGCAGTGACTCAGCAATATGCGCCGAATTCTCGTGAGTGGTGAGTTCGGCTAACTGGAACTGGGGATCCATAGGGTGGCCAATAAACTGTACACCAAGCAGGGCATCGCGATACCAGTCCCAGAATAAATGGAGTCGCCCCCTGAGGCATGAACGCCAAGGAAACCGCCACCGTTATTTATATAGTCTTCGAATGCAGCACGCTGCGACAAGGTAAGCGTGTCACCGCTCACGTTGTTCCATACCACTACATCAAACTGAGACAGGTTTTTCGCGTTAAACGCGCCGCCGTTAGCGGTAACGGTAACGCCATAGCCCATTTCTTTTGACATACGCGTGAGCGCTTCGGTAGCGGCAGTCACGGAACGACCGTGGTCGTAGCCGTTGATCTTTTGATACACCAGTACCTGCACCGGGGCATCATCAACGCTGAAATACTGCGGCTCAGCATCAAAACGGGCACAACGAGCAGTTTTAACGGCTTCGGTTACCGGTAACGCGCGAAGCTCGGCATCCAGTTCAGCCAGGCGCGGCTTAGCCGGATCGGCTCTGGCGATAAGTTGCTCCAGTGTCAGTATGGTGGCAAAAGAAGGCATCTTTTCGCTGAGTAACCAGGCCGGCAGGGTTTCAAACAATCCTGGATAGTATTGTTCGGCAATGGCTCTGGCCTCTGGCCGGGTCATCACGTCGTAAGCCGGCAGCTGCAAACTGAAGGGGGCTTCGCGTAGCACGCAATCGGCAATGGCATCGGCTGCCTGAGCGGTATTGGCACTAAACAGACCCAGCGATATTAAAGCGCTCTGAATAACAGGGCGCTTAAGGAGTGATGTTAATTTCATAATTCTTACCAGGGCCAGGGGGTTGTCCAGGCTTTATCGCCTTCGTTATAAGGAATGTCGTAATATCCGCCGGGCACATCTGAATGGCGGAGTACCTGAGTACCACCCACTTTGGATGTGAAGAAGCCAAAAATAATCAGTTGTTTCATCAGCGTGAAGTAGTGTGGCTGACCTGTAAAACCAGCCCCATCCCACTGAGTCTTATTACCTTTGTTAAACGCCATCGCTTCTATATCAATGGCAGTAATAACATCGGATTTTTGCACTGCCGTCAGGATCGCAAAAGGTTTGCCGTAAAGCGTTTTACTGCGTGATTCAATGTCGGCAAAGCCTGCCTCAAACAGCTTTTGTTGCTGTTCGTCGTAGCACTCTCGGATCATGCTAATGAAAAACGGCGGTACACCGGCGTCTTTAGCTCCGGGGGTGTCGGTGCGCGGAATAACAACCTCGCACAGTTCAGTAATGAGTGCCACTGTGGCGTCATCAAAGCCTGCTTTGCTCACGGGTAGCAGGTCGGGTTGCTCTTCCCAGACAGCCAGTGCCGGAGCATTAATCAGGCCAGCACCGGTTGAGGCGGCAATCAGTTTTAACAGCGTACGGCGATCCATGGTTGGGTGATTGGTATTAGCCATTACAGGTTACCCCGCTTTAATTCTTCTACTGCAAAGTCTGCTGCCCGGGCGGTTAACGCCATGTAGGTCAGAGACGGATTGACGCAGGATGAAGATGTCATACAGGCACCGTCGGTGACGAACACGTTCGGCGCGTCCCATACCTGATTATGTTTATTGAGTACTGAGGTTTTGGGGTCCCGGCCCATACGTGCAGTACCCATTTCATGGATCCCTTTACCCATATGGTAGGTGCTTTCCCATGCCTGTGCATTTTTCAGACCGATGCTATCAAACATTTCGACAATGTCTTCTTTCATGGCTTTACGCATTTTGATTTCGTTATCACGGATTTTGGCATCCATTTCCAGTACTGGCAGGCCCCAGGCATCAGTGACAGTCTTACTTAGTGTGACCTTGTTGCGGTGATCCGGCAGTATTTCACCGAAGCCAACGGTGCGCATGGTCCACTTACCCGGCTCGCTCAGCGTCTGCTTCAGTGTTGCACCGATGCCAAGGCCGTCTGCGTCACGGTTGAAGCTCTGACGTTCAGCGTTACCCTGGAAGCCAAAGCCGCGCAGGAAGTCACGCTTGTCATTGCCCCAGTTAGCGAAACGCGGAATGTAAATACCGGTAGGGCGGCGACCATAAACATATTTGTCGAGGTGCCCCGGAATATCAGCGGCGCCACCCAGCATGTAGTGGTGATCCATTACATTGTGGCCAAGCTCACCAGAGCTGGAACCCAAACCGTTGTCCCAGACATCACGGGCGGAATTCATCAAAACCCATGCAGAGTTAAGAGTCGACGCATTCAGGAAAACAATCTTGCTTTTATAGACAATGGTTTCCCTCGTTTCTGCATCAATGACTTCTACACCGGTAACGCGCTTTTTGTCTTTGTCGTAAATGAGTTCTTTGACAATCGACATTGGACGCAGAGTAAGGTTACCGGTTTTCAGTGCGGCGGGAAGAGTGGCCGACTGAGTACTGAAGTAGCCGCCCCAGGGACAACCCGTCCAGCATTTATCCCGGTTCTGGCACTTACCGCGGCCCTGTTCCGGGCGATGCTCGGTAATGTGGGCAGTACGGCCCATGATCATATGACGCTCGCCTTTGTATTGCTTTTTCAGGCGTGCAGCCAGGTCTTTCTCTACGGCGTTCATTTCAAACGCGGGCAGGAAGTCACCATCAGGTAAAACGTCCAAGCCGTCTTTATTACCCGAGATTCCGGCAAACTTTTCAACATAGCTGTACCAGGGAGCAATGTCGTTGTAACGGATGGGCCAGTCAATAGCTACGCCTTCTTTGGCGTTGGCTTCAAAGTCTTCCGGGTTGAGGCGGTAAGACTGACGCCCCCATAGTAATGAACGGCCACCCACCTGGTAAGCGCGGAACCACTGAAAAGGCTCTTTTTCAACGTAAGGCGAAGTTTTATGATCCGCCCAGGCGCCCATGGTAACTTCGTTAAAGGGATAGCCCTTACCGCGAGCCATCACCGGTTGAGACGCCAGTGCTTCTTGACTTGGGCGACCATGGTGAGGGTAATCCCACAGGTTTTTATGGGTATTGGTGTAGTCCTTTACGTGCTCAACGTTTTCGCCACGCTCCAGCATTAATACCTTCAGGCCTTTCTCGGTGAGCTCTTTGGCGGCCCAACCGCCGCTTATTCCGGAGCCAACAACGATGGCATCATAAGTGTTATTAACCATTACTACCTCAGTGCTTATAACAGCGAAGTGTGGTTCACTGTTAATTGTTAGGGCGCTTAACTAATTAGCTAAAGATACTCCTGCTGTGACCAAATTTGAAGCATAAAAAGACAAATTTTAACATTTATTTAGCTTTTGACAGTCTGTAGGGCACGTATAGTCTGGTCTGCGCCACTGCGCAGACCATAGGGGTAGCTATTCGTTAACATCCTGTGTTAACGATTCGCTACCAGGGGAAAAAGAAGGGAATGAGGAAATAACAGCATACAAATACCCAGACCAGCATAGGGCTGCCCAGTTTGATGAAATCGAAAAAGCGGTACTTGCCGGGCTCCACAATCAAGGTAATGATAGGTGAGGCGATAGGGGTCATAAAGGCCGCTGATGCGGCAAACAGAACGGTCATTGCCAGAGGGTAGGGCGATACGCCCAGCTGGTGGGCCACGCTGATTGCGATAGGCGCCATTAGGACTGCTGAGGCAGTATTGGATAAAATATTGGTCAGCAAAGCAGTAATTGCGAACAGCAGCACCAGCAGGGTTTGCGGGGATGCGTCGCCCGCCGAGCCTATCATGCTGCTAACAATCATATCGGTGCCGCCGGTTTGTTGCAGGGCGTTAGCCAGGGGTAACATACCAGCCAGTAATACCAGGCTTTGCCAGTGAATGGCCCGGTAAGCGTCTGCCGCGGTAAGACAACGGGTAATGACTGCCACGATTACTGAGATTAACACGGCTGCTACCAGCGGCATCCAGTTAAAAACTGAACTGAGTACCATAAAGGTCGTGATGGCCAGTGCTACCGGCATGCGCCGGAATGCCGGCACTACATCGGCAGCTTCGGCGGGCGTTTCCAGCACCACAAAATCGTGGTTTTGCTGTTGAAGCTGCATAATCTTCGCCCAGGGACCGGTAACCAACAGACAGTCAGATGCTTGCAGCTTTTGATTCTGATAGTCATCCAGGGACTGGCGGTTACGCCTCACGCCAAATACATCCAGGCCGTAGTGATCGCGGAATTTGGCCTCCCGCACCGACTTACCAATAAGCTTTGATTCCGGGTGAACCAACACGCTTTCAGCGCCGAACTCCCAACTGCGATACTGGGTTTCCAGTTGCGAAGGGTGAAATGGCATCAGCATTACCTGGCTTTCCACCGGTGCCAGTTGCTCAGGCGGAATAGCGACATGCAGCACATCCCCGGCATGCAGCACGATATCGGGCGAAACGCCGGCTTTTAATTCCCGCCAACCCCGAACTCGCTGGGACAGATCAAGAATGCGCAAGCTGTAATTGTCGTACAAGCCGCTCTGGGCGATGGTTTTGCCGTGCAGCGGCGACTCCTCGTCGATACGCAGGTAAACCAGTTCACGGTTCACACGGTAGTCGTCCCACAGGGCTTTAATCGACCGCTGGGCAGATTGATGTTCGGTTTTACCGTTGTTTGGTAGCCACTTACGGCCAACCAGCAACATGTACAGCATCAGGCCACCAAGCACGACCAGGCCCGGTAACGTGAACGTGAAAAACCGCAGAGGCTCATAACCCTGAGCGCCCAGCTCGCCGCTGATCACCAGGTTAGGCGGCGTTGCAATGAGGGTCAGCATACCGCTCACCAGTGCAGCGTAAGACATGGGTAACAGTAATTGACTGGCACTGTTACCGGTTTGCTTGGCGATACGCATAACGATGGGAATAAAAATGGCCACTACCGCCGTTGAACTCATTACGGCACTTAAAATAGCGCTGGCCAGCATAAGCATAATTAATAACTTATTGGTGGAGCTATGACTGTGCCGGCCAATCCAGTCGCCCACAAAACGGGCAACACCGGTGCGGTCGAGCATTTCGCCAACAATCAGCAGAGCACCAATGAGCACTACCACCGGATTACCAAACCCGGCCAGTGACTCCTGCACCGACAACACGCCGCCCAACATCAGGGCCAGCACTACCGCTATAGCAATCATGTCATAGCGCACGCGATTGCTGGCCATTAATAGCGCGGCCAGACCAATAACCAGAAATACATAATGAGCATGCCAGGCATGCGGAATAGAAAGCATGGGAACTCCCGCGACACAAACCCTGTGAAACCGAGAACAGAGAAGAAAATTTGTACAATCAGAATACTGAAATAACGTATGGAAAAACAGTGGGCTGGATCAATATAGTAGGAAAAACTCCCGTGCGCGTGGGTCTGTCATATCCATCGACAACGCACGGGAAGCTGAAGAAAGGTTATTTTTTCAGAAGTTCAGTAGTGCGCTTGTTGAGGTCGGCCGGGTCAACTACTGGCCAGTCATTATCCCAGCTAATCGGCAGAATACGCAGCTTTTGCAACGCGTCATCGGCCGTTTCATAGGCGTGTAACACCAGGTAATCCTTACCCTCAAAGGTGTACGCCGCATTGTGCCCCAGTGCTACCCAGTCGTCGTTACCTTCTATTACCATGGTGCCGCCGCCTGCCATTAACGACTTGCCATCACGGTCGAGGTACGGACCGGTAACTGATTTGCTGCGTCCTACGCGTACGTTGTAGGTGCTGTCCATCCCGCGACAACATTTATCAAACGACACAAACAAATAATAATAACCGTTTTGCTTAAAAATATAGGGAGCCTCGATAGCACCTTCGCCTGGATCAGCACTGTCGGCAACATTGGAACCTGGTCGGCTGGCAATGGAATACCATTCCTGCGGCTCTGCCAGACGCACTAAGTCATCATCGAGCTTAACCAGTTTCAGGCCATCCCAGAACGAGCCAAAGCTCATCCATGCATTGCCGTCGTCGTCTTCAACAATGGCCGGGTCGATGGCATTCCAGTGATCACGATGCGGCACCGATTCCACCACAATCCCGTAGTCTATCCATTTGTAGTCTGGTGATTGCGGATCGAGACTTTCATTAACGGTTACGCCAATGGCAGAAGTGTTCTTACCAAATGCCGAAACCGAGTAATACAAATAAAATTTACCGTTTTTCTGGTAAATGTCTGGTGCCCACAAGTGGCCGTCAAAACTTGGCGAGATCCGCTTGGCCCAGCTAGGCTCATCGGGAAACACGCGCCCGGTCAGGGTCCAGTTTTCCATATCCTTGGATTCGTAATAGGTGATCCCCGGCCCGGTACTGAACACATAGTAAGTATCACCGGCTTTGGTCATAACCGGATCATGCACCTCCACCTGTTTTGCCTGGGCACCACAGCCCATTAAAAAGGCACCGCTGAGTAAGCTTGTTAAGACTAAGCGCAATCTGGTTGCACTGGTTTTCCGTTTACGGCTTTGAATCATTTTTACCTCTGAAAGCACCTGTAAAAGAACTTGCTTAGTGTAGCAATAATCATATTAAATATGTAATACAATATTAATAATTGATTAGCAACTGCGCAACTGCGCAACTGCGCAACTGCGCAACTGCAATTGCCCGTTCATTTTTAAACCAAGGACTCGCTATGTTGTTTGATTTTAAAACCATGCTGCGCACCAGCCTGACCATTGCCTGTACCGCTTTTGCAACGTTAAGCGCCGCACCGGTGGTGGCTGCACCGCTTGAGCCGATTGATAATCCTATCGTGGTCCAGCGGGCCGATCCCTGGATTGTACAGTACGAGGACGGTTGTTATACGTTTATCGGCACCTCACCTAAGTTTGACGAAATAGAGCTGCGCGCTGCCTGCCGGCTCAATGATTTAAAAATTGCCGAGCCGAAGGTTATCTGGCGCAAGAACGACAAGGGACCAATGAGCGTTAATATCTGGGCGCCGGAGTTACACGAGGTGGCGGGGGACTGGTATATCTATTTTGCCGCCGGGGATGTGGATGCGCCCTGGAGTATCAGAATGTATGCGCTGAAAAACACCGCTGCGAACCCTATGGACGGAAAATGGACCGAAGCCGGTCGCATTCAGACGCCGGTTGATTCTTTCTCGCTGGATGCCACAACCTTTGAACATGGCGGTAAACGCTATCTGGTCTGGGCCCAGCAGGATGCCAAACGCAGTTACAACTCGGCGCTGTGGATAGCCGAGATGGACTCGCCTACCTCAATTAAGTTCGACACAGTAACCCTGTTGAGTGAACCCACTCTGGATTGGGAAATAGCCGGTTATAAGGTTAACGAAGGGGCCGCAGTGCTTGTTCGCCATGGCCGGGTGCTCATCACCTATTCGGCCAGTGCCACCGATCACCGCTATGCCATGGGATTGCTGTGGGCCGATGAAGAGGCGGATCTACTTGATCCTGCCAGCTGGCATAAAAAAGCAGAGCCGGTATTTACCACCAATGCAGCGGTGGGCCGCTATGGTCCGGGCCATAATAGTTTTGTAAAAGCTGAGGATGGCGAAACCGACCTGATGATTTACCACAGCCGTGATTACAAAACTCTGCGCGGGACGCCACTTACCGACCCTAACCGTCACGCCAGAGCCCGGGTGATTTACTGGGATGCGGCAGGGTTTCCGGTATTTTTCAGTGATAAAACTGACTAATCGAGCACAAAGAATAGTGCCACCGGCACCACTACCAGACTGGCAATATTGCCGAGTAAAACAATCGACGCCACCGTGTGTGGCGCCTGTTTGTAGCGCTCTGCCAGCATAAAATTGAGCACGGCCGGTGGCAGTACTGAAAACAGTACAAAATACGCCGTATGTTCGCCGGATAGCCCTGCCAGCAGAGCAAACGGGTAAGCGACCATAAAGCCGGTTAACGGCCCGTATAACCCCCAGAACAGGCCGGAACGCCAGTCGGCAAAGTCCACATCGGTCATGCGAACCCCCAGTGCGAACAACATCAGAGGGATGGAAATCTGCCCCAGCATGTCGATGGGTGTGCTGACCCACACCGGCAATGTCCAGCCGGATAAGCTCCAGACCAGTCCGGCCGCGGTAGCCATTACCATAGGATTGGTTGCCAGCGTGCTTAGCTGAGCTTTGTCATGCAGGATGTAGACGCCCAGTGAAAAATGCAGCAGCGTACTGACCAGGAACATGGCGATAGCCGCACTTAACCCTGCTTCACCAAAGGCCAGTAGGGCCAGGGGCAAGCCCAGGTTACCGCAGTTGTTAAACATGGTGGGTGGGGCGAAAATTTTGGGCGAGACGCCCAGCCATTTACACACCGGCAGCGCCAGTAAGCCGGAGCCGATAACCATCAGTAAAGTCCCCAGCATTAAGTCGAGATAACTGAACAAATCAAAAGACTTGGATGCCATTACAGAGAAGATTAACGCGGGCACAAAAATGTCGATGTTGATGCGGTTGGCCACCCCCATGTCCGAGTCGGTTTTGCGGGCATAAAGAAATCCCACCATCACCATGGCAAATAACGGAAAAACGGTGGCAAAGATACGCTCAATAATGGGCAGTAAAGCAAAGCTGTCTGACATAAGTGGTGATGCAGGGCTGGGATTTGGTTTGAGGTTACATTGCAAACTGACTAACTATCAATCAGTTTGCGTTTAACGAGTGTTTTACCGCGAGGATGGCACGGCGAATAGCGCAACACTGTTGTAATTAGTCAGGGGCACACTGACTTTCCAGTTGTGCTACTCGCTCAGCAAATTGGCGCCCTAATGTCAGGTAATCCGCGGATGTGTAGTGCCAGCCGTCATCAAGGTGGGTAAAGCTTTCAGTGACGGTAACCAGGGCTGCGCAGCTATCCTGCTCAACAAAGTCTAGCTGTGCCTGCTGAACCAGACTGCCCCAGTTCATTCGCAAACCGTCTTCGGGATCCAGTCCTGAATCAGTAATTTTGCCTAATACCACCGGTAAATCCGGGTTGCGAAGAGCGGCTCTGAACAGCGCCATCATCGTTTTCAGATTTTCCAGATAGCGATTGGCGGTTATTTCGCTGTCATAAGCATCAGACTCACCCTGCATCCAGATAATACCAGCGGGTACCAGGGTGTCAGGTTCTCCGTCGCCATCAATATCCCGCGTAGCGACAGCCTTTCTGATTGTGGTTAAAAAATTATCGTACTGGTTAATACCATTGCCACGGCGATAGTCAGGATACCAGTTGTTACCCACCCCATAACCGAGGGCAGACCCGCCCAGTGCGTATTTAATCAAAGCCACGTTTTGCCCGGGATGCAGTTTGGCAATCTGATGGCCAAAACTCAGTTCCGGGCCGAAATAGTCTGAATGCTGATTGGTTTTGCCGTCGGAATAAAACTGTCGGCCGAAGCCCGGTTGCAGTGTATCCCAGAGGCCAAGGCCGCCACCAGGTTTAAAGTCGGCTACCGGATTGCCCTGGAAAACGGGCACTGATTTAAGTGGTGCCCGATAATTGGCTGGCAAATCGACATTTTCACCAAAGCCTTCCATATTTGATTGGCCGCCAAGGTAGTAAACCTTATAGGTGGTTGCTGTAGCAGGAAATGTTACCAGTAACATTAAGGTGAGTATCTTCAGCATGGCGTCAGTCCGGGGAGTTTTTGCTAGTTCGGTGTGGATAAAGAAAAGCCGGTGACGATGGCACCGGCTTGGTCGTTTACCAGAAGCGGATATAAATAAAAGCTGTGATACCCAATATACCCACGGTATGGATGTAATCCCACTTATCCAGACCATCGACCACTTCTTTCATGGTACCTTTGCCCAGTGTTCTGAACGTAAGGCCCTGCAGTTTCTCTTCACTGGCCGCTTTGGTGAACATACTCACCACAATCATGATGACAGTCACCAGGACGAACAACAGGATACAGTAGTACAGCCAGTTCATCTCCACAATCCAGGCAAAGCTGGTGTTGGCCAGGCTGTCTTTGAATGGCAGCATGACCAGTCTGATCATACCCAGTACAAAGCCCGAAACCAGGCCGGCATAACCAGCGGCCGGCGTAATACGACGGCTTACCAGGCCAAGCAGGAACACTGCTGCAATCCCTGGGGCAATAAGCGACTGTACGCTCTGCAGATACTCATACAACACATCGGCGATTAAGCTCATCACCGGGATCCACAGGATACCCAGAATAACAATTACGATAGTGGCGAGACGGCCCACTTTAAGCAGGTGCTTTTCGCTGGATTCAGGTTTGAACTTCTTATAGAAATCGATGGTAAACAGCGTAGCAGAAGAGTTGAACAGTGATGCCAGTGAACTCATCAGCGCGGCAACCAGACCGCCGATAACAATCCCTTTAACGCCTGAAGGCAGCAGTTCAGCAACCAGTGTCGGGAATGCCTGGTCGGCGCTGGCGTAATTGATAATGCCTTTTTCCTTAAGGGCCACAGCAATCATGCCCGGGAACAGAAAAATAAACACGGGTAATAACTTCAGGTAACCGGCAAACATGGTACCGCGACGGGCTTCCTTAATGCCTTTAGCAGATAGTACACGCTGTACGATGTATTGGTCGGTACACCAGTACCAGAAACCAATGATGAATGAGCCGAAAATGATGCCAGGCCATGGGAAGTCAACATCGCTGGCTGAGCGAATCAGATGCAGATTAGCGTCGTTAATACGTTCTACTTCAGACCAGCCGCCAACCTGATCGAGGCCAACGACCAGGATTACCACCGAACCGATGATCAGTACCGGTGTTTGTAATACCGAGGTCCACATGATGGCTTTCATGCCACCGAGTACGGTGTAAATACCGGTAATGATGACCAGGCCCAGCGCCGATATCCAGAAGAAGTCGATTCCCCAGATACTGTCAATGCCAAGGATAGTTTTAAACGCAATACCGCCGGCATAAACCGTTACTGCAACCTTGGTTAACACGTAACTGACCAGTGAAATCACCGACAGGAAGGTACGTGAAGCAGAGTTGTAGCGGCGTTCCAGGAACTCCGGCATGGTGTAAACTTTACTGCTCCAGTAGAAGGGCACAAAAACCCAACCAAGCAGCAGGATGATCCACGACTGCAATTCCCAGTGAGCGAGCGCCATCCCCGACTGGGCACCGGAACCAGACAGGCCAACCAAATGCTCAGAGCCAATATTTGAGGCAAAAATTGAGGCACCAATTACCAGCCAGCTGGCGTTACGACCGGCAAGAAAATAATCCGCCGTATCTTCCTCTTTTTGCCGCATGGACATCCCGACCACGCCAAGCAACAAAATAAAAAAACCAGCCAGAACCAGCCAGTCGAGTGTACTTAATTCAACCATGTAATAACCCTGATACCATGATGTCAGCTCAAAATAATTAAAAAATATTATATTACAATATGGGCAATGAAAAGCTTTTTGTTAAAACAGCGTTAAATTCCGTAATGGGGTTAATAGATTGTTTTTAGTGCTGGATCAATTTTAATCGCTTGCACGTTGGGGGCTTACAACTCTATGATGTGAACAACTATATTAACAATAAAGCCAACAGGTACCACCGATAAATATGATATTATCCGTGGTTATGGCCGTAAGCAGAAAGATTATAATCCATGGCGCGAATTGAGAATTTAAACCTGTCGCAGCGCGTTACCAATGAATTGGGTAAAGCGATTATCGCAGGAGTCTATGGCGAAGGTTCAGGCCTTCCAACTGAAGCTCAGCTTTGTACCGAGTATGGCATCAGTCGTACCGCAGTGCGCGAAGCTGTAAAAATGCTGGCAGCTAAGGGGTTAATATCCTCCCGGCCGCGCCAGGGTATTCGGGTTGAACCACCAGAGAACTGGAACTTATACGATACCAGTGTACTGGGGTGGATGTTTGAGAGCAGCCCGTCTTTACTGGTGTTAAAAGAGTTTTTGCAAATGCGTCTGGCCATAGAGCCGCAGGCGGCAGCATTGGCTGCCAAACACGGTTCACCTCAAGCCATTGCGCAAATCGAGGTGGCGTTAAATGCCATGGATAACGCGGCACAAACCGATGGCTCTATCCATCAGCCCGATGTAGAGTTTCATACGGCCATATTACTTGCCAGTGGCAATCGTTTTTTCTACCAGCTACGGGATTTCATCAGTACCGCTTTAAATGTAAGCTTCCAGTATACGACTAATGCCAAGGACAGCCTGCAAACTATTGCCGACGAACATCGCAAGATTTATCAGGCGATCAAAAACGGTGAAGCAGAGCGAGCCAAAAACATGATGGCGTATCTGATAGATGAGGCAATGGCTTATATTGAGCTAAAAATTGCTGAATCTGAACTGTCAGCGTAACGAATTTTTATTTAACAACGAAAGTTGGTGTTTACTGAGCCATCATCTATGGTGATTTTTTTATGACCCAGTCGTCTGATACTTCGGCCTGTTATCCAAGCCTGAACAACCGCAGCGTATTTATTACCGGCGGTGGAACAGGTATTGGCGAGGTTATGGTGGAACGATTTTGTGCACAGGGAGCCCGGGTGTGTTTTGTTGATGTCAATGTAGACAAAAGCCAGGCATTGGTAGAACGAATAGCGCAAGCCGGAAAAGGCCAGGCCACTTTTATAGAGTGCGACTTGCGCGACCTCAAAGCCCTTAAAGGGGCTATCAGTGAGGCCGCAAGACTGCATGGCGACATTAGCGTGCTGATTAACAATGCGGCCGATGATACCCGTCACGAATTTGAAGAGGTGGACGAGGAATACTGGAATGATCGCATTAACGTAAACCTGCGTCCGAGCTTTTTTGCTGCCCAGGCGGTTGTCGAGCAAATGCGCCGCTGCGGTGGTGGCAGTATTGTCAATATGGGGTCGGTAAGCTGGCGCCAGAAGCAAACCTGCATGCCCGTTTACACGACGGCTAAAGCAGCAATTGATGGCCTGACCCGTACCCTGGCTGCCAAACTTGGTCCCGAGCATATTCGGGTGAACACGCTGGTACCGGGCTGGGTGATGACCGAGAGACAGATGACCCGTTGGGCTGGTCCTGAAATTGTACAGGAAGTACAACAGGCGCAGTGTATTCATGAAACCCTGTTACCCATCGATATTGCCAACGCAGCATTATTTCTCGCCGCTGACGATAGCAAAATGATGACAGCGCAAACGCTGATTATCGATGCGGGCTGGGTATAACGCTATTCTAACGCCTGCCGGCACTGCGCCGGCATGCCTAATCCGCTGAATTTTTCCTTTTCTCTGGACTGGTCTGCAGCCCCTGCTGCGGCTGCAAACAACTATTCCGACTAATTGTTATGTTGCAAAAATGTTTACATTCTGGCACTGTGCACAAATCATATGTAATATAATATGTAAATTGCATGTTACGCATAACAGTTAAGTTTTAGTTGAAGGATTGTTTGTTTGACCGACTATATCCTGGTGTACCTGGTCCTGATCATCGGTTCATGCTTGCAGAGTGTTATAGGCTTTGGGCTTGGCTTGTTGGGTGCACCGCTTATCTTTTTGATCATGCCCGAACTGGTGCCTGGTCCCATGATCCTCAATGCTTTACTGTTAACCACGCTGTTGGCAGTTAAACATCAGTACGATATCAACTTGAAACAAACCGGCTTCTCAATTCTTGGCGGCACGGCCGGTGTGCTGGTGGCCGGTAGTGTGCTGCTTTACATAGACGCCCATCAGTACCAGATGTTGTTAGGCGTGTGTATTATTGCCGCAGTAATATTGTCTATGGTGGGCGTTACGCCGCGGATCAGCGTCATTTCCAATTTAATCGCGGCCATGATTTCGGGCTTTATGGGTACCACAACATCGGCAGGCGGAGCGCCTATGGGCTTGCTTTATCAGGCGGAAGATAAAGATAAAATCAAAGCCAATCTGAGCGTCTTTTTTGTTTATATCAACATGTTTGGCATCGCGGTATTGTGGTTTACCGACGCAGCGGGGCATGATGATCTTGAGCTTTTCTTAAAATGTATTCCGGCTATTCTGATTGGCTGGTTTGCGTCGTTTTTCATTAACCGGCGTATCAACGAAATACTGGTGAGAAAACTGATCCTGGTGGTAGCAGCGTTTGCCGGTACCGTGCTGATTGTTGCCAGTTAAACTGGCTTGATAAAACCTCATCATAAACTGCTCTGAACCTGTCCTTAGGTTCTACAGACCCAGCGTGCATTTACAATTACATTGGTTTTTGTCAAATGACGGTTACGCGGGGAGATCGATATGGAACGAATATATATTTACTCAAGCCTGGTGCTGATGACTGTGGCGGTTTATCACGGCTTTAGCGAAGGATACATCTGGTTACCCGTTATCCTGACGCCCATTGCGCTTGTCGTTGCGGCAAAGCTTTATGCCCACACGCAGGGCAAACAACTAAGTCAGTGGCAAAAAGACTTACCGGTGCTGAAATTCATGGCCTGTGTTTTAAGAGACCAGCGATTGCGCCAGCAACAAAACAGTCAGTCACTGTTTGCTTTACTGTTTTTTGGTAGCTTTTTCCTTGGCGCTGATATCTCAATGGTTTTATTCTTAAATGACATTCACTACTCGATTCTGTTTGCAGGTTGTGTAAGCTTTGCCTTTCTCTATTCGGCTTTGATGGTGAATTATCGAGCGGCTAACTGACGAAAGCAGTTGGTGAGGGCAGGGTTCACCTGTGGGGCTTTTTAACAGTGTAAGGATGTAATGCCGGTTAAAATTTTAAATGTAAGTCGTCACAGGTGCAGCCTCGGCGAGGGCATCTATTACAGTGCCCGGTATAACAGCGTTTTCTGGGTCGATATTAAACAGCAACTGTTATACCGCATGGATTACGCATCCAGGGCTGTGACGTCCATTCCAATGCCAGAACAAATTGGCTGGGTGAAAGAAACCCGTTCGGGCCGTTTTATTGTTGGATTACAGTCGGGCATATACTGGCTAAACGACGATCTGAGCTGTGGCGAGTGCTGTTTATTGCTGAGCGAAGAACCGGCAGGCAATCGCTTAAATGATGCGAAAACTGACCAGGCTGGTCGGCTGTATTTTGGTTCCATGGATGACAGTGAAACGGCTCCCTGCGGGAGTCTCTATCAACTTGCCAATCTTAACGAAAATCCCACATTACACAAAGTAGACAGTGGCTATGTCGTATCCAATGGCCCGGCATTTAACCTAGCCGGAGATCGGCTTTATTCAGTGAGCTCTGCCACCCGAACCATCTACGCTTTTACCGTTGATGGTCATGGACAGCTATCCCATAAGCGCCAACACATTGTTTTACCTGAGCACCACGGTTATCCGGACGGTATTACGGTGGATAGCCATGACAACCTTTGGGTGGCCTGCTGGCAAGGGCACGGGCTGTGTTACTTTGATCCGGCAGGAAAGCTCATCGAGCGAATTGTGTTGCCTGCGCCACAAATTACCAATGTCACTTTCGGCGGGCCAGAATATTCAACACTGTTGGTTACCACAGCCTGCATCGGCATGGATGATGATGCGTTAAATCGCTATCCGCTGGCTGGTAGCGTGTTTGAACTCGACGTGGGTGTAACGGGTGTGCCTGAACCGCGGGTTAAAGATAACTAACTCAGATTTATCAAGTTCTTGTTTTTGCTACAAGGTAAACGTATACCCATATTTAGCGTTGCTCCCCATTTATAGTGACTAGCCTCATTTATGTTAATTAGCTGATCAGATGAGAATAGGTGGCGTAGAGTTATTTACATCTATGTAAAAAAAGACGAGAATAGGGAAAACGTTTACCCTTTAAGTTAAACAGGAATTAATCATGTCTGTTCCTTTTGAGCCGTCGGATCATCCACATCGACGTTACAACCCGTTATTGCAAGAGTGGGTGCTGGTATCGCCACACCGGGCCAGGCGCCCCTGGCAGGGCCAGCAGGATGAGCCCGATCAGTCCGTCTTACCTACGTATGATGAAAGCTGTTATTTGTGTCCGGGAAACACGCGGATCAACGGGGAAGTCAACCCGGCTTTTGCAGGGACTTTCGTATTTACCAACGACTTTGCCGCGCTGCAACCAGACACGCCGGATAGTGCCAGTAGCGACCCGCTGTTTCGCTATGAGTCTGAACAGGGATGTAGCCGGGTGATTTGCTTTTCGCCGGATCACAGTAAAACGCTACCATTACTGACCAATGAGGAAAGAGTCGGCGTAGTGAAATGCTGGATGGCGCAAACCGCAGAGTTAGGTGAAAGTTATCAGTGGGTACAGGTTTTTGAGAACAAAGGCGCCATGATGGGCTGCTCCAATCCGCATCCCCATGGACAAGTCTGGGCTCAGCGTCATTTGCCAACGCAGGCGGCCAGGAAACAGGCAAGCTTCGCTGAGTATTATCAGCAACATCAGCGAGCCCTGCTGCTCGATTATGCGGAACGCGAAATTGCTGTCAAAGAGCGGGTAGTATGCAGTAATAAAGACTGGCTGGTTGTGGTTCCTTACTGGGCCGCCTGGCCGTTCGAAACTCTGCTATTACCGCGCTTTAGTGTGAGTTCTCTGGCGGATCTGAGTGAGACTCAGGCGCGAAACCTTGCCATCATTGTGGGCGAAATTACCAGTAAGTATGACAACCTGTTTAACACGTCCTTCCCATATTCAATGGGCTGGCACAGTCAGCCCTTTGATGACAAAGCGCATCCTGAATGGGGGCTGCACGCACACTTCTTTCCGCCATTGTTGCGCTCTGCCAGCGTCAGAAAGTTTATGGTTGGCTATGAGATGATGGCAGAAGCTCAGCGCGACCTCACACCTGAACAAGCTGCCCGGCAGTTGCAGGCGCTTTCTGCCACACATTATAAAGAGGCCGGCCAATGACGCTTGCAGATATTTCTTCGCTGTTCTCTGCTTATTTTAACACCACGCCAGAGGTAACCAGCCACGCCCCCGGCCGGGTTAATCTGATTGGTGAGCATACCGACTATAACCAGGGTTTTGTATTTCCGGTTGCGATCAACTTTGGCACCGAGATTGCCACGGCAAAGCGAGATGACGACATTGTTAAGGTGGTAGCCGTTGACTACGATAACGAATGCGCGTCATTTTCCCTGGATAACATTGAGCACCAGCCACAGCCAGGCTGGCTCAACTATGTAAAAGGAGTGTGTCAGGTTGTCAAAGCGAAGTATCCACAACTGGGCGGGGCAAACCTGGTGGTTACCGGTAACGTGCCACAAGGCGCGGGGCTGAGTTCATCTGCTTCTTTTGAAGTTGCGATTATCAGTGCCTTAACGCAGCTTTATGAGCTGAATATCGAAGGCATTGAGGCTGCCTTGCTGGGTCAGCAGGCCGAAAATGAATTTGTTGGCTGTTCGTGCGGCATTATGGACCAGCTGATATCGGCACTCGGCAAACACGGGAAAGCTATGTTGTTGGATTGTCGCGACCTGTCCCAGCGCTTTATCGATTTACCTGAAGATTTCGCCATTATGATCATCAATTCCAATGTGAAGCGGGGATTGGTCGACAGCGAATACAATTTGCGCCGTCAGCAATGCGAGGCAGCAGCTCGCAAACTTGGCGTGGCCAGTTTACGGGATGCCGACACAGAGCTGCTGGAAGCCGCCAAAAATTCGCTTAGTGAGAATGAGTACAAGCGCGCACGCCATATAATCAGCGAAAACGCACGCACCACTGCCATGTTTGATGCATTGGCAAAGGGTGACATGGCTCAAGTGAGTCAGTTAATGGCTGAGTCGCATATTTCAATGCGTGACGACTTCGAAATAACCGTGCCGCCGATTGATTTTCTGGTAGAAATTATCCAGCAGGAGATAGGCAAAACCGGCGGGGTTAGGATGACTGGAGGCGGATTTGGCGGTTGTGTTGTTGCTTTATTACCAAAAAATTTACTTTTAGGGGTGACTAAACAGGTAGAAGACAAGTATTATGCGCGAACTGGGTTGAAACAAAAAGTTTACATTTGTACTACAAATCAGGGCGCTTTTGACGAAAATACTTGATTTCGTTACTTACTTACGAATAAAAATTACAATCTATTGGGTCGCATAATGAAAATTGAAACACTCGACATAGCGTTATTCGCTATCTATGTGATTGCCTTAATCGGCATAGCATGGTGGGTTTCTCGTGAAGAAAAGGGACACGAGAAAGACACAAACGATTACTTTCTGGCGGGTTCAAGTCTGCCTTGGTGGGCCATCGGTGCCTCACTGATCGCTGCCAACATTTCGGCAGAGCAGATCATCGGGATGTCCGGTTCCGGTTACATGGTGGGGCTGGCAATAGCTTCCTATGAGTGGATGGCAGCTATCACGCTGATCATTGTAGGTAAATACTTCCTGCCGATCTTCCTGAAACATAAAATCTATACTATGCCGCAATTCCTCGAGCAGCGCTACGACCACCGTGTACGCATGGTGATGGCGGTATTCTGGCTGGGTGTTTATGTGTTTGTAAACCTCACCGCAGTATTATGGCTGGGTGCACTGGCAATCAATACGATTGCTGGTGTTGACCTGATGTACGGTATGATTTTCCTCGGTGTATTCTCTCTGGCTTATTCTTTATACGGTGGTCTGAAAGCCGTGGCCATGACAGATATTATTCAGGTTGTGCTGTTGGTATTAGGCGGAATGTTCCTGTCTTACACCGCATTGAATATTATCGGTGACGGAGCCGGATTCTGGGCTGGTTTCAATACCGTAACGACTGAGTTACCGGGTAAATTTGACATGATCCTGAGCGAAGACAATCCACATTATATGGATCTGCCGGGCTTATCAGTTCTTATTGGTGGTATGTGGATCATGAACCTGTCTTACTGGGGCTTCAACCAGTACATTATCCAACGTACTTTGGCGGCTAAAAGTGTTAATGAAGCTCAGAAAGGGATTGTATTTGCTGCATTCCTGAAGGTGTTGATGCCGTTGATTGTAGTATTACCCGGTATTGCAGCGGTGCTGTTGGTCCCGGATCTGGAAAAAGCCGACCAGGCATATCCGTCACTGATGACACTGATGCCGGTTGGCCTTAAAGGCATTATCTTTGCTGCACTGGTTGCCGCAATCGTCTCGTCACTGGCGTCGATGACCAACAGTGTGTCGACTATCTTTACCATGGATATTTATAAAGACCGAAACCCTGATAAGAGCCAGCATCACTATGTAAAAGTAGGTCGTATTGTGAGCTTGCTGGCGCTGATTATTGCCATGGTTGTGGCTAAACCATTACTCGGTCAGTTCGATCAGGCGTTCCAGTATATTCAGGAATTCACCGGCTTCTTCACACCGGGTATCGTAGCGCTGTTTGCACTGGGTATGTTCTGGAAGAAAACTACCGCTAATGGTGGTCTGGTAGCGGCCGTTGGCTCTGCGGTATTCAGCCTGGCATTTAAACTCCTGCTGCCAGAGCTGCCGTTTATGGACCGCGTAGGCATTGTATTTTTACTGTGTGTGGGCCTGGCCGTTATTGTTAGCCTGTTTGAAGGTAAGGGCGACCATGAGCACGCCGTACAACTGAATGACATCAACTTTAAAACTTCATCAGTGTTTAATGTTGGTTCGGTGGCATTAACCATTGTAGTAGCGGCGTTTTATATTACCTGGTGGTAAGCACCGTCGGCTAATAAAATTGAGCTGAAAGCCTCAACTCCGGTTGAGGCTTTTTTTTGCCGTGCGCCGGGCATGGCGCG
>DDJQ01000078.1 GCA_002339125.1 Alteromonadaceae bacterium UBA2620
TCTGACTTGTTATAGTTCATCGACAGGGTAAAGGTGGTGTCACCAATGTCTGACTCCATGCCGTAAGTGGCTACCACATCCAAACCTTCCGTGACGCTGTCGAAGGCATTCTGGAAGTAATTAGCACCACCGATCGCTGCAGCCTGGGTTTCACCAATGGCGTCAACCAGGCTGAGGTAGTTAGCGTATTCTTCGCTATCTACATCGGCTGTCTGGTCGGCAAAGAGTGTAGAGATTGCGTAAAAGCGATCTTCGATTGCAATGTTGTAGTAATCAACGGTTAGCGTAAGGTCACCGTAGTTAGCGGTCATACCTAAAGTAAAGTTGGTGGATGTTTCCGGCTTCAGCATTTCTGCGCCCAGAGCCTGTGCAATAGGGCCATTAGCCGGGAATAAACCCACGTTCACCGGATCGGCAAACGGGAATCGGGTCGACACATTGGTAGTACCTTGCTGGCCCGGAGTAGGCGCCCGGAAGCCGGTTCCGAATGAGGCACGTAAACCAACTTCTTCGGTCAGCTGATAAAAGCCTGCTACCTTGTAAACGGTTTCCGCATCAAAGTCAGAGTATTTTTCGTAACGCACTGCTGCCTGAGCAAACAATTGGTCGGTAATATCACCTGAAATGTCAGCATAAACAGCATGCGAATCGCGCTCGTATTTGTCTGAGAAAGCCGGTGAATAGCCAGGGAAACCGTTTGAGCCTACCCCCAGGCCACTGGTATATACCGGATCGTCCGGGTTGTCACAATCAAGGCCATTGGCAAGGGCAGAAGCTAATGCGTCCGCTGATGCCGTGCCGTCACAGAATCCCCATGGATCGGCCTGATAATAAGTGCCCTGAGAGTAAGAATCCGGATCTCCAGTAGTAATTTCGTAAGACTCTTCCATGTAACTCAAACCAAATGCGAAAACGTATTCTGCAAAGTCGTAGGTAAAGTCAGCCTGGAACTGGGTTTCTTCGTTGATTAAGTCGCCCGGTTTAAATGAAGTAGGAGATTCGTTCATCATAACCGGGTTGAAGGTACTCCACAGGCTATATGAGATTTCATCGTATCCATAACGACCCGAGATGTCATAACCCAGATCGCCAGCCATTCCCTTCAGGCCACCAACCAGCGAGTAATCCGTAATCTCACCACCAAAGCGAGGCGTAAAGCCGCCGGGGAATAATTCTACGTTGGGATCCCACACTGAACCGTCGGCGATTCGCACTGGTTGTAAAACACTGTTGTACGGGTAGCGATAGTTAAACGCACCGTCGCCCTCACTCTCTGAATAGTTACCGTAAGCGTACAGCTCCATGTCGTTATTCAGTGTGTAACCGGCGTTAAAGAACACTCGTGCAGCCTCGTAATTAGGCTGCCCCCATGGTTGCACGACATCGCCACCCTGTGCGGTGCGGCCCATTTCCTGGGCTGCCTCGACAAATTCTGGTGTGACATACTGTGCATAAGGCGCGCTGGCATCAAACCCTTCCAGCGAGGGGTCTACACAGAAGCTGCTGTTGCAATACTGTACACCACGGCTGGTGGCGTCGGTATCGACAATCTCGGCAGAGATACTCAGGAAACCATCGTCACCCAGAGCAAACCCTTTGTTGCCAGTAATCGTCAGGGATTCGCCATCACCTTCGTAATACTGTCCCCATTCGGCAGAGAAACTACCGCCTTCGGCATTGTTTTTTAACTGGAAGTTGATAACCCCGGCGATGGCATCAGAGCCGTACTGTGCGGCTGCACCATCACGCAGCACTTCAACGCTGCCAATGGCTGATGCAGGAATAGTGGCCAGGTCAGGGCCCTGGGTGCCAGAGCCGCCAATCGATACCAGCGCTGCGCGGTGCCGACGTTTGCCATTTACCAGCACCAGTGTCTTATCGGTTGGCAAGCCGCGTAGAGAAGCCGGACGAATAAAAGTACCACCATCAGAAATAGGCTGACGGCTCAGGGTGTAAGAAGGGACCAGCGTCATCATAATATCGTTCATGTCAGAAGAGGCTACCGACCCAAGATCTTCAGCGCTCAGTACATCTACGGGTACCGGCGAGCTGGTGACGGAGCGAGGTGCACCACGGGCACCCACAACTGCGATTTTCTCAACATTCTCTTCCGCTGCCTCTTCTTCTGCTAATGCATTGGTTGCGATAGTCATCGAAAGCGAATAACCGGCAAGGCCTGCCAGTATTGCTGCATTTAATTTCTTGAGTTTCATCATGTGTTCCCTAAATTGTCATATCGCTATGATCTTTTTAGGTGCAATTACAATAGGCGTGAAATCACGGCACTGGCTAAATTTGCCCCAAATTGGTTCGTAAAAGCACCAAATTTAAACATTATTTGGACTTAATGAGCGCGTCAGACGTTGCTGACGACAGTAGAGAGACTAAAAAAGAGCAAGCATTTTCGGAAGAAAAAAGAATATTGAGGGCTATAAAGAAAATATTGACCCAAATTAAAAATCATTAAAATACAGCCGGTTAGCTTTGGTTTGATTAAATAAAATATTTTATAACATATGAGTTGGACACAAATGATTAACATGGAGTCCACAAAACTTGACCATTTGGTGGCATGTAACTTGCTGAAATTGAAATGGAAATATGGTGTTCTTTATGAATTATGCGGAATGTTACAAATCTATGATTTACAGCGTTTTGCTACTTTAGTTTAAGAGTTGAGTCGCAATAAATGAATTCCAAACAGCTTCAGTATTTTCTTGTTACGGTTCAAAAAGGAAGTATTGCCGCTGCAGCGAGGGAACTGGATATCGCACAACCTGCGATCAGTCAGCAATTGGCCAATCTGGAACGGGAAATGGGTAGTGCCCTGTTTGAGAGAAGCTTTAAAGGAGTGAGTCTGACGGCAGCCGGCGAGGTTTTCGAAAAACACGCGAAGAAACTGATCGAAGACATCAATGCCGCTAAAATGGAATTACATCAGTTAGCCGCAAATCAGCATGGTGTTGTTCGAGTTGGTATGTTGCCTTCTATTGGCAACGTATTGTCGATGTCGTTAATTGCCATGGTTAATGAGTTTCATCCCCAGCTAAAACTTGAGATCAGTACTGGCCCGTCTTACGCGGTAAAAGAGTGGCTGAAAACCAATCAGGTTGATATCGCGCTGACCTACGAGCAGGAAGTTGAACCACGTTTTATGTCGGCCTACCCGCTAATTGAAGAATTTATGTATCTGGTGGTGGGTGTTAACGAGGCCTCCGCCTATTATCAGTTATTGCAAAACCGCGACACGATTTGTTTCTGGGAACTAAGTCAGTTTGAACTGCTAACACCGGGGCCTAAAGATGCCCTTGGACGCCTGATAGAGAAATATGAACACGACACAGGCGTAGCGCTCAAGCACGATAAAGCCTACTCAGGGCAACTAATGACAGGACTGCGTCAGGTTATTCAGGGCGAAGGACTGATGATTTTACCATCTTCGGCGATGTACCATCTGGAAGAAAGCAAGGTGATCAAGTCGCTGAAAATCACCCAACCCGATATGAAACGCCAGGTACTGGCCGCCACTAACAGCAATTTTGCTATGACCGACGCCATTGTGAAAATGTTAAGTATTATTCAGGAAGCGAGCAGTACCGAGCAGGCTTGCGGCCACTGGCGCGGTAATTTGCTTAATAAAGTGCCTAAAAGTGATGCGCGGCCCATGGGCTTTGCATCGCCATCGACCGTCAGCGCCCTTTAACAACCAGGGCGTTTCAAACTGAAATGCCGCTGTTGATACCACAACAAGGGTGCAAACAGGGTAAATAAAGCCAGAGCATAAAGCATTTTACTGCCCAGTCCCAGGGCGATGATGCTGCAGAACAGGCAGCCAAAATACACCAGCGGACGATGCGCCGGCGACAGCAGTTTCAGCGCGGCCAGCATGCTGGCCAGATAAATCAGCACAAACACACCATTTACCCAGCCTATCAAATCTTCCAGGTTGTGCGTTGAAAAGTGGGTGATGATCAGCGTCATCGACATGATCAGTAAAATAGCCTGCAAAGCCCGCTGCGGCACACCATAACGGTTAAGGGTATTAAAGTAAGCGGGTAACACGCAGTCCTGACTCAGGCTCCAGGTTAGCCGGGACAAACTGGCCGTGTAAACATTCACCGTGGCCAGGCCACCGGCAACGCCCAGTACACCAATCACATAAGCACCATTACCACCAACAATCTGGTCGAACACGGTCACCATGGCCAGGGTATTTTCTGTGCTGACATCGAGCAGCAGATAAGTGCAGCCAATATAGATAACGCCAACTAACAGCGTGCCAAGCATAATTGCCGGCACCAGATCCCGTTTCGGATCCCGAAAATCATTAGCCAGGTGTGATAATGCTTCAATGCCTAAAAAGCTCCAGAACGCCAGGCCCATGGCAGCTAATGTGCTGTCCAGCTGAAAAGCGGAAGAAGTCAGAGTCGCTGGAGCCGGCATAAGGCTGCCGCCAATAACCAGGGCGCAAACCACCAGTGTGATGATAAGTGTCAGGCCCAGCTGTAAGGTGGCAGAAAACTGAACGCCCCGATAGTTCAGTACCAGCAGCAGTCCGACAATCGCCAGCTGCACCGGCAGCGACCAGGCGGCGTTAAGTTGCAACAGGGTTTCAATAAACCAGTAGGTCATGATGATGGCGGCAGGTGCCCCGATGGGCACTACAAACAAAAACAACATCCCAATGGTTCTGCCAGCGGTTACGCCAAAAGCCTTTTCCACAAAGAAAGCCGGACCACCGGCATGGGGATACTGTGACGACAGTTTGGCAAATACCATTGCCACCGGGAGGATGGCCAGAATAAGCAGTATCCAGCTTAATAATGCATAGTGACCGGCAAGCCCGATTGTCATTTGGGGCAGGATAAACACACTGGTACCGAGCAGAGTGGTGGTTAACAAGCCAGCGCCATGCCAGCGGCCGAGTTTTTGTGAAGAGTGGCTCATAGCAAGTGTCAGTGGATGCAGAGGCTGGCGATTATAGCGTTTTATCTACAAAATCGTGGCAGTTTTTCTTCATGGTGCAGGGCAAGATCGTACTTTTGTTA
>DDJQ01000047.1:0-8353 GCA_002339125.1 Alteromonadaceae bacterium UBA2620
GGGGTCAGAGTCTGAGGTATCCCCACGAATAATATAACGATATCAGTGAGATAAAAAAGGTAGGAACATTCATGACGTTTGGTGATCAGATCAATCGCCAAACTTCACCGAGGCCAAACAATCATGAATGCACTATCTATTGTGAACAAAGTCGTATCGCTTGTCAGCTACACTATGCATAAATCTCGTCGGGATGCGGTAACGGTGTGCGTCAAAAGCCTGCTTAGTGGAAGCGCTGCAACCGTAACCAGCATAGGTCGTGGGATTAGTACTAAAGCTTTTGAAAAGCATCGGATTAAACGTGCCGACCGCTTACTCTCAAACTCGCATTTGTTAAGTGAAACACCGCTTATCTATGCATCGATATGCCAACTATTTTGCGGCAATACAACACGCCCTGTTATCTCAATCGATTGGTCAGATTTAGACGACCGTAAAGCGCATTTTCTTTTACGTGCAGCAATATCTTTAAAAGGCCGGCCTATCACACTTTATCAAGAAGTGCATTGCAATAAGACCAAAGAGAAACCGGCTACGCACAAGGCATTTTTAAAGAGGTTACACGCTATATTACCTCGTCACTGTCGGCCTATTATCGTCACCGACGCAGGGTATAAATCGCCTTGGTTCAGAGAAGTACTAGCACTAGGGTGGGATATTGTCGGTCGCGTTCGCAAACCGCATTTTTACTCGCTTGATAGCGGCAATACGTGGCAGTGTATTCGTCACCTTTATGACCAAGCAACCTGTCGACCAAAGCGTTTTGATAGCAGCCAAATAGTAAGGAGCAACCCCTTTACCTGCACGCTAGTTCTGTTTAAACAGAAAGCGAAAGGACGATATGCTTCAAATCCAGATGGTACACGCAAAGCCTCAAAACGCTCAAAAGTCCATGCGCAAGGCGCGAAAGACCCGTGGCTATTAGCGACATCACTAGAATCTCACCGACGCTTATCGAAACAGGTCGTTGCTATTTATCGCCAGCGCATGCAGATTGAAGAAGGGTTTAGAGACATGAAAAGTACGAAGTTTGGGCTTGGCTATGAGCAGAATAAAAGCGTGAAAAAGCAGCGTCTAACGATACTGGTATTGCTGACGACGTTAGCGTCACTCGTGGCAATATTACTGGGTATGATGCTCGTCTCTTCAAATAAACATCGGCGATTCCAAGCCAATACAGAAACTAGAAGCGTGTTGTCATTCCATTACCTTGGACTCAGGGCTGTCGCTTGCCGAATACGATTCACTATGCGACAGTGGAAAGCTGCACTCAAATGTTACAGCTCCACAGTTGACGCCGCCTGGGCCGGAGGTACATGAAGTTAAATTCGTGGGGATCCCTCAGACTCTGACCCCATGATTTTGACCCCATGATTTTGACCCCATTATTTTAATTCTGGTCGTTGCGGATCCATTCTGCTGCGCGTTCGGCAATCATAATGGTTGGCGCATTGGTATTGCCGCCAACCAGAGATGGCATAACCGACGCGTCAACCACCCTTAAACCAGCCACATTGCGTACCCGCAACTTGCTGTCTACCACTGCCATGGGGTCATCATCGGCGCCCATTTTACAGGTGCCCACCGGGTGATAGATGGTTTCGGCTCGCTCGCGAATAAAGTCAGCAATATCTTCGTCTGACTCCAGGCGGTGCTCGCCGATACTCAGGTAACCCTCATATTGTGCAAAGGCTTCGCTGGTAAGTATTTTTTGGGCCCATTTTACTGCGTCGATCATCACCTTAAGATCGTCGTCTTCGCTCAGGTAATTGGGCTGAATTGAAGGGTGATCGGCCGGGTGATTACTTTGTAGGGTAATTTCGCCGCGGCTCTTCGGGTATAACGCGCAAACATGCAAGCCATAACCAAAGCCATGCACAAAACGCCGGCCGTGATCCTGCAAAATAGCCGGTAAAAAGTGGAACTGAATATCCGGCGATGCCTGCGCCAGTGACGAGCGTACAAAACCGCCGCCCTCGGCCACGTTGGACGAAAAAATATAATCCCGTTTAAATAAATAGCGACATGCCGCTTTGATGTAGCGTGGCAGCATTCTGGCCGCAATGGGATAACCCAGAGGTTGCTTACTGCGGTATTGCACAATGGCATCAAGGTGGTCCTGCAGGTTTTTGCCCACGCCGGGTAAATCCTGCTGCACGTAAATGCCTTTGTCTTCCAGTTCACTGGCCGGGCCGATCCCCGATAACATCAGCAAATGGGGCGAATTGATAGCACCGGCGCTAAGAATGACCTCGCGGGACGCCATTAAACGCATGGCCCTTCCTTTACACCTCACCTGCACACCGGTGGCGCGCTGTTGTTTAATAAGCACTCGTTCAGCCAGGGCTGAAGTAATAATGATAAGGTTGCCGCGCTGACGTGCATCAGTGAGATACGCTTTCGCGGTAGAACAGCGCTGGCCGTTGCGCTGCGTAACCTGGTAGTAACCCAGACCCTCACGGTCACGACGGTTGAAGTCTTCACGCACGGGCAGATCAACGTATCTTGCGGCATTAACGAAGGCATCGGACACCTCAGCGGTATGACGCAGATTATTTACATCCAGCGGGCCGCCCACACCGTGATATTCATCGGCACCGCCACAGTAATTCTCTGCGCGCTTAAAATACGGCAGAACTGACTCGAAGTCCCATCCATCAGCCCCTTGCGCTGCCCAGTGGTCATAATCCTCGGCCTGGCCACGAATATAACACATAGCATTAATTGAGCTGGAGCCGCCGAGCGTTTTGCCCCTTGGCCAGAATAGCTCTCTGTCGTTCAGTGCCGGTTGTGGTTCGGTGTTGTATCCCCAGCCAATGCTGTCGAAACGCGCCAGTAGTGATAAGCCAAAGGGGATATGAATAAACGGGTTACGATCGCTACTGCCTGCTTCAACCAGACATACCCGAATCATCGGGTTTTCGGTTAAACGCGCCGCCAGCACCGCACCGGCAGAACCACCACCGATGATCACATAGTCGAATTGTTGAACAGGAATATGCATTGTTCACCCGCTGTTGAATGGTTAAGCCGGTCAAATTACTCTCGTCTTTACCAACTGATTGTACCAGTTGAACTTACGCTACGCCATTGTCGCCGGCGACGCAAAAAATTTTAAGCCTTGAGCCAGTGTAAACAGCACTGTTATGATTTAGCGCAACAACGGGCTTGCCCCACTTTACTGTGTAAGGATTGATGTTTGTTACCTCCATTAAGCTGGCGCGACAGAGTGAATGCCCTGGTGGGCTATTGCCTGATTAAAAGCGGTCGTCTGCAGTACGATATATTCACCGAACAAGAGCTTAATGAACTCATCGCCCCACATTTCCCGTTTACTGAACCGTTAGCGGTGCCCATTGGCGAAGGTCACTTTACCTGCCTGGAAGCACAGCTCAGTATGCCCACCTCCACTAATCGGCTCACCGTGCAGATCCTCTGTGCCATTGAAGTCAAAGTGATGGGATCGCGAATATATAAGGCCCATGCGGCTGCAGGCATCAGCGCCCTGCCCAATTACTATCCGGCCAGTCGCTCATTGCACCTTACTGACACACGGGTAGATTTTATTCATTTACTCAACGACCAGTACTCACTGGTAAAAGACACTCAGTTTATTATTGATAAATTACTGCCGTTGCCGCTATCCGGTCTTGGTTCTTTACTTGGCCAGCCATTACGCTCGGCACTTAGTCTGGTGTCGGCGGGCTCTACCGATCAGGCACTCGATTACCTGAAACTCTATTTACACGGCAATACCCAACGTATTCTGGATTACCACAAACCCAGGCTGGCCAAAGAACTACTCGCCAGGCTCGATGAGCGCGCATTGGAATACACCATGGATGACAACCACTGGCGGGAGTTTTTATTTGCGCGCTATGGCAAACGGGTAGCCGTAGAAGAAAACCAGCTCCGGTTTTTCTTTACTGAGCAGCCCTGAGCTTAGAAAGACAGCCCTGAGCGCATCGAAACAGCCCTGAGCGAATAAAGACAGCTCTGAGCGAATAAAGACAACGCTGAGCCAGTGCACACAGGTGCCTGTTAGGCTATACTCCATAACGTCGAATAACGGTTAGGAGAATATTGATGATTGTCGTCACCCTGACCGGGCTATGGGCTAACTAAACCGCCCTTTTACTGCCCGGTACTAATGCCGGGGCCTTTGCCCCCTTAATGAAAACATTAACGTTAGTTAAGGGTTAGTTATGACTAATTTTCAACTTCTCGCCGCCATGGGCTGGCGACCTTTTTTCCAGCAACAACTTACTCTTGAAGAGTGGGATCAAATAATCCCAGCCAGAGTCACTGAACAACATAAATCTCAGCTGACCGTAGCAGCGGATCCGCATACCTTTACCTTGCCAATCACGCCTGCCATGCCACCTCTGGTCGTTGGCGACTGGATATTGCTGAACGAAAATAAACAGTTTGTGCGCTTGCTCGAGCGGTACAGCTGTTTTAAACGCAAATCAGCCGGCACCGGTTATGAATGGCAGTTAATTGCAGCCAATGTGGATACGGCATTTATCGTTTGTTCCATGAACGAAGACTTCAATCCCAGCCGCATCGAGCGCTACCTGGCACTCGCACAAGCGGCCGACGCAGAACCGGTGGTAGTGTTAACCAAAGCCGACCTGACTGATGAGCCCGAAAGCTGGCGCGACAATGTCCGCCGCATCGATAAACAGTTGCAGGTGATCACGGTTAACGCGCTGGAGAATAGCAGCATGGATGCGTTAAGCGACTGGCTAAAACCCGGTAATACGGTGGTCATGCTTGGCTCTTCCGGGGTAGGCAAATCAACGCTTACCAATACTTTACTGGGTGAATTCCGTCAGTCTACGCAAGGTATTCGTGTGGATGATGCTAAAGGGCGTCATACCACTACCGGGCGCTCACTTTTCCCCTTACCACAGGGCGGACTCATTCTCGATACACCAGGTATGCGGGAATTACAGTTAGCTGATTGTCATGATGGGATTGTCTCGGCGTTTGCCGATATCCAGCTCTTAGCCGAGGCGTGCCGATTTGCCGACTGTCAGCACGATCAGGAGCCCGGTTGCGCAGTTCAGGCCGCCGTGGAACAAGGCTCTCTGGACTCGAGGCGATTGTCCAATTACCAGAAATTGCTCCGCGAAGATGCGCTTAACTCCGCCTCACTCGCTCAGAAAAGGGCTAAGGATAAAGCCTTTACCCGGTTTGTGAACTTTTCGCAAAAAGAGTCGCGAAAATTTAAAGGCCGCTAAAGCTGGCTGAAGACTTTGGTTAGTCGTATGCATCGGTCGTTCAGCACTGACGACTGATGCATTTTCTCTGTTAAGCCTCCCAGCCACTGCATCAATATCTCTAAAGAAAACATTGATTTGTTCAATTGGTGAGCAGAACGTAAATCAGGATAACCAGAATAAGGAAAAATAATGCGGTTACTAACGACACTAACTTTACTAGCCGGCCTGCTCACTGGCATGCCATCACAGGCAGAAAATATCGCCCTGGTGGGTGGCAGACTCATAGACGGCACGGCCGAACGCCCGCTACACAATAGCGTGATCCTGGTAAAAGACGGCATCATCGAACAGGTAGGCACAATAGAATCTTTACCCGTGCCCGCGGGCTATCGCGAAGTCTCCACCGAAGGGCACGACGTGCTGCCCGGTTTATGGGAAAGTCACGCTCACATAATGCTTACCGGCCACGCCAATTATACGCACTGGCAAAAAGCGTATCGCGACCGCCAGGTGGATGAGATTATGCCGGCCTCACTGATGCAGTTGCTGCTTGCCGGCATCACCAGTGTTCGTGACATGGGATTTGACGCCATGGACACACTACGGGCAGCGACTTATTGGCCAGCAGTAATGATGGGCGTTCAAGACCGTTATGGCACAGTAACACCGGGTAAGGTAGCCGATATCATCGCTGTGCGTGGCAATGTGCTTAAATATATGAACTTAGTACGTGATGTCGACATGGTCATGAAAGATGGCATTATTTTTAAGCATAATGGCATAGTCGACGAGGCCTTACTCAGCGACTTTGGCAAACGCTAGGCTAACTCCTGACTCCTAATCAAATCAACGATGGTTATCGGCCTGACCTTCACGGTCTGGTCGATACCCTTTCTACTTATTAAAGCTGTGCTTAAAACTGAACGCAAAATCACTTTCTCCATGTTCACGTAGATGAACTAAGCGTTCCTCAGCTTCAGCCATCCCTATGGAATCCATAGGAAATTTAGGCCTGGCGATATTGAGTTGGGCGAGATGCATGGGTTTTCCTTAACTCACTGGCACCTCTTTACTATGTGGGCTGGCATCTGATTACACAATATACAGTGCACACAAAATTTCAGTTTAACTGTGTTCCCGTTGCCAAACGTGAATAACAAAGTCCGCTTCTACCTGCTGTAATTCGGCGAACCGGGCCTGAGCTTCATCCTGTGGTAAACGCCAGTAATAAGGGGTCATCTCGAGCAATCCCTGGCGAGTTTGCGGATCGGATAAATCCACCGTAAAACTCACCCGTTGCTCACTGAGCTGACTAAATCCGGCGCGGTCGGCAAATTCAACCTTGTGCTGACGGGGGTTATCGTAAATGGCCTGCTTTATAGACCATAGGTGATCTTCAGCCGGGTCGACAGCTATCAGAAGACCGCCCGGTGCAATTACTCTTTGGTATTCTGTATTACTGCCCGGGGCAAATACCTGCAGCACCACATCCTGCGAATTATCATCAAGCGGAAGATGGGCACTGCTGGCTACCGCAAAATGACAGTTTTTATAGCGTTTAGCCGCCAGATCGACAGCATGTTTGGCAATATCGCAGCCAGATGCGTTTACTCTACGCTCTGCATCCTGTAGCGCCTGTACGATATAGCCAAGATAACTGCCCTCGCCACAACCGGCATCAAATAAGCGTACATCCGACTGCCCTGCATAATGCTTCTGAATAGTTTCTACCAGCGCCGCCATAAGCGGCTCATAGCCTTTGGCATCATGAAACTGGCGGCGGGCATTAACCATGGTTTTGTCATCACCGGGCTGTCTGGACTTTTTATTCTGCACCGGCAGTAAGTTTAAATAGCCAGATTTGGCCTCATCAAAGGCATGACGATTTTCACACCGCCAGGTGCGCATCGATTGCTGTAATGGTTGCTGACAAAGCGGACAACGCCACATGGGAATACCTCAGTAAAACAGGAGCGGCAATGCTACTAGTGATCGCTGACAATGGAAAGTGGCACCTCGTCACTGTGCTCACCAATATCATCGATACTCAGGCTCGGATCGTCAATACTGGCTTCCAGCATGTCGAACGCTTCGCGGCAGTACTCCGCCAGCGGCTGCAACGATTTAATCTGCTGATTGCAACACACCATTCCAATATTGGCCGTACCATTATATGTCATCAGGGTGATGTTAACGCCGCCCCCCGGGGTTTGCGTAGAAATGGGATAACAGGCGAGCAATTTACTGTCTTTAAAGTACTTTTGTTGTTTAGGGCCGGGGATATTCGACACCAGCACATTAGCAATGGGTTTTACCCAGTCCGAAATATGCAGCCACTCGAATACCAGCGCGATGGCCTGGATAACAATGGTATAACCGCTGAAAGCAGAAGGACGGGCCCGCTGGGCAGCCTGCTTTACAATGCGATGATGATAAATAATCTGCCGCAGGCGCAGGTAAGGATCGCTCTCATCATGGGCTAACTGCACCGGTACAATGGCAATGCGATTACCGGTAGTTTTTTCACCGGGCTTTCTCAAATTGATGGGCATATTGGTATACAGCGCACGGGTAAATACATGACCGTGATCCTGCAACAAGCGGTGAACGCCAATATCAAAAGCGGTAAGTAGCACTTCGTTAGCTGATGCTCTGGTGCGCCGGGCCAGCGCCCGCACGCGGGCAAAATCTAAATCAAAGGTCGCCACTGCACGACCTGCTTTAACCTGACCGGTAAGTACGGTACGGGTACCGGTAAAGGGCACGGGCATATAATGACGATTAATCCGGATCAGGCGTAACAATAAACGAGTGAAAATCACCAGCAAATCCTTACCAGTAAGCAGCGTTTCCCATAGGTTTATCCAAAAACGTTTCATGCGCTTGTACTGCGCACGTTTTTGATGCCGGAGCCGCTTTAATGCCCATACCGGTACAAAGCCGGTACTTTGCGGCTCATCCAGATAACCGGCCTGAAACCAGCGTACCAGGGTAGCGCCATCGCCATACATATGATGGACCCGCGCATAAATAGCAAATACCTGCTGTGATGGAGAATATAAAAAATGGTACTGCCAGAGCGGCTTGTCGTGGTCTAGCCGGGGTTCATGCATGCGGGCAATAAA
>DDJQ01000047.1:8638-17120 GCA_002339125.1 Alteromonadaceae bacterium UBA2620
TGTCGTGGTCTAGCCGGGTTTCATGCATGCGGGCAATAAACTCGTCCAGAGCCGGGCGGTCATGCACATCCTCTACCTGATGAAGTTGTACGTGATAGTCCATTTGCATGTGCTTAACCGGCTGTAACCCCAGCGGCCAGATAGCCACGGCTTTTACCCGACAGTTAAACGGGGGGCAGGCCCGGGCAAAGCCCTGCATTTCCTCATGTAGCGCGCTTACATAAGCTTTGGGATCGCTGCCCTCTGGCATTTCAAGCAGTTGCAGGCAACCTACATGCTTGGGATTCGCTTTAGACTCGGTGATCCAGAACGAACGGTCCAGAAAAGACAGTTTCTGGCTCATGTATCCCCCCTGGCGGCCGGTAACGTGAGGTTCGCCATGGAGTGATGCTCGATGGCTTTACGTAGCTGAGCCACGGTTGTTTCCTGCAAACGAAAGCGCGGCAGCAGGGCTGTCATCATCAGGCTGAGCGCATGAAACTTTTGCGCCTGGGGATCATCAATATTACGCAGGTCATCATACTGATTTGCCTGCGTCAGGATCATTATAATTAAATCCACCATCAGGCGCTGTTCGGCGGAGCTGGCCAGCAATGCTTCTTGCGCAGCAAAGCGCAATAACAGCTTGGTTAAACTCGATTCCAGTTGCCTGATTTGCTGTTTATGCCAGTGTTTTACTTTGGGGTATTTCTCGGCCAGGTCGGCCGGGCTGCGATACATAAACCGAAACAGCTGTTGTTTATCCAGCACAATAGCAATGAAATAAAAGAAATCTTCGGCCTGCACTTTTTCCAGTGTGGCCGGGCGCAACAAGGTTTGCATGGCTTCGCTGTACCAGTGCACCAGGCCGTCAATAATTTGCTCTTTGCCTTTAAAGTGGTAGTACAGGTTACCGGGGCTGATATCCAGCTCCATGGCAATATCCACCGAGGTAACAGCATTTTCGCCCTGTTCGTTAAACAAGGTGAGTGCGGCGGCGAGGATGCGTTCTGCGGTTTTACTGGCCATAAGGTTCTGCCCTACCCCATCATTAGCAGGTATAGTTGTGCAACACCCGCGGCCATACCAAGCATTGCCCCGGTAACAATCAGTTTCCATTCATCCTGTTGATAGGCGGGGCGCAGTACCCCTTCAAATTCTTCTGAGCGCAGGGCTTGCAGACGCTCACATAAATCATCCCCTACCCGCAGAGCCTGATTGGCGTAATCAAAGGCGTAAAGCAGGTATTTATCGCTGTCTTCAAATAATCGCCGAACTGCCATGGACTTCATTTTGAAGTAGTTTTCGGAGCCGACGCCCAAGGCAAAATAAGGCTGGGCGATGGCAACATAACGTTCTATGGCGTCGTTCACGTGCAGCTCAATCAGTTCCAGCAATTGTGCTGAACCGGAGCCATGCAGAATCATATGGGTAATATTTTTTGAGTTAATCAGTTTGGTTTCGATAATGTTGGCATAGACCCGTGACACTTCTTTCTGGCGCTTAAGAAACATGCCCTGAATGGTACAACCCATAAAACGTACCGGGCGCTTGGGTTCAAAGATAATTTTTATGGCAATCCAGTTAGTGGCATAGCCCACCAGCAAGCCGCCTAAGGGCAGGATCCACCACGCCTGATACAGATACCATAAAGCCATGGTAGGCAGACCGAATAAGAAGCCAAAGTAAAAGCCGGAACGTACGATAAAAGGGAACTCCCGCTCGCCGGAACGCAGGAATATCTCATTTATCAGCTCAGGGGAGTTAACCAGCTGTTCTACCACCAGCTCTTTGATGTCGAGAATTTCATTTACGTTGTGCTGAAAATCCTCCACCATTTTACTGACCACATAAGGGATGTCGTCTTCTATTCGGCGGTACACCAGATTTTTACCCTGCACCGGTAACGCGGCCCATAGTTGCGGTGCTGATTCTTCCATCACTTCGTTAACGATTTTACGCACCACCTGCTGCAGGCGGTGTTCAATGGCTTTGGTGAGTTCCTCAGGATCGAGCCGACTGGCCAGCTCCTCAACACTGAGTAATTTACCGAGCACCAGCTCTACCTCAATTTCGGCCATTTGCCGGCGTTTGGCCGGTATTAAGCCCTGCCAGCCAAAAATTGGCGGGATCCCTACAAACTTAAGCGGGTAAAACATCATTTTTACCGCCAGATAGTTGGTGATCCATCCTACTAACGCGCTAATCAGCGGGATAGATAGCAAACTTAAGGTTTGTACATTCCATTCCATGTTGGTGCTACAAGGCTATTGTTATCATTGTCAGTGCTCAGGCTACTTTGTGGTGCAGTATTGGTCAAATTAACTTTGTTTATACATCGGCTTAGATCAACGAAAAGCAAATTCCACGGTACTTAACCGTCGCTGACGTAATTTCGTTATTTCCGTGGTCCAACAAATTAGTTAGCCGATTCTAATTGTGCACTCTACACTGCCAGTATAGGCGCAAATACCGGAAATTAACCAAATCAGTGCCGGGGGATGTATGACCGTATTTCAATCAAAATTAGGCGAACTGGAACGTGCCATTGAACATGCTGGCAGTTACCAGGAATACAAAGAAGCCTGCGAGGCCCACGACGCGCTGTCTGGCGCGGATGACTGGAAGGCGAAAGATCCCTGCCGTTTATATGACTACCGGTTAATCCGTAAACGGGTGCAGCGTATTAAGTTTGCTCAGAGTCAGAACGATATCAGCGGCCTGATGTCGATTCTGCACGAAGGGATCCATGGTAATTTAGGCAACATTGCTAACCCCGAATTACTCGGCCACTGTAAGATTGGTACCAAACACCTGATTGAAGAGTTTATTACGCAGGTTGTCAGTGCCCTGGAGCAGATTTATCACGCCGATGAGGACCATATCGACTTTTACGACAAGCTGTCGTTTTTTGAAGAAACGGCGCATGCCTTTGGCCGCAGCTGTTTAATGTTATCCGGCGGCGCCGGGCTGGGCTTTTTCCATTGTGGTGTGGTGAAATCGCTGAATGAGCAAAACCTGCTGCCCACGGTAGTCTCAGGTGCCAGCGCAGGCTCTATTATTGCCGGGATGCTGGGCACCCGCACTCACGACGAATTACTCGAAGCGCTGAGTGCAGAATTTATATTTGAACACTTTCAGAACTGGCGGTTATGGGGCGGCCTGGGCCGTAAAAGTATTCTGGACAGCCGGGCACTGGAAAACACGCTGATTTCGTTATTTGATCTGACTACTTTTGAAGAAGCCTATAAAAAAACCGGCCGCCATATTACGGTAACCGTTTCACCGGCGGATTTGCATCAGTACTCAAGACTGCTCAATGCAAAAACCTCCCCCAACGCGTTAATTATGCAATCCATTCGTGCTTCTTGTGCGGTGCCGCTGTTATTCACATCGGTACAGCTAAAAGCGAAAACAAGCAGTGGTGACATTGTGCCGTATATTCCTAACCGCCGTTTTGCCGACGGCTCGATTATGGCCGACCTGCCCTTTGAGCGTCTGGCCAGATTATATGGCGTAAACCACAGTATTGTGAGTCAGACCAATCCACTGGCGGTGCCGTTTTTGTCTTCCTCCCGGACTCAGGCGAAAACACTTTCCAGCATGACATTTCGCCATCTGCGCCAGCTCGCCAAAGCCAATAGTATTTATGCTTTCGATATCATGGAACACCTGGTGCCTAATCGCAGCAGCAAACTGGCACTGCACAAAGTACGGTCGGTGATCGATCAGCAGTATGTGGGCAATATCAACATTCTGCCGCAAAAGCAGTTACGCAATTTAATGCAGGTAGCGGCTAACCCTACGCTTAACAGTATTCAGGAACTTATTTCCAGTGGCGAACGAGCCACCTGGTCACAACTGGACGTCATTGACCGCAACACGCGGATTAGCGAGACCCTGCGTAGTAAGCTCAGAGCACTAAAAGCCCGGGAAGCGCGATTGTTTGATCATACGCCTGAAAGTATTATGGAGTAACCAGCCAACCGTTAGTTGCTAAACCCTAAGGATGAAGGTTTGTCACTCAAACATGTGTATCTGATTTTCTGCGTGCTGGGCGCCGCTCTGCCGCTTTCTCAATTTGTGCCCTGGCTGATAGCGAACGGAGCTGACCTGCCGCTCTTTTTTGACCTGTTACTGGTTAATCCTATCAGCCGGTTCTTTGTGTTTGATGTGGTAATTTCTGCTCTGGTGCTTATTACTTTGATTGTGGTTGAAAGTAAGCGGCTGGCCAAAAAAAAAGGCTGGCTGGCCATCGTTGCAACGCTTTGTGTCGGGGTATCCTTAGGACTACCCTTATTTTTATATCTGCGCCAGCTAACCCTTGATGAGCAACAACAGGCCGGTTAAAGCCCAAGACGCTCAACCAGCAACGAAGAAAAATAGTTAACGCCGTACTCTATTACCCGTTCGTCGACGGCAAAATTGGGCGCATGGGGCATAGCAACGATACCTTTACTAAAATCTGAACCGCCGAGCAGAAAATAGGTGCCAGGAATGTGTTGCTGAAAATAAGCAAAATCGTCGCCCCGGCCATCGGGGATAACGCCGTATAATTTGAGCACTCCACCACCATATACTTTCGCCATGGACTGCAGGCTTTGTTCAGTTAACTGAGCGGCGTTGTTAATGTTGCCGCGCTGCAGCGAATAGGTGAGCTGAGTCGCCTGGTTATTCACTTGCACAAAGGAAGCGGCCAATTCGCTGTTTGCTATTTTTTGCCGCAGGCGTTGATTTATCGACTGCATTAATGCGTTATTGCTGGCGCTGACATAACCACTTACGGTAAGCGCATCACCGGCGTGTTCAACATCAAAGCGGTTTTCCACTACAACGTAATTCTGATAAATAGTATTGGGGTGGCCAAGCCCGATAGTAGGGTCCATCAGGTTTGCAGTGTTCCAGAACGGACTGTCCTCAGCCACACTTTGCAGTGATCTGATGCTCTGTTTTGCCAGAGCAATAAATGCTTGCGGTTCTGTGACGTTAGTAAACACCAGGTTGACCTGACGATAATCAGCATATAAGTAACCGGCCTTAGACGCTACCAACCCGACCGGCATGGGCGAGATATGGGCCGCGTAAAACTCATCGGGCTGAACGGCTGTTAAAAATCCTTCATCAAGCATGGCCCGGGCCCCGGTGTAAGTTTCCTCCGCTGGCTGAAAGACAAAGACTAGCTTGCCGGTTAACTGAGATTTCAGCGAGTGCAATACCTCAGCCATGCCCAACGCAATAGTTGTGTGGATGTCATGCCCGCAGTTGTGCTCAACGCCATCCTGTGTTGGGATGGCGTCGATGTCGGCCCGCCAGGCAACCGACTTACCCGGTTTACCGGTATCGAGCACACCGATAACACTGTGCCCGCCGATATCGCGAATAACATCGAGCCCCAGTTCAGCCAGCAAGGCTGCAATTTTGCTGGCAGTGCGTTGCTCTTCGCCGCTTAGTTCAGGATACTGATGTAAATCGTTACGGACCGCCACCAGTTCACTGTAAATGGCAGCCGTTTTCTGCTGAATTTGTTGGTGGATAAGCGCGTTGTCTGCAGCGCTAACTTGCCTAAAGCTAAACAGCGCTAACGAGCAGAGTAAAATAATCTGAGTTGTACCGCAGGTAATGCTTTTCATGGCCAATGTCCCTCTCAACCAGTTGTTTATAATTTGCACAACTCATCCTAAAGGGAGTGATTGATAACCACAACCGCATTCGCTGGTAATGTGTTGGTTAACTGTAAAGATATATTTCAGTAAGGCATCTGTTACTATGTTGCCCTTTCTTGTTTATCAAAAGGCAGCGCTTATTAATGGAACGCGTGGCAATATTTGTTGATGTGCAGAATGTGTATTACACCAGCCGTCAAACCTACCGCAAGAACTTCGACTACAACGCTTTCTGGCGTAAAGCCACCGCTAAACGGCAGGTAGTAACAGCATATGCCTATGCCGTAGAGCGCGGCGATACCAAGCAACGCGAGTTTCAGAATATCCTCCGTGCCATTGGCTTTGAGGTAAAATTAAAGCCTTTTATTCAGCGTGCAGACGGTTCTGCAAAAGGTGACTGGGATGTGGGGATCACCATTGATATGATGGATGCCGCCAGTGAAGCCGATACATTGATTCTGGTATCCGGTGACGGTGACTTCAGTATTCTCTGTAACCGGCTTACCGAGCAAGGTGGAAAAAAGGTTGAAGTGTATGGCGTGCCGGCGCTTACCGCTGCTTCACTTATGCAGTCTGCCAGCAAATTTATCCCTATCGATCAGCAATTGCTATTGGGGTAAACTGATTTGGGAATTAACTAAGAAAAAAGGAATTTATAATGCGTAAAGTATTAATGATCATTATCGCCACCCTGAGTTTAAGTGGCCCTGCCGTTGCCAACACGGCTCAACGCGATACCGTGGAAGCGTTACTGATTGCCTCCGGGGCGGATAGCGCACTGGATGCGGTTTACGCTCAATTTGATGGCATGTTTGCCAATATGGCTGAGCAATTCAAAATTGAAGAATCAGAGCGAGCCAGCTTTAACAAGCATATGCAAAAGGTCAACCTGATGCTGCAAGAAGAAATGAACTGGGACACATTAAAAGAACCCATGATTGACCTCTACCTGGCCTATTATACTGAGCAGGAACTACAGGATATGCTGGCATTTTACCAATCTGAAACCGGCCAATCGGTGGTAAAGAAAATGCCAGAGGTCATGGCCGCTTCCATGCAGGTCACGCAGCAGTTGATGAAAGACGTCTACCCTAAAATTATGCAGATGTCCAAAGCGTATGGTGAGGAACTGAAAAAACAACGAGCGGCCGATTAAATTAAATCTGCAAACTTGAGAAGTTGTAACCTAACGCTTGTTTGGTGCTGTGAAGACTGGCTAACATTTACATTATTGAACTAACAAAGAGGCCGGCTAACTAACCGGCCTTTTTTCTGACATTACTGCGAACTACTCGTCTTTCGTAGGAGCGTCCTTACTTGCCGTTTTACGGACTGTTGCCGGCTTTGTAGCACGGGTCGACGTAGTCCGTTTGGTCGTGGTGGTCTTTTTTGCTCGCGTAGCTTTAGGCTTAGCAGCTGTTTGCGGTTTCTCTTCCGCTTTTGCTGCCGCCTGTTTGGCAGCCGCTTGCTTAGCCGCCAGCAGGGCAACCTGCTCTACCAGTAAATCCACTTTGGCTGACAGTGCTTCAATCTGCATCGCCCGCTTTTGTTTGGGCGTGGTAAATGTTGGCATCCAATGATGCAACGGCGATTGACGCCATAACTCAAGCCACTGTGATGGGTCTACCGTTTTACGGATCTGCGCTTCAACTTCAGCGCCACGGGCGGCGAGTTCATCCAGCGTTTTTTGCGACTCACCTACCTTATGCTGAACCTGCTGATTTGCGGCATTGAGTTGTTCGGTAAACAAGCCAAGACCTGCCTCAAACCAACCCATTATGGGCGATGTCGGTTTCTTATCTGACATAATAACTCCTTAGCTGATTGGGCAGCCATCGCTGCCCGCCCAGTTGTTACTTATTCGCTGCCAGTTTAGCGACCGCTTCAGTCAGTGCATCCACTTTTGCAGAAAGCTCTTCGATCTTTTGATCGGTATCGTCTGTGTCCAGACCCAGCTTCTTACGAACGTCGGCTACGCGACTTTCCACTTCACTGGTGGTTTCTTTAAATTTGTCTTTGGCATCTGACTCCAGGGTTTCACCCTTAGACACCAGTTCGTCAAACATCTTGTTAGCATCTTTGGTCAGTTTTTCGTACTGGCCCTGTGCTTCATCAACGCTTTTACCGTAAGCCCCTAAACCTGCCAACCAGATTTTACGGGCGAATTCTTCAGCTTCGCTGATTTTGCTTTTGATATCGTCTTTAGCTGCCATGATTTGGTCTCCTTTTGCTATCTGTTAATCAGTGTAAAAGGAGAATTTAGAAATCACATACTAAAAACGTATTAATGTGGGGTTTTATTGTAACGCAGATAAAAAAAGAGCCGCGGGTGCGGCGCTTAATCAACTAAATCCTGAGGCATGGTTTCGCGAACTTCATTCCAGACCCGACCTGATGCGTAACCGTACTCGCGAACCACGGCAGGCACTGATTTATAATCGCCCTGCTCAGCAACTTCCTGTAATTTAGCGTAGAACTCTTTAGCTACGTCACGAGCACGTGGATCTGAGAAGAAGAAGCCACCAATGCGCGAATACAAACCACGGAAGCCGTTCATCATCAGCACAAAGACATTGTTGCCTGACGCCAGGGCTAAATCGTGGTTCAACTGATAATCGAAGTGCGCAAACGCTTTACCGTCTTCCTCAACCTCTTTATAACGTGCAATGATAGCAGCCGATTCCTGAGGATTCTTGCGGATAGCACCGCGAATAAATACAGCGCTTAGATTGGTCCGGGCTGCCAGCAGATTATCAACCAGTTCGGGTATACCATCCTGATCGAGACGAGCCAGCGTTTCGAGGATGTTAAGGCCGCAGGTTTCCCAGAAATTGTTCACT
>DDJQ01000152.1:0-36498 GCA_002339125.1 Alteromonadaceae bacterium UBA2620
ATGCCCATGCTGGGCGTACACAAAGACTCAGAGGGTGGTTTTAATGCGATGGGAACATGGCAGGCAGTCACTCTGATCGAATGACTGCCTGAAAGGAGAGATTAATCGATTTTCTGTTTCAGACCGCGGCGAATAAGCAAGGCATCAGTGCTTGGCTCACGGCCACGGAAGGCCTTATAAGATTCCATTGGCGGGCGCGAATTGCCTACTGACAGGATATGTTTACGGTACTTCATACCATTCTCCAGCGTCAGTCCACCGTTGTCCTGAACAAAAGCAAAAGCATCGGCTGCAAGTATTTCACTCCACATGTAAGCGTAGTAGCCTGCCGAATAACCGCCCCCCATGGAATGGGCAAAAAATGCTGACTTATAGCGCGGTGGTACATAACTAAGAGCAGCGCCATGTTTAGCCAGGGCCTCATCCTCAAATGCTGTTATGTCTTCAGGCACACTGTCGGCAGACAGAGTATGCCATTCCATATCCAGTAACGCTGCAGCCATGTACTCCAACGTATCATAGCCCATGTTAAAGGTGCGCGAACGGATCACTTTTTCCAGCAACTCAGCTGGAATAGGCTCGCCGGTCTGATAATGTTTTGCGTAATTGGCTATCACTTCAGGATATGCCGCCCAGTCTTCCTGGAAGGTCGATGGAAACTCAACAAAATCCCGTGATACAGACGTACCTGCCAGTGATGGATAGGTCACATCGGAGAACATGCCATGCAAGCCATGTCCGAGTTCGTGGAACATGGTGGTAACATTGTCATAACTTACCAGCGTAGGTTCACCTTCCGGGGCTTTCTGAATATTCATCACATTCACCACCACCGGCTTTTGCTCCAGTAATTTAGACTGGCCTACAAAAGAGCTCATCCATGCACCACCACGTTTGCCTTTACGAGCAAAGTAATCGGCGTAAAAAATCGCCAGGCTCTTACCGTCGACATCGAATAACTCGTAAGCTTCAACATCAGGGTGGTAAACCGGCAGATCAGGGCGTGGCTCAAACCGGATACCGAATAAACGGTTCATGGTAAAGAACACACCGTCTTTTAACACACGATTAAATTCAAAGTATTGCTTCACCTCATTTTCGTCGAGGTCGTAACGTGCCTGACGAACTTTTTCAGCATAGTAAGCCCAGTCCCAGGGCTGCACTGTGAAATCATTACCTTGCGAATCAATAATCTGCTGGATGTCTGCCGCTTCTTTTTTTACATTCTCAACGACTGCCGGCACCATACTGCCAAGCATATCGAAAACCGCTTCCGGCGTGCCTGCCATCTGTGGTTCAAGGCTGTAACTGGCCCAGTTTTCGTAACCCAGAAGCGCCGCTTTTTGCGCACGTAACTCAGCCAGGCGCTTAATAATTTCGGTGTTATCGAACTCACCGGATTGCGCTCTGTAAGCCGAGGCTTCCCATACACGCTGTCTTAACGCACGATTCTCCAACGAGGCCAGGACTGGCTGACGAGTGGTATTGGTAATACTGATTAGGTATTTGCCCTCGTGTCCGGCCGCGGATGCCGCTTCAGCAGCAGTTTTGATTTGGCTCTCGGATAAACCAGCCAGTTCCGCTTCGTCTTCTACTACTACCGCAATGTTTGAGGATTCAGCCAGCAGGTTTTGAGAGAACTGAGTAGTCAGCGTTGAGTGCTCTTCATTGATCTTACGAATTTTTGCCTTGTCGCTCTCATTCAACATTGCACCGGCTCGAACAAAACGCGTATAGGTTTGTTCGAGTAAGCGCAGAGACTCCGCATCCAGGTTCAGCGTATCGCGTTGGTTGTAAAGCGCTTCAACACGTTCAAACAAGGCACTGTTAAGATTAATATTATCGGCATGGGCGGCCAGTTTAGGAGCCAGTTGCTTTTGTAACTCGCGGCGCTCTGGCGTGCTGTCGGTGCCAACCAGGTTAAAGAACACCCGGCTCGCCCGGGTAAGTAGTGCACCGCTTTTCTCCATAGCAACCAGCGTGTTTTCAAAAGTTGCCGGTGCGGTATTTTTCGCTATGGCATCTATCTCAGCGGCCTGCTCTGCCATACCCTGCTCGAAAGCCGGCATAAAGTGCGCATCATCAATTACCCGGAAGTCAGGCGCTCCATAGGTAAGTGAACTCTCTGTCATAAGGGGATTGTCCTGTTGTTGTGCTGCGGACACCTGATCGGTGGGCGCCTGAGCCGAAGCCTCGGCCTGAGTCTGCGCTTCCTGCGAACAGCCTGCCATAAAAAGAGCAGTAAAAACTGCTGCTGCCGTTACTGTTTTTTTCATTATTGTTCCTACTTCTTTGCTGTTTACTTTTTATATTCTGTCGGTTAATAGTAAACAGACAGCAATAAACCGTCGACGCGAGTCATCCCATAACCAGCAGGGATCATCGAGAAAATAAGCTCACACGCAACCGAAACAGTGCCTTTAAAAGTTGTCATAACTGGCTGATAGTTGAACCTGCGACATAAATCGGTCAATCACCGCCAACGGGTATTTAAACTCTTAACCCAGCGGACTATCATTCGCTTCTTAGCTGTTTAGGAAGGATTTTTTGTGAGTCAGGCAACTGTTAAGTTACTTCAGGATTACTACGCTGCTTTTAATATGCAGGATATGGACACCTTTTTGTCACTGCTCTCTGATGATGTTATTCATGACATCAATCAGGGCGCTCGCGAAGTGGGTAAGGATGCGTTTGTGGCGTTTATGGAGCGCATGAACAAAAACTACAAAGAAACCATTGTAGATATTGAGGTAATGACCAATACCGCAGGCGATCGCGCCGCAGTAGAGTTCACCGTATCAGGCGAATACCTGGCCACCGATGAGGGTTTACCCGAAGCAAACGGACAGACTTATAAGCTACCGGCCGGTGCGTTTTTTGACATTCGCGATGGCCTGGTTGCCCGGGTAACCAACTATTACAACCTTGAAGACTGGATAGCACAGGTTTCGGCCTGATTGCTATACAACACCCATTATGCTTACTTTTAAATGTTTATCCGGTGCAGCGCTGCATCAATATATAGATGAGCTCGCTCAACTGCGCATGCAGGTGTTTCGCGACTTTCCCTATTTATATGATGGCGATGCCGCTTACGAAGCCCGTTATCTGAGCACTTATATTGAGGCGCCAGACAGTATTATCGTACTGGCATTCGATGGCGCTAAAGCCGTAGGCGCATCTACCGGCGTACCGCTGAAACATGAAACTACGGAAGTAAAGCAGCCTTTTGTTGAGGCCGGGTTTGATACTGAATGCATTTTTTATTGTGGCGAGTCAGTGCTGCTGCCACAATATCGTGGTCAGGGGGCAGGTGTTGCCTTTTTTGAATACCGTGAGGCGCACGCCAGGTCCATCGCAGGCATTACCCACTCCTGTTTTTGTGCGGTTCAGCGCCCGGCCGATCATCCGGCTCGCCCGGCAGATTTTCAGCCGCTTGATACATTCTGGCAGCATCGCGGCTATCAGAAATGTGCCGACCTGACCACCACCCTCAGTTGGAAGGAAGTGGGAGAGTCTGAGGAGTCTGCCAAACCCATGACATTCTGGATGAAAGCACTCACTTAGGGGTAGCAATGCATACATTTAAACTGGCCTCGGCTCAGTATGACATCGGTTTTTTTGAACACTGGGATGAGTTTGCCAGAAAGCTTGATGACTGGGTAAGCCGTGCGGCCAGGCAAGGTGCCAGACTGCTGGTTTTTCCTGAGTATGGCAGTATGGAGCTCACCTCCCTGTTTGGTGAAGCGGTGTATAGTGATTTAGCTAAGCAACTGCACGCTATGCAAAGCCTGTTGCCCCGTTGGGCTGCCCTGCATAAATCGTTAGCGGCTCAATACGACGTGCATATTCTGGCCAGTTCTTTTCCTACCGCGCAGGAGGATGGCAGTTTTGTAAATCGCGCCAACCTGTTCGGCCCTGAGGGCCTGCTCGGCTATCAGGATAAGCTCATCATGACCCGGTTTGAGAACGAACAATGGCACATCAGCCCGGGCACCGACATTAAAGTAATTGATACAACACTTGGCCGTATCGGCATTCACATTTGTTACGACTCAGAATTTCCCATGATCGCCAACCATCAGGTAGCGGCTGGCGCCGATTTGTTGCTGGTACCCAGTTGTACGGATACGCAGGCGGGTTTCCACCGTGTACGTATCGGTTGTCAGGCACGTGCATTGGAGAATCAGTGCTATGTGGTTCAGTCGCCTACGGTCGGCGATGCCAGTTGGTCACCGGCCGTCGACGCCAACACTGGCCGCGCTAGTGTTTATAGCCCGGTTGATTATGGTTTTCCGGCCAACGGTATTTTAGCCGAGGGAGAAAACAGCGACCCAGCCTGGGTGTATGCCACCGTCGATCTGGGGGAAATCGCCCGAATTCGCAATGAGGGGCAGGTATTTAATTACCGCGACTGGCCCAAACAATTTGATTTAAAGGCCCCCCGGTAAAAAGCAAATCAACGGTACTATTACAGGGCTACCAATAATTGAGCAACTCAAAATCCTGTTCTGCGGCATCGATGAAAGCCTGATAAATCCGTTTGCGCTGCGAACTTTCCGGCACAAAAATGTAGCAAGGCGGGCGGGGAACAGACTCCTGCAACTCAAACCACAACTTATCCAACGATTCTTTTCCGGGCACCACGTAAGTCTCACCCCATGTGGTGGTATAGATAACGGTCACTTCATCCACGGTAGGCTTGAGACGGCTGGAGGTAAAATTGACCACTGCCATACAGGCCTTTATTTGCATCGGGCTTAACAGGGCTTCCCGTGGAATGGCATTCACCCGCACCGGGCCAAAGATCTTGCCAAAATGCTTGATCAGGGCATGAATGTCGCTGTCGGTAACCGGATCAGTATCGTAATCCAGCAACACTGTGGTGCTGATATCGATAACGCGATTACACACGCACCACAAAATGAGTCTGACTGGCGATTCGGCCACACTAATGCGGGCTTTTTCCTGGTTCTTACCAAGCACGCCGAGCTGATCGTCATAATAGGCAGCCCAGACCTGCTGACCATTTTTACGCCGGTGCTGTTTAATGGTAATCACAGGGCAAAATACTTTGTCGTCAAAGCCGATGCGTAAAAATTCCAGCTTGTGCTCTTTTTTGGAATAAAACGTATCGAGGCGACGGCCCAATACGGCCATATCTTCACGACTGACCGACTGATTATCCATTTGCAGCTGCGAGGACATGCGCCGGTAGCAATAAATTAAGAAACGGTGAATTTTGCGGCTTAGCTCGACTAACTCGGTGAGCGACCAATTATGGGAATTATCCAGATGGCGGATCTGACTTTTGGTCCAACCCCACTGTTTAACCAGGCCAGCAATAATGCGCCGTTTAAAGGTAATATCGCTCTCTGCCACGGGCTGGCTCAGTTGGCAATTGCACTTAATATAAAGGCACTGCTGTAGCAGCAATACGGTTTCAGGTTCGTTAACCGCCTGATAATGACTCAGCAGTTGATCAAACATCAGAGCGTAGGGATCGATATTGGCCACGTTGCCCGGCGCTTCATCGCCATGATGAACCCGTTTTTTCAGCAGGTTACACAATGGTTGCTCTTGCTCCAGATTCTCCAGAAACACTTCCAGCTTGGCCATTTTTAAAACTGATTTAAATGGCGAGTCGATAGCTTTACCCAACTGCCAGATTGCCGCACCAAACAATTCCTTGATATCCAGCTTGTCGAGATGGCCCAGATCCATAAACCAGTTGGGATCCGGTGAACCGCCCTCCTCCAGGGCGTTCAGCAGTGAATAATACTGTTGTTCACTGGTGGCATCTGGTGTTAACCACCAGAACGGCGCCTTACCCGCCACCACAATATTCGTAGTGTAAAATTCCGATTTTAAGAACACGGCCTGAGCCGATCCGGCACTTTCGCCTTCGGCTACGCCAAAATCATTATTTCTGACCTTTTCGATATCCGACAGGAAAAAATGGACTTCGATGTCGTAACAACTCATCGCCCAGTCTTCAACGGTGTTGAGTTTGCGCTGCATAGCATCCAGCGACGCTTCGTTCAGTTTATCGCCATCCACACAAACCCAATAATCAAAGTCCGACTTTTCCGATTGTGCAATAGTGCCAATGCTGCCCATTAACACTAAAGCGTCGATGGCTCGCTGGCGAGGCCAGACAGACTTGATGTCGTCAAATAAATCTTGCTGCTGAGGAAAAATGGTAAATAGTGCGTCTTTTATTTCGTCACGAAAGCTGAAGTTATTCAGACCATAAAAGAGGTCAGCGTCGGCTTCGACATAACCGGGAAGTTCAGGATGATTAACATGCAGTAAAAAAGGGATGACATGAAACAGCGGCCGTCGCTCTGGCGGCAATAACGCCTGCGCCCGCTCGATACGGGCCTTGTTATAACGAAGTACCCGCAACAACCGAATTGTCAGATTTTGCTGAATTGTAAGCGACGGCTGTGAACTCATTGCACCACATTTATCCTTAAATACTCGTTAAAGGATAGTCATTTTATTTCAGACTGCAGTACTCTGCCGAAATAATCTGATTCAAACTCAGTTCTTTAGACTGAGATTTTCACTCTGTTATACCTTGCCCGTTTAACTGACGCCAGCGCTACCGGCAGAATTATTGATTCAAATCCTTGCCTGATGCTTTTCGATGATTTAATCAATCAATTTATTAGATTTTAAAAAGCATTTCTAATCGATAATAATTCTTAATAACAACTTCAGGAGAATTCGAGATGAAAAAAACTATTACTTTCGCCATGCTGCATTTCACGGTTGCTTTTACTGTGGCTTACCTGTTTACGGGTAGTTTATTGATTGGTGGCGCTATGGCTTTGGTTGAGCCATTAATTAACACGGTTGCGTTTTATTTTCATGAAAAATGGTGGACGTGGAAGACCAGCAAACAAACCACAAGCTCCTTTGCTGGCTCAGCCATGAACTCTGCTGTGCTTTAGCCTGACGCCCAGGTTTAGGCGTTACTTTATAACGCCCTTCTTCCTTTTAGTGCCATATAGCACCGCAATCACCGACCAGCTTTCGAGCACCTCACCACATCAATCGGCATTAAATACTGCCTGATAATGCAGAAGTTACGCAGACCGCCTCGTCATAGCCAGCGCAAGATGCGCTGGCTATACCTGAACAGACAATAAACGGGCAAGCGTCAAAGCTTGCCATCGAATGCCTAAAACAGATCCGCCTCCATGACTTTGGTCCAGGCCTTCACGAAATCACTCACAAATTTTTGCTGATTATCATCTTGTGCATACACCTCGGCATATGAACGCAAAATTGAATTGGCGCCAAGCACCAAATCAATCCGACTGGCAGACCACTTTTGCTTACCCGAATCACGGTCGATAATGGCAAAGGAGCCGTCGTTTTGAGGTTTCCAGCTGTACTGCATGTCAGTCAGGTTTACAAAAAAATCATTCGTCAAAGTGCCAGGTTTATCAGTGAACATACCAAAAGGCTGTTGTGCGTAATTGGTACCCAGTACACGCATACCGCCTACAAGTACCACCATTTCGGCCGCGGTTAGCCCCATCAGTTGCGCGCGGTCGAGCAGCAACTCTTCGGGTTTTACCGCATAGTTTTGCTTTAACCAGTTTCTAAAACCATCAGCAATCGGTTCAAGCGGTGCGAATGAATCAGCGTCCGTCATTTCATCAGTGGCATCTCCTCGCCCTGGGGTAAAAGGAACTGGCACAGCGAAACCCGCCGCAGCAATAGCCTGCTCTAATCCCACATTACCGGCCAACACGATGGTATCAGCCAAACTCGCACTCATTTTTTCAGCCAACGGTGTTAATACAGCCAGCACCCGCTTTAAACGTTCAGGCTCATTACCCTCCCAGTCTTTTTGTGGCGCCAGACGAATACGAGCGCCATTAGCCCCACCTCGTAAATCGGATTGTCTGAATGTACGAGCGCTATCCCAGGCGGTTGATACCAGTTCAGCAATCGATAGACCAGAGTTTGCAATAAGCGCTTTTAAGCCATCGACATCATAATCGGTAGCACCTGCTGGCACCGGATCCTGCCAAATTAAGTCTTCTTGCGGCGCTTCGGGGCCTATATACCGGCTCTTCGGTCCCATATCCCGGTGAGTCAGCTTGAACCAGGCTTTGGCAAAGACTTCTGAGAAGTATGCCGGGTCGTTATAAAACCGTTCTGATATTTCCCGGTACTTCGGGTCTTTTATCATGGCCATATCGGCATCAGTCATGATGGGATTGAGCCGAATACTCGGATCTTCCACATCCACCGGTTTGTCTTCTTCTTTAATATCAACCGGCTCCCACTGCCATGCGCCGGCTGGTGATTTGGTGAGTTGCCAGTCATAAGTAAACAACAAATAAAAGTACCCGTTGTCCCATTTAGTCGGATGGGTAGTCCAGGCGCCCTCAATACCACTGGTTACCGTATCCCGGCCGATCCCCCTGGTCGTGTGGTTGTTCCAGCCCAGGCCTTGTTCATGTACGTCAGCCGCTTCTGGGTCTGGTCCCAGATGCTCGGCCTTGCCATTACCATGGGTCTTCCCTACCGTGTGCCCGCCAGCGGTTAACGCGACCGTTTCTTCATCGTTCATTGCCATCCGCGCAAAGGTTTCACGCACCTGAGCGGCCGTTTTCAGCGGATCAGGCTGACCATTAACCCCTTCCGGGTTAACGTATATCAGCCCCATTTGAACAGCGGCTAACGGGTTTTCCATGGTGGCAGGATTGGCCGCATCGTCGTAACGGTTATCGCTGGGGGCCAGCCATTCTTTTTCGGCTCCCCAGTACGTATCTTTTTCTGGATGCCAGACATCCTCGCGACCATAGGCAAATCCGTAGGTTTTTAGGCCCATGCTTTCATAAGCAATGGTTCCCGCCAGAATCATCAGGTCGGCCCAACTCACTTTATTGCCATATTTTTTCTTGAGCGGCCAAAGTAAGCGCCGGGCTTTATCCAGGTTAACGTTATCAGGCCACGAATTGAGTGGCGCAAAGCGTTGATTTCCGGTTGCCGCACCGCCCCGGCCGTCGGCGATACGGTAGGATCCTGCAGAGTGCCACGCCATACGAATCATCAGGCCGCCATAATGGCCCCAGTCCGCTGGCCACCAATCCTGAGAATCAGTCATCAGATCTAGCATATCTTGTTTAAGGGCAGCAAAGTCGAGCGATTTAACCGCGTCTCGGTAGTTAAAATCGTCTTCCATAGGATTCGACTTGCGGTCATGCTGATGCAATATGTCAAGGTTAAGGGATTCTGGCCACCAATCAGTATTACTCTTTCCTGACGCTGTCATTCCACCGTGCATTACCGGGCACTTCGACGCAGTATTGCTATCGTTTGTCATGATTTTTACCTCTGTTGTTGTAGGCGATTCCAGGGAAATCGTGAAGATTTAAACCTAATCATAGTCGAAAATAACGCAATGGTATGGCGAAATAAGTTGATTCAAATCATTGCTAAATCTGATTAACCGACGGCATAAAATCAGGCAGTGAAAGGATATCGATGGTCAGCAAAATACTGTGGATAGGATGAATGGTGTAAAGCAAGAACACGCTTCACGGCTTCGACTCTGCGCGCCGTTATCAAAAACACAATTGTGCAAAACAGGTAAAGCCACCGCGCTGTAATGCGGCGCTTAAAAGAATATTTAGTAGAGTTCAAACACCGGTTTGCCCTTGGCATCAAACTTGACTTCCATCACACGGGCGTGACGATTGGGATCGTACAATGGATCCTGCTTGATTTCTTCCAGCGGGCGAGTATCGGTTTTTGGTACCACCGACGGATCGCCAACGGCATGCTCGTAATCCCTGGCATGATAAACACACAAAGGGGTTACATCATCTTCAGCTACGGTAAAGCAGTTATGGCCGGGGCCAAAGATTTTCTTCTCGTAGTCGGTTTGCAACACGGGATGTCTGGTTTTGGTCCATGCATTGCGATCCAGCAGATCGGCGTTTTCATCGGCTTCCATATAGCCCATACAGTAGCAGGCACCTGTAGCACTGGCCGAGAACGCGATAAAGATTTTGCCATTATGCTTAAACACAGCCGGACCTTCGTCGACCCAAAAATCAACCCGCTCCCAGTCGTAGTCCGGTGTGGTGAGCATAAACTGCGTGGTTTTAAGTTTAATAGGCGATTCCATTTCAGCCAGGTACAGGTTGGACGCTGCAAACTGCCCGCCGGTCTTCTCGGCCCAACAAAAATAACGCTTACCGTTATTTTCAAATACGGTGGCATCCAGTGAAAAATCGATAAAGGATTTCTCGTCGCCATCGGCAGGCTGCATCATGCCGAGCTCTATCCACTCATCGTTAAGCGGATCCTGTCCCTGACACTCAAGCACATAGGGGCGTAACGCCCAGATGTCATCTTCCTGACTGGCGGCAAAATAGACGTACCATTTACCGTCCAGGTAATGTATTTCAGGCGCCCAGATATGGCGGCTCATCGGGCCACTGTCGTGCTTGAACCAAACGTCGAAGGTTTCAGCGTCTCTTAACCCTTCAATAGTCGCAGATTTTCTTAACTCAATGCGATCGTAGGTGGGCACTGAGCCGGTAAAATAATAAAAACCGTCGCTGTGTTTGTACACAAAAGGATCGGCACGCTGGGCCACGAACGGGTCATTGTTTTTTGCTGTCATCATTTATTTCTCAAGTTAGAACGAGGCATTTGTCATACAAATGAATATCAGCGTCAAAGATAACACTTTTTTTACCGTAAGCGCTACCGTTGGGTTTAACCATGTAAACAGAAATTAAGGGAAGTAGTAAAACAGTTATATGAACAGGAGGCACAAATGCACCTCCTGTGAATGGGACTGCTCAGAGTGCGCTCATCCAGGCGTGCTCGGGAAGTAAATACAGGCCTTTTTCTGCTGATGCCCCTTCGCCGACGATATGGCCAATCCCTGCAGCCATTACCGCCAGGGTGACATCGAAGGCATTTAAACTGTCGCCATAGCCGGCGGTAAGGTTAAACATAGAACCGTCAGCCAGTAAAAACAGCGTCTTATCGCCCAACTGATACGCATTAACATAGGGCATTGGTTCGCTGTGGGAAGCATTCTGCTTTAAGTAAGGCACGTCGATTTCCTGCGCCACATGACCCACGTTTAAAATAAACGTGCCGTCTTTCATGTTTTCCAGATGCGCTGCACTCACTACCCCATATGCACCAGTGGCAGTGGCAATAACGTCTGCCGTTTTCACCGCCTCACTCAAATAGACCACCGGCCAGCCATCATACTTAGCCTGTAGCGCACGCGCCGGATCCAACTCAGCCAACTGTACCTGTGCGCCAAAGGCTTTGGCCGAGGCGGCAACCCCCTGCCCGACTAGTCCGTAACCAATCACCACCACAACTTTTTCGTGCAACGTCAGATGGGTGGTTTGGAAAAAGGTTTGCCAGGCACTCAGTCCCACCATGTGGCGGTTATGCAGCCCTTCTTTTACTGGCAGGTCATCCCAATTAAATATGGGGTAACGGGGTGCAACATTGCCCAATCGGTTAATACCCGAGCCGGTTGCTTCCAGACCAGCAATAATATCTGGCTGAAGATTGCCTTCGTGTAAGCGTGTGGTCAGGTCGGCCCCCATTTCACATAAGTGGGTTGGCCCCCATGCCAGCGCCTTATCGAATGAATCGGACCAGTCACTGTCACTCATATCACGCCAGGCATGGGCAACTGCACCTTTGCTAACCAGATGTGCCACCACATCATCCTGCACGGTTGTGGGGTTGCAGGTAGTCAGAAATACTTCACAACCCGCATCGAGTAAGCCGGCCACCAGTGGTGCCATTTTTAAATCCAGATGCATATTACAGGCAAGTTTTACGCCCCCGAGATCCGGTAAGGCGTTAATGGCAGCGCGAGTGCGCGGCATATGAAGCGTGGCCCAGGCCAGCTCAGCTTGAAAATTCTGATACATTGGGAATTGTCATAACAGAAAAACAACTATCATACGCGCATTAAGTCATTTTTCTCAACTGCTGAATTTAACAACCCGGACTGATCGAATTTAGCGGTTGCATATTAAAAGTTAAGGAATAGAGGTATCTTACCAGCAAGACCTGCTGATCAAGGACGACTAATGTACATCACACTGCTCATCGCAAGTATATTTTTGTTGTTTACCACTCTGGCACCGCATCTGCCCGGTAAACACTGGCTTATCAGAGTGTGGGAGTTTCCCCGGTTACAGTTGTTTTTACTCATTCTGTTGTGCATTACTGGCTGGGCTTTTCAGGCGATGGACCACCCGATTACAGCGTCAGTGATGATAACCGCCCTCTCGCTTGCAGGGATTTATCAGGCAATTTGGATCCTCCCCTATACCGTGCTTTGGCCTAAGCAGGTAAAGCAGATAAACCAGCCGGATGACAACAGTACTCTGAGTATTCTTACCAGTAACGTGTATATGTACAACGATAACTACGACGGGCTGAAGAAACTGGTGGGGCAATATCAGCCTGATATGATGATATTGTTGGAAAGTAACCATGACTGGCAGGACGCGATGTCATCGATTCACTCCGAGTATCCACACCGCCTGGCCTGCCCGCTGGAAAACCTGTATGGCATGCACTTATACAGCAAGCTGCCTTTTAAAGGCGAACAGATCCGCTATGTGGTGGAAGATGACGTGCCATCCATGGAAGTACAAATCGATATTAATGGCACTCAGGTAACCGTTTATTTTCTGCATCCCAAACCACCAAGCCCAACCGAAAATGAGTCTGCCGCCCCGCGGGATACCGAGTTAGCCGTCATAGGCAAAGAAATGGCCGAACATAACGACCCGGTGATCGTATCGGGCGATTTAAATGACGTGGCCTGGTCACCCAGTACGCGACGCTTCCGCAAGCTTAGCAAGGCCCAGGATCCCCGAATTGGGCGCGGCTTTTATAATACCTTTCACGCTAAATATCCGCTGGTGCGCTGGCCGCTGGATCACATTTTTCATTCGAAGGATTTCGAGATGGTAAGAGTAGAGAGGCTACCTGGATACGGCTCCGATCACTTCCCGCTTTTCACCCAGCTACAGCTGACTAAAAAGCGGTAGTAAGTGGTTATTCGGTGGACATCAACAGTTTTTCAAGCTCCCGGGCGGGCATTGGTTTGGCGTACAAAAAGCCCTGGACGTACTCGACTTTGAGCTCCTGACAATAGCGGGACTGCTCGGCGGTTTCTACGCCCTCGGCCACAATAAATAAGTCGAGCTTGTGCCCCACATTGACGATTGCTTCCATTAGTGCGCCGTCGTAAGCGCTTTCAGGTGCATCTTTCAGGAACGTACGGTCGATTTTAAGGTGGCTCACCGGGAAGTGTTTTAGATAACTCAGCGATGAATAGCCCACACCAAAATCATCTACCGAGATTTCAACACCTTTTTTACGCTGTTTTTTAAGCTCTTCAAGTGCCTCGCTACCCGCTTTAATCAGGATATTCTCGGTAAGTTCGATACCAATATCCTGAGGTTCGAGCCCGTAACGCGCGCGGCAATCATCAAGCCCGGCAAAGTAGCCAGGCTCAACCAATTCCCGACCAGACACGTTGATGTCGACCCGAATTTTAATACCTTGATCACGCCATGCCTTAACCTGCCGACAGGCCTGCTCCATCACCCAGCGACCAATATGCAGGATAAGATCGGTGCGCTCAGCTACCGGAATAAAAACCCCCGGTGAAACACTGGCCACTTCCTGAGTGGGCCGCCAGCGCAATAAGGCTTCACAGGCGGCAATTCTGCCTGAAGTTAAATCAAACTGCGGCTGATACACCAATTCAAATTCGTTGTTATTCAGCGACTCATGTAACTGCGCGGCCAGGGTGCGCTGCTCTTGTAGTTGCAAAGCCAGGGATTGACTGAAAAACTCATAACGATTGCGCCCCTTGCCTTTCGCATCGTACATGGCCATATCCGCGTTTTTGAGCAGATCCCCTGCTTTATCACCATCTTTGGGAAACAGGCTAACGCCCACACTAAGGGTAATTCGCACACTTTCACCGCTCAGCTCAAATGCTTGTTGAAAGCAGTCGGTTAACTTGCCTGCCAGTTCGCTGGCACCAGTGTCATCCAGCGCGTCGCTCACCACCACAAACTCATCGCCGCCAAACCGGGTAATCAGCCCTTTTCCATCAAGGCACTCGCGCAAGCGCTGCGAGACCGCTCGCAAAAGTTCATCGCCCCATGTATGGCCCAGCGTATCATTGACCTCTTTAAACATGTCCAAATCAAGGAACAGGACGGCAAATTGCTCGCCAGTTTGATGAGCCTGCTCAATGTGGCTCTGCAGGGTATTTTCGAGATGACGACGATTGGGCAAACCGGTAAGCAAGTCGGTAGACGCCATATGCTCCAGCTTTTCCCGCGCCACATGCTGCTCGCTCAAATCAATATCGATACAAAACATTTCCGGCGAATTGGTATTGGCCTTGAGCATGACATGCGAAGAGAAGACGTGCACGATACTGCCGTCTTTGCGTCGCAGTGGTAACTGAGCAGACGGTATCGGCACACCCTTATCCAGCCACTGTTGGTGCAGCATTAACACTTCATCCCGCATGGGAGGGGGAATAATCAGGTCTTCAAGCTTTTTCCCAATGGCTTCATCACGAGGAAATCCATAAATTTCTTCACTTGAATCATTCCAGTAGATGACATTTCTGTGCTTGTCGTACCCCTGAATAGACACTTTAGCAAGCGAACAGATGAGATCTAAAAATCTCAGTTCTGCCGCATCATAGGAGTCACCGAAGTCTGTCTGTTGCCGTTTATCTGAACACATTGTCTTCCTATACAAGCATTAAGCAGTGTTTTGTAAATTTCTTTCATAATCGAACGCTTATAGAAAGTTTAGCTCAATTCAAAATAATTACAGTGTTATTCATCATCACCAGCTAACTACCTGCTTGTTATCCATTAAACTTTCTATTCGCGGTAACAATGCCTCACCTTCAAATAGCACCGGATCCTGCGCTGACTCCACGCCAATCCAGGTATTTTTACCTGCCGCTTTGGCGGTATAAAGACAACTATCGGCAATTGCCATTAGTGCTTTAAAACTAATAATCTGGTTTGGCGCTTGCGTTAATTTACTTTATGTCAGCTTATAAACACTGTTTATCCTACAAACAACTTGTCAGGCGTATTGCTTTACACCTACAGGTATAAAAACTCTTTGACGACAATGTGTTAAGTCTAGTTTTCTGTCGGTATGCACTGTGATTTGTCATGCTGTCGCAAACAGCTGGCACTGCATAGAGAGAGGAGAACAACCGGAAGGGCATGGCAGAAGCCATGCAGCCATCCGAGATACGAATTAATTGTTATGCTGAATTTTGATTAAGCGGCCACCCTCTTTGTCTTCCAGCACATAGATGTTGCCTTTATGGTCCTGCTCGACTTCGCGAACCCGTTTCCCCCACTCATAACGCTCTGCCTCTTCGACCTTCCAGGCGCCTTTGTCATCCTGATCAAAAGTCACGCGCACTAAGGCCTTAGAAGACAGCCCGCCAATGAAGCCATTGCCGGTCCAGTCGCTGAACATAGTCCCTTTATAGATAATGAACCCAGCCGGACTGATAGCGGGAACCCAGGCCTTTTCTGGCGCTTTGAAGACTGGGAAGTCTTCATGGTTGGGAATTTTTATACCTGAATAATGGTCGCCCTGTGAAACCATGGGATAACCATAGTTGCGGCCTCTTTCAATTATATTCAGCTCATCACCGTGGCGCGGCCCCATTTCATGCGCCCACAGATTGCCCTCGGCATCAAAATCGATACCCAGCGGGTTGCGGTGACCAAGGGTCCATATTTGCCCGGTGACTTTGCCGTTACCGACAAACGGATTATCGTCTGGCACACTGCCATCGTCGTTTAAGCGCAGGATTTTACCCAGATTCATTGCCATATTTTGCGCTGGCGTAAATTTTTGTCTTTCACCTGAGGTAATGAACAAGTAACCGTCCGGCGAGAACACCATGCGATGAGAATAGTGCCCGTTGCCGGTCACTTTAGGTGACTGGCGCCAGATAATTTCACGGTCTGACAAACTTGCGCTGTTATTAGTAATGTTCAGCGTGGCGCGTTCAATTACAGCGCCGCTAAAAGCATCGTCTTGTGGGTCTCGCTCTACGTACGACACATAAATAGTATTGTTGGTGGCAAAATCAGGATGGATAATCACATCGCCAAGGCCGCCCTGCCCCCGGGCTGTGACGTCGGGTACATTTTCAACTGAAAACCGTTTTTGCTGATTTTTGTCGAGCAGCCAGATGACACCTTCTTTTTCGGTTACCAGACTGTGGCCATCCGGTAGAAACGTCATTGCCCAGGGTTGATCAAACGTGGCCATTACCTTGCCGGTGAGCGTTGTACCTTCGCTACCTTCCATTTCAATTTCTGCTGACCAACCGTTTTGAGCTGATGCCACAAAAGACGTGGTGATCAGCGTAATAAAAAACAACAGTTTTTTCCGCGCGGGTATTTTTTGCATAATGAGGCTCCCTACCTGATTCGTTGTTAGCGCAATATTTGTCGCACGCTTATACGACACGCTATTCATAATCATTATGGTTACCTACGTGATTGATCGTGGATAAGCTCAACTTGTTGCCAGTTCAGCGAGTTGATTACTGCCAGAGCGAGGCCAAATCCTGTTATAAATTCTCATCTTCGTGCCAATGAGCAAAATACTGCACCAGAAAATCAATGGCCATGCGGGTACGCAGAGGCATAAAGCGCCTGTTCTGATAAACAATCCAGCTACTTGAGCCGCTCCCCCAATAGGATTGCAGTATCGGGATCAGGCGGCCGCCTTCAACAGCTTCGGTAAACGTACTTTTGGGCATATAGGCTATGCCCAGCCCCTGCTCACAGGCTTGCAACACAGCATTGGCGTTATTGCTTCGCCAGCGCCCTTTTACTTTTACACTTTCCGGTACGCCATTATGGATGAACTTCCAGGTATCATTATTGGTAACAATACAACTATGATTTTTTAAATCGCTCGGTTGTTTCGGCTCACCATTTTGATGAAGGTAGTCATTGGCGGCCACTGCCATCATCGGCCGATTAACCAGCTTGCGGGCGATCAGGCTCGAATCGGAGAGCTCACCATATCGAATGGCGAAATCAATGCCATCTTCAACAAAGTTAACCATGCGACTGTTAAAATCCATATCAATGGTTAACTCAGGGTGAGCCTGAGCAAAACTCATTAGCGCCGGCGCCACGTAATGTTCGGCAAAACCACCTGCCGCGCTCACTCGCAACGTTCCAGTCAGGTTAATTTGCTGCAAATTCACTAATTCATTAGCTTGCTGTAAACCAGTGAGCAGGTCTTTAACCTGCTGGTAATACACCGCACCAGTGTCAGTCAAACTCACCAAGCGGGTGGTGCGTGAGAGTAAAACACACCCCAGGCGTTCCTCCAGTCTGGCCAACTGACGACTCACATGACTGGTACTACAACCAAGCTGTTTGGCCGCGGCTGAAAAGCCTCTGCTCTCGGCCACCGCTATAAATTCGACGATCCCTTCAAAACTGTCCAAAGCTCTTCCTCTATTATTGCTGTACAACAACAGTATTTACAAAAATGAGTATATTATCATTCAATGAGGGACGTTTTATAGTGATTGCAAATGAACAATGAAACCGACTACGAGGAACTTTCATGAAAAAAATACTTATCCCTGTAACTAATCACGCTACGCTTGGCACCACCGACCAGGCCAACGGTACCTTTTCACCCGAGATCACCCATGCAATTCACGTGTTTACCCAACATGGATTTGATTATGATATTGCCTCTATAAAAGGCGGCCAGGTGCCTGTTTACGGCACCGACATTGAAGACGACGAGGTTAATCAACAGGTATTAGCCAGCGAAGATTTTAAAAACCGTACGAATAACAGCCTACCGGTTTCTGAGGTAAATATTGACGATTTCGATGCCATATTTTACCCCGGCGGTTTTGGACTGCTGAGTGATTTAGCCAACAATGAAGAGTTTGCCCAACTGGCCGCAACTCACTACGAAAAAGGCGGATTAATTGGTGCGGTTTGCCACGGCCCCGCCGCCTTATTGCCCATTACATTAAGCTCAGGCGAAGCATTACTGGCAAACAAATCGGTCACAAGCTTTACTCGTGAAGAAGAAGTGGACTACGGCACAATCAGTGACATTCCCTTTCTGCTGGAAGAAGCACTAGCCCGCAAAGCGGCGCGATTTAGCAAAGTACAGCCGTGGCAGGATTTCGTGATAGAAGACGAGCGTGTGATTACCGGCCAAAACCCGGCAAGCGCTCACAGTGTGGCTACAGCCATGGTGAAGCAACTCGGTTATTAAGCCATTTTGTTTATAAAGAGCCCCCCGGATAATTGGGGAGCTCTGGTCAGCGGAGCGTAACTAAAAAATGTACCCAAATGTTCTGCAGACAAACTCAATATATGGCAGGGATAGTTTGCAGAGCAAATACGTTCCCCGAAGCAGGCACAAAAGCCATGCGATAACTCACAGAGGCCGCTTGCAAGTGGAGAAAGCGTTCATCATGTATTAGTAAAAAAGTGTTGTTATCGCCAGATGACTACCAATAAAAGTATCGACAAAGGAATACTGGTGAGTCCAAACAGGATTAAAATCCCTAAGCGCCATCGTTTTGACACTGTACCGATGAGCCGTTGTCTGCGTAATTTAACGTCGGGCCTCAGGCGGTGCAAGACTGAGTTGAGTTGATGGGAGACCAAGAGAGAGGTAAAACCGTTTTTACTTAATTTCTCAATGTCTTCTTCAGAAATATCAGGAAAAAAAGGGCTGCCCTGTGGGTCAAACCCGATAAAATAGGTGGCGGATTCCAGCGGTGGTAATTCACTGCCAAAAATGCGCTTAAATTGCTCGGTGAAATCTCTGTAAATATGCTCGTAACTGGATTTGTTGCTGATACGCATTACATCGGGTAAACAGAGCAATATAGATTGCGGTGGTAACAGCTTACGAGCTTGCGCAAACTCCCAGGTAATACCATCAGACTGCCCTACAATTAATACCGCCAAAGTTGCCTTGCGAAGTAATTCAGTGACTCGTGCCTGCCAGTCATCAACACTGACATATTCTCGATAAGCCCCACCATGATGTGTACCCGCAAAGCGGCCTTTTGCGCTTGGATCAGCTATCGAGATTAAGGGGCCCAGTGCGTTTAAAGGGGTCAGTAATTCTTCAAAACGGGTGCTTCTTATTCCACCTGGGTCTAAAAATATATCTTCCTGGTCTTCAACAAAGTGCAGATCTTTTTCAAATGGTCGCAAGAAAATAACGGGCGGCCGGGTGTCTTTTTCCAGCACTTCTTTTACGGTGGGGGCGAGCAATGATTCGCCGTAATTGTATAGCAGTATCCCTACGCCAAAAAGCAACACGCTCACCACAACGCCTATGAGAACATAATCACCCATAATTGCCAATAAAAACACACTCAGAGTGAGTGGTATCAACAATACTGAAGCGGAATATGCAACCCAGCCTTTTGTTCGCGGCGTTAGAGAACGATACAGGCTCACTTTGATTGATCATTTTTCGGGGGAGACTTTACATAGCTATTCCAATTACTGTTTTCTTTGGAAATTAACCCCTCAATCTTTATAACAAACTCAGTAAAGGCCTCGTCAGTGTGATAAGGATCGCAGCCTGTCAGATACAAGAATTTCTGATGCTTAAGGGTTTCGCAAGTCGTTCTGTATTCCAGCCAGTTTTCCTGATATTTATTCAGGCTTATCAGCGCTGACAGTACGGCTATCAGCCCACCTAATATTGCAATTATAATAATGGTTGCGGGGTGCTCAGGCGCTATCCCGGCTATCACAGGAATAGAAGACGCTGCCACCACTTCGATTCCTCGTAGCCGTTTAAACCAACTTTGAGCCCGCTGACTCTTGTTGTCATACCAAGCTATTTGAGCATCGAGCCTGGCGGAAATGTATTCCTCTTCATTCATTTGCAAAGCCCCGTGCTGTAAAAGATTATTCACCAGACAAATAATCGCCTGTTTGCAGTCGACACCAATAAAGAGACAACACTACCGGGCCATAAAAGTTGAAATAAGTATAAATAGTAATCAACCAATCGACTAGTTCAATTTCTCTGTGTTGACAAATAACTGGATTTAATCGTTGTGAGATACAGCGGTACAATCAATTGAGGCAATATACAACGGCGTTTACGCCACTTAATCTTTACGTTTTCTATGCGAAGCCACACTGTTCATATCAATGTTGGCCATTTGAGGAATACTAATACTCATTGGCTGCTCAACCTCATCGAGATGGACCAGAAAATCCCAATACCAACGTGCCCTTTGCGGTATAGAGGTATCTTTTGGTAGTACTACAGAATCTGATGTGGCTCAGTGAATGGCGATATCGAAATTTCACTAATGCTTAATGACGATACTGATGTGAATATTGACACTGTAGATGGTCGTACTGTCAGTTCCGAATTAAGTTTGTGAATCGCCCCCTTGATTATAAAGGGCTTAAGAAGGGGGCCAATTAAATGAAGTTTGTGAATTTCGGCAATTCTGACAAACCTCCTCCAACGTCTCACAAATGAAGTTTGTGAAAGCAAATTAAATCAGACACTTAGGCCTCGGCGAGGCAACAATAACCCACTGATTAATATTATTAACTTTCTTATTCAGGCATGTAGTACTAGCATAGCCCTATGCTCTCGAATTTACAACAATGAAACGTCGTGACAGAAACTTAGACTAGGGTGCTAGACAATATTAAGTGGGGGACCTATCAGCTCAGCTATAACTGCACTGATACGCCAACTCTTAAAGACATAAACGATTCCAGCCTTGTTGCAGAATGCGAAGGGTTTCTGACTCCATATTTTAATTACCAATAGCTCAAGGCATAACTAAATACAGCTCGCCCTCTATAACAAGGATGTAATCCAGCGAACACTAGCTCTTGTGGAGCAACAACTACTTTCTTGGGACAGGCTTATCCGGTGCGATATGAGAACGACAGACTGTCTAAATTCCACAAGCCTCAAACACCCAAAGTTGATATGGTTTTACGCCGAAACAAAGGCCCGTCTAAATCGCTAAGGCCGGAACACGAAGGGGGCGCTTCTGCACCCGCGCAGCTACTTATTCACCCCAATTTCTTCGCATAATCGTTTTTCAAATTAATAAGCCTTTTCAGTAAACTTTGAATTTTGAAGAGGACGCCTCGCATACATAAAGGTATATACAATCGGCTCTGTTGTATTTATGTGTTGCCGTAATTTCGAGCAAAAAACATCCCTACCCTGTTATGACTAAACAGGGGATAGCATATTCATGATCAATCTAATCATTACGTCTTTTTGTTTGGGATCTGACTCTGCAACCAGTAGCGTCAATGCTGCCAGCCCTGCATCGTTAATCACAGAGCTGCCATCCTCGTTGTATAGGCGGTTGTTTCTATGTAGGAAATCGACAAACAAAAATGCTGCTGATCGTTTATTTCCGTCCGAAAAAGGGTGGTTTTTTACGACAAAGTACAGCAGGTGAGCCGCTTTTGACTCTAATGATGGATAAGCTGGTTCACCAAAGACAGTTTGATCTAAGTTCCCAAAAATACTATCAAGACCGTCTCCTCGTGGCTGAGCAAAGAGATTTGTTGCTTGCTGTTTTGATATAAGATCAGCCTTGAGTTCTTCTAGTGCTTGCTGTGCTTCATTTGGGTGCGCTAACATTCCTCCTTCTGTACCTTGCGGCTCAGTTAGAAGACCTTCATCATACCGCTGTAACCACAAAAAGGTATGAGTGTATTTACTAATGATGTCAACGATACCTTTGCTAGTAGCTAAGGTTAGCTCTGGTGATTGGATTGATTTTTGTACCAGTTTCAATGCTGCTTCTAACTCTTGGGCGTTTGATTCGAAGCGAGCATGATCGATTGTGTAGCCTTTTACCAAATGCTCTTTTAATATCTTGGTTGCCCACTGCCGGAATCTAACACCACGCTTAGAGTTTACCCTGTAACCAACAGAGATAATGGCATCCAAATTGAAATGCCGCATGTTTCGCTTAACATTGCGACGACCCTCTAATCGAACTAGTAAGAAATCCTTACCAGTTGAAATATCGTCTAACTCTTTGTCTTTATATATGTTTTTTAAGTGCATAATGATGTTTTTTGATGTTGTGCCAAATAGCTCTGCCATCTGACCTTGCGTAAGCCAAACGCTCTCATCATGAACTTTCACCTCGACACTGCCTGCATCAGTTTCAAAGATTTCTACGTTAATTTCGCCAATATCGCTCAAGAGTTCACCCATCAACATCAATTTGCACACACGGGTATGATAGCACGCCACAGACGTGCGTAAGGTTATTTCATTTTTAACGCAGAAAATCAGAGCTTCTGTTGTTCAATGAAAAGTAAAAAGGGCCTTTCGGCCCTTTTCACAAACTTCATTTAATTCACAAACTTTATTTATCGTACACAAACTTCATTCGAAACTGACAACAATCTCACTATTCCTCGATATAGCTTTCCAGCGGCGGGCAGCTACACATGAGGTTGCGGTCGCCGTATACGTCGTCGATACGGTTTACGCTTGGCCAGAACTTGTTGCGGGCAACGGTAGGTACTGGGTATGCCGCGGTGGTGCGGTCATAGCTGCGGTTCCAGTCGTTGTCGCAGATATCGGCCAGTGTATGCGGTGCGTTGTGCAGTGGATTGTCGGTGGCATCCCATTCGCCGCTCTCTACTTTGGCAATCTCTTCGCGAATGTGGATCATGGCTTCTACAAAACGGTCCAGCTCAAACTTCGATTCTGACTCGGTTGGCTCAATCATCAGCGTACCGGCTACCGGGAAGCTCATGGTTGGCGCGTGGAAACCGTAGTCGTTCAGGCGCTTGGCGATGTCCAGCTCGGTAACCCCGGAGGCTTCTTTGAGCGGACGTAAATCGATAATACATTCGTGCGCCACGTGGCCGTTACGCCCTTTGTAAAGCACCGGGTAATGGCCTTCCAGTGAACGTGCCACATAGTTAGCGTTCAGAATGGCAACCTCGGTGGCTTTGCGTAAGCCAGCACTACCCATCATTTTGATGTACATGTAGCTGATAGGCAGAATCGACGCGCTGCCCCATGGCGCGGCAGATACCGCACCACAGTCTTTGCCCGCACCTTCAATGTCTACCACAGTGTGGTTAGACAGGAACGGTGCTAAATGCGCTTTTACGCCGATAGGCCCCATACCCGGGCCGCCGCCACCGTGCGGAATACAGAAGGTTTTGTGCAGGTTCAAGTGCGATACATCTGAGCCAATAAAGCCAGGGGCGGTAATGCCTACCTGCGCATTCATGTTGGCGCCATCCATATACACCTGGCCGCCATGCTGATGCACGATATCGCAAATTTCACGCACGGTTTCTTCGTATACACCGTGAGTAGACGGATACGTAATCATGGCACAAGACAGGTTATCACCTACTTCTTCCGCTTTAGCACGCAAATCGTCAAGGTCTACGTTACCGTTTTTGTCACAGGCTACTACCACCACTTTCAGGCTAACCATTTGCGCAGAGGCAGGGTTAGTTCCGTGGGCAGAGCTTGGGATCAGGCACACATTACGGTGCCCTTCACCACGGCTCTCGTGGTAACGCTGAATGGCCAGTAGTCCGGCGTATTCGCCCTGAGCACCTGAGTTAGGTTGCATAGATAGCGCATCGTAACCGGTAATGCTGATTAACCAGTCGCTGAGCTCGCTGATCATTTCCTGATAACCTGCGGCCTGATCCAGCGGCGCAAACGGGTGCAGCTGACCAAATTCAGGCCAGGTTACCGGGATCATTTCGGCCGTAGCATTCAGCTTCATGGTGCATGAGCCTAAAGAAATCATTGAGTGATTCAGCGCTAGGTCTTTATCTTCCAGACTCTTAATGTACCGCAGCATCTCGGTTTCTGAGTGATAGCGGTTAAACACTTCGTGTGTGAGGTAGTCACTGGTACGTACCAGATCGCCCGGAATAGACTGGCTGCCCTGAGTGGTCACCTGGGCATCGAGGTCATCAATGCTCAAGCCATGCTCGTCACCAATTAATACGCTGAACAGATTCAGAATGTCGTCGCGGGTTGTGGTTTCATCCAGCGCAATACCCACTGAGCCTTCAAGATCTGCACGCAGGTTAAGGCCCAGCGTCAGCGCCTTTTCAATCACGCTGTCTTTGTTATCCACCAGCACCGTGAGCGTGTCAAAGTAGGTGCAGTGCTTAAGTGCCAAACCTTTTTTGGTTAAACCAGCAGCCAGAATATCGGCAAAGCGGTGAATACGGCTGGCAATGGTTTTAATGCCTTCAGGGCCATGGTAAACCGCGTAGAACGAGGCCATGTTGGCCAGTAATACCTGGGCAGTACAGATGTTTGAATTTGCTTTTTCGCGGCGGATATGTTGCTCGCGGGTTTGCAGCGCCATACGCAGAGCCTGACGACCACGAGTATCTTTACTTACGCCAATAATACGGCCTGGTAATGAACGCTTGTAAGCATCACGGGTGGCAAAAAAGGCGGCGTGTGGACCACCGTACCCCATGGGTACACCAAAACGTTGGGCACTGCCTAAAGCAACATCTGCACCTAATTCACCAGGCGACTTCAGCAGCGCCAGGCTCATCAAATCTGTCGCGACTGCCACAATGCCTTTTTTCGCCTGCACGGCAGCAATGATATCGCTTAGGTCTTTTACTTCACCGGTGGTGCCAGGATATTGCAATAAGGCGCCAAATACATCGTGATCAGCGGCTTGCTCAGCCGGGCCGGTAATAATGCCAAAACCAAACATCTCAGCACGGGTTTCTACCACGTCCAGAGTTTGCGGGTGCACATCATCGGCCACGAAGAATAGATTCGCTTTTTTGTTTTTTGATACCCGTTTGGCCAACGCCATGGCTTCGGCTGCCGCGGTGCCTTCGTCCAGCAATGAGGCTGAGGCCAGCTCTAAACCGGTTAAATCGATTGTCAGTTGCTGGAAGTTCAGGATGGCTTCTAAACGGCCCTGGGCAATTTCTGGCTGATACGGTGTATAAGCGGTATACCAGCCCGGGTTTTCCAGCACGTTACGTAAAATGACGTTTGGCACGTGGGTATCGTAATAGCCCATGCCAATAAACGAGCGGTTAATTTTATTCTTTGCGGCGGTGGCTTTAAGGGCTGCCAGCGCTTCAACTTCGGTGGCGCCTTCGCCGGTTTCGATAGGTTTATCCAGACAAATACTCTTGGGCACGGTCTGCTCGATAAGGTCATCCAGTGAGCTGGCGCCCACTTTGTCCAGCATCTGCTGGATTTCTTCTTCGCTGGGGCCAATATGACGGCCAACAAAGGCGTTTTTTTGCTCTAACTGAGCCAGTGAAATTGAAGCGTTTGACATAATTCGTTAAGCATCTGCAATAGAGTAAAAAGAATAAACAAAGGGGCCAATACCGCCCCTTTATTATCAATGTTGTAACGTCAGACTTATTCGTCGTCTTCGATACTGGCGGCGTAGCCTTCAGCGTCGAGTAGCTCGTCTACTTCAGCTACATCGTCGGCCTTAATTTTAAATAACCAGCCGTCACCGAATGGGTCTGAGTTAACCAGCTCTGGTGAGTCTTCAAGTTCTTCGTTTACCGCCAGCACTTCGCCGGTGATTGGGGTGTAAACGTCTGATGCGGCTTTTACCGACTCAGCTACTGCCACATCATCGCCGGCATTTACCTGATCACCCACATCCGGTAAATCAACAAATACCATATCACCTAATAAATCCTGCGCGTGCTCAGTGATACCAATGGTAAATACTCCGTCACCTTCGGGGCGGACCCACTCGTGTGACGCCGCGTAACGTAAATCATTTGGGATAGTACTCATGTGTATTCCTGCTCTTCGTTAAATTGTTATAAAACACTTTTTCCATTGCGGACAAAACTGGGCTTAACCACTTCTACTTTAACCCACTTTTTACGCATTTCCACCTCTACAGTGCTGCTGTTAGTCGCAGGAATACGCGCCATGGCTATGGCATGTCCTAAGGTAGGTGAGAAGGTACCCGAAGTAATAATGCCCGCTTCGCCTTCTGCTGTTTTGACGTTTAGTCCGGCGCGCAATACGCCTTTTTCTTTCATCACCAGGCCAACCAGTTTTTGGGTGCCCTGCTCACGTTGCGCCTCAAGCGCTGCGCGCCCCACAAAGTCACGGTCGGCAGGCTCCCAGGTTACGGTCCACCCCATGTTCGCTTCCAGCGGCGAAATGGTCTCGTCCATATCCTGGCCATATAAATTCATGCCCGCTTCCAAACGCAGCGTATCGCGCGCGCCCAGTCCGCTGGGTTTAACCCCGGCATCCAGCAGGTTCTGCCACAGCTCCGGTGCTTTTTCTACCGGTACCATAATTTCGTAACCAGCTTCACCGGTATAACCGGTAGTGGCGATAAACAGGTCTTCGGCCTGTACACCGAAAAACGGCTTCATGCCTGCTACCGCTTCATTTTGTGCGTTAGTAAACACCTCGGCCGCTTTGGCTTTGGCCTCTGGTCCCTGCACTGCAATCATGGCAAACTCAGGACGTTCGGTAACCGTTACGTCAAAGCCTTCGGTTTGCTTTAACAGCCAGTTCATGTCTTTTTCGCGGGTCGCCGAGTTCACCACCATGCGGTAGTTGGTAGCATCAAAATAATACACAATCAGATCATCAACTACGCCGCCGTCGTCGTTCAGCATGCCGCTGTATAACGCTTTGCCTTTGTCCTTGAGCTTATCAACGTCGTTAGCCAGCAGGTAACGCAGGTAGTCTTTAGCCTGGCTGCCGGTAACATCAACAATGGTCATGTGCGACACGTCAAACATGCCCGCCGCCTGGCGAACTATATGGTGTTCTTCGATTTGTGAACCGTAGTGAAGCGGCATATCCCAGCCATGGAAATCGACCATCTTTGCACCTGATTCCAGGTGTTTGTTGTATAACGCGGTGCGTTGTGTTGTTGCGCTGCTCATTGTGGCTAACCCATCAAAGTAAAGACAATGGATTAAAGTATAGGGAGGCATGGCAAACACAACAAATTGGAAATTCTTATCAATACATTTAAAATACTTATATACACAAGGCAAAATATCAGAATTACTAATCTTTATGATGAAGCAGCTCTCCCTCGACAACCTGCGCACCTTTGTTGGTGTCATTGAACAAGGCGGCTATGCCAAAGCCGGTCAGTGGCTGGGGCGCTCGCAACCTGCCATCAGCCTGCAGATAAAAAAACTGGAAGAACAGCTGGGTAAAAAGCTGTTCACCAAAGTGGGTCAACGGCATTTTCCAAGCTCTGACGGCAACTGGCTGTACCCGAAAGCCAAGGAGCTACTGGAACTTAACGACAGTATTTTTCGTAGTCTGGATCCCACTCCGCTTCGCGGTCGCATGCGATTAGGGATCCCCAATGAATTTGCCTCAACCTTACTGCCCGGCCTGATTGGCGAGTTCTCTAAACGCTATCCGGATGTATCGCTGGAAGTAACTTCGGCGCTGAGCCGCGAGCTGCTTCACCCCTCGCGGCAAAATGACTTTGATATGATTCTGGCGCTGGTAAACCCCGAGCAGACCACCGATGGCGATGTGATCCTGGAAGATGAGGTGGTTTGGGTTGGCGATCCGGCCCACCCGCTAATCACTCCCAATATCGCTCTGGTGCTGGCGCCCGATGGCTGTATTTATCGTAGTCGCGTAATAACCCACCTTAAACAACAAACCACGGCCTGGAAGATAAGTTACACCAACGCCGATTTATCCGGCCTGGTAGCGGCGATTCAACAAGGTCTGGGTATCACCGCGCTCGCGCGCTCGAGTATGCCGGCGAATCTGATGGAGCTGAAACATAAAAACCTGCCGGCACTGGGAGGGATCAACGTATGCCTGTTTATTCAGTCTACCCAGCACCCGGTAGTAAGCAGAACACTGGCAGACTTTATTACTCGTCGATTAAGAGAACGATAATTTCCATTTGAACTTGGGGGTTCGCTACTTTGCACTATACTTTGCTCAAAGTCCGTGTTTTTCAATGATATGTTAAGTACCCCCATAGACAGCAATCTGGTTGACGATGACTATTCTCTGTTAACCAGTGACATGACTGCAGAGGAAGCCGCCCAGCTTACACCTGTCTTTCAAACACTCACCGATCACCTTAGTCTGGATGGTGCGGTGCTGCTGTGTCATTCACGTTCGCTGTGGAATCAGCTGTATTTCACCACCGAGCAATCCCTCGATAGTGATTTTATCGAGTCTTTGCTGGGGCAATTCCGGGCCGAGAGTCGCTGGCATTGTCCCGCCGGTATTCTCGACTTTGCCCTGCCTTGTCACGACGAGCTGGCAGCACTTACCTTATTCAGTGAACCACTCAATATAGCACTCACCCTGTGCGTGATGCTAAAGGCTGGCACTACTACCGATGAAGCGCTATTTAATCGCCTGCAGCATTACTTACAAATACTCACTACCCTGTGTGAGCACATTACCCGACAGCGCATTTTGCAGGCCAAGCTAATTAATAAAAAGCGTCTCGGTTTTATTGTAGAGGCTACCGGGGCTGGCACCTGGGAATGGGAAATCCCTTCCCAGCGCGTGCAACTCAACGCCCGCTGGGCGAATATGCTTGGTTACCAGCTTCACGAGCTGGGGCCGCTGTCGATAGATACCCTGTTTAATGCCATGCACCCTGAAGACCGCGAGACAGCCAGAGCTCTGCTGCACGATTGCCTGCAGGGTCATACTGAGTACTACAATTTTGAATGCCGCATGCTACATAAGAGCGGCGAATGGAGGTGGTTTCACCAGCGGGGTAAGGTTACCGACTATAACGCGAAGGGCGAACCTTTGCTGATGGCGGGCACCCACACGGATATTAATGACAAAAAGCGTACCGAAATTGCGCTGGCCGAAAAGGCCAGTTTTCAGCAGTTAATGTTCGACCACCTGCCGGTGTACTTATTTGTAAAAGACACTGATTACCGTATTGTGATGGCCAATGACAAATTCATCTCGCTTTATCCGCCCGAGAAGCGGCATAAAGTGATTGGCTACACGACGGTAGAAGATTATAACAAAGATGAGGCCGCACAGTTTTTGCGCATGGATATTCTGGCCTTTGCCTCTGGCAGTGCAGAAAACGAAGAGCAGATCCAGTTTCCCAATGGCGAAATCCGTACTTTATGGACCAAAAAGATCCGTTTTGAGGATGCCCGGGGAGAATCTTTTATTCTGGGAGTGGCTACCGACATTACCAACGTGAAGGACAGTGAACTGGCCATGCAACTGGCCAAAAATGAAGCGGAGCAGGCCAATCAGGCTAAAAGTGAATTTTTAGCCACCATGAGTCATGAGATCCGCACCCCAATGAACGGCATTATGGGGATGATAGAGTTATCAATTCAGCAGGCCAGTGACAAACAACAACAGCGCCGCCTGGAACTTGCCCACAACAGTGCCAGCGCATTGCTCACTATCATTAACGATATTCTCGATTTTTCTAAAATCGAGGCGCAGAAAATGGAGTTGGAGTACGCGCCCATTGAATTAGATTTACTGGTGCAACGAGTAGTCGAAGAGCAGTTAACTCATCTGCAAGATAAACCTGTTCAACTCCAGGTTGATTTAAGTACTTTGCCCTTTTTCTCGCTTACCGGCGATGAAGTGCGCCTGGGGCAGGTGTTAACTAATTTGCTATCCAATGCGATTAAATTTACCGCCGAGGGGGAGGTTCGTCTTACCTTGCGCGGCATTCCTCTGGACAGCGAGCATTTCCTGCTCGAGATGACCGTGGAGGATACCGGAATAGGTATAACAGAAGCTCAGCAACAAGTCTTATTTCAACCATTTACCCAGGCCGACTCTTCCACTACCCGGCGCTTTGGTGGCACCGGCCTCGGGCTGTCTATTGTGCACCGCCTGACTCACCTCATGAAAGGAAAAGTCACGGTAACCAGTAAACTCAATGAAGGCAGTCAGTTTACCGCTACGGCAATGTTAATCGCGCCAGCACGCCTGCAACAACTTCCGGAGGTCGGTGGCGTTATTGTGCTGAGTTCGCGGCACACTCAGGCGCGTTTGCTGTGCAAACAACTGGCGGCCTGGAAGGTTCGCTTCGTATTAATTGACTCGCTCGACTCACTGGCTGAGTTCAGCGACAAAATGCCGCCCAACATGGACTGGCTAATAATTGATGCAGCGCTACAAAACGAATTTAATGCCTGGAGAAGCAGTAAAAAACAGGCCCACCGGGCTGAGTTATTACCCCATAATCTGGCAATACTTGTACAACACAATGGCGCCAGTAACGCACAGTCTCCACCAGACAATACACTGCATACGCTCAATAAGCCGGTTTTACGCCATGAGCTATTCGCTTTGCTGCAGGGCTCAACCAGAGATGTTGCAAAAAATGCCGATTTGTCATTTATCCCGTCCCATCAGATGGTGGCTCCAACAGGTCGCATCCTGATAGCTGAAGACAATCCTATTAATCGCGAGGTTGCTTTTTATATGCTGCAGGACGCAGGGCTTTCGGTGTTATCGGCCGAAGATGGCAAACACGCGGTCGATTTACTGAAAACCAACAATGATATCGATCTTGTTCTGATGGATTGCCGCATGCCGGTAATGGACGGCTTTGCGGCCACCTATGCTATCCGCACCGGCAAGGCTGGCGAGCGATACAAAAATATACCCATCGTGGCATGCACCGCTAACGCTTCGGTGCAGGACAAACAAGAGTGTCTGCAAGCCGGCATGAACGCCTACATCACTAAACCGTTACGCAAGAAAGTTCTGCTCGACACCGTTTTAGCGATGCTTAAGCCCGATTATACCATCTGACAATACTGGCTTTTTTCCGGTCTTCCTGTCAGCTCTTATTGTAGGTCATAAGCACTACTATGAGCTGGCAGTTTACTTTTTAATCACGGAGAAAAATCATGAGCAAAACAACCCTTACCTCACTTCAGCCTCACCAATTGTTAAACGTAACTGGTGCGGGTGCAGTTTCCTTACCGGGTCTGAATCCCATTCCTATGCCAGCACCAATGCCAGGCCCGGTGATCATTCCCGACGACAAGGAAGACGACACCATTTTTGTAGGGCTTAAGGTAACCCCGATGGAATAAGTAGGTTTAATAGCGGCAGGCGGCAGTAGCCGCCTGCCACTTATTTTTAAACTTTCAGCGGCTCCAGTTTACCCAGTGGGTCGGCCAGCGATTCTGGTGGAGAGGTAAACCAGGCGGGGCCATTGGTAGTCATGTATAAACAATCTTCCAGTCGCACGCCAAACTCGCCGGGTAAATAAATGCCGGGCTCATTAGAAAAGCACATGCCGGCTTGCAACAGGGTACTTTCGCCTTTGACGAAGTTAACACTTTCGTGCCCTTCCATACCTATGCCATGACCGGTTCGGTGAGATAGCCCGGGCAACACATAATCCGGTCCGTAACCTAACGCGGTATAGTGTTCGCGCACCGCATCGTCCACACTGCCAGCAGGCTTACCGATTTGCGCCGCCGCAAATGCAATCTCCTGCCCTTTACGTACGGTCTGCCACACCTGCTGTTGCTTTTTATCAGGCTCACCAAATACAAACGTCCGGCTGATATCAGACTGGTAACCATGCACCGCACAGCCGCAATCCATCAGCACCACAGAGCCATCCCCGATGACCTGCTGTTGACGGGTGCCATGAGGGTATGCACTGGCTTCGTTAAACAGTGCCAGGCTCCACGGCCGACTGCCTCCCAGCGCCACCATGGCCTGATTCATCATGGTCTTTACTTCGGCCTGCGACATGCCTTTGCGTAAGCGTTTATACACGTAGCCGTAAGCCGCCAGGGTGATTTCATTGGCTTTATGCATCAGCTTAAGCTCATGAGCCGACTTCATCATTCTACAGCCGCGGGTAACCGGTTCGGCGCTTACCGCACGCAGCTGTGGGTTAGCGTTCAGGATCCCGTCGGATACAAAAAAGCGCACGCTGTTTTCAAAACCAACGGTGCCCTTTTTAATACCGCGATCGGCAAGGATTTTTGTCACTAACTCAAACGGGCTCTCGTGCTCCTGCCATACCCGCACATCATCGCCTACTTCCAGGGATTCGCGGATACTGGGCTCTTCAAAGAACGGGCACACTACGCCAATCTCACCTTCCCGAGGGAGCACTACCCCGGTAAGCCGTTCGCTGCGCCACCACTGAATACCGGTGAAATACACCATGGCCGCACCGGGCTCCAGAACAATGGCATTGATGTTTTGTTGTGCCATCAGTTGTTGCGCCTTAGCAATTCGGGCGCGTCTTTCACTGGCTGAAATAGGCGACAAATCGCCTGCCAGTGATGACAGAGAAGTCAGTTCTTCCTGCTGCTCTGCGGCACCTGCCTTGCCGGCCAGCAACAAACTTACACCACTTAAGCCGGTTAATTTTAAAAATTTACGTTTATCCATATCTCGTTCTTCTTGTTTGGATGTTAAAACTTATGCGTAAACACTGAGCGCGAGGGGATTTCTATCAGGCGGGTCTGTCGCCCGTCCAGATACCAGACGCCGGTGTCATCAAAAAACGCATCTTCTTCCAGCATAATGCGAATTTCTTTGCCCCAGGGTTCCACCATCACCGCGTTATTCAGCTCAATGCTGTAGGCAGTATTTATATGCAGCGGGTAATCACCGTCGCCGGGCACGCCGCCCTGCTTATCCCACATACCCAGCGTGGTGCCTGCTGCATGGCCGTGATACCCCAGCGGATGAGTATAAATAGTCGGTTTTAATCCCGCCGCTTTTGCTTTGGCCAGACTGCTTGCCAGAACCTCGTTACCAGTGCGGCCTGCGGCAAACTCACCGGTAAAGATATCCTGTAACTGATTGCCTTTTTGCAGCGCCTGCTGCAGGTATTCCGGCGCGCTATTCTCACCCGGCATTAAAATATAGGCATGCTGCTGAGTATCGGTATTAAGGCCCAGATAGGTAATGCCAAAATCCACGTGCAGCAAATCACCGGGCATAATGACCTCGGCTTTATCATCGTCGAACGTAGCTTCATGATCAAAGCGCTGATTATCGCTTCGCTGCAAGGAGACAGACGGATGAAACCAGGTCGATAGCTTTAACTCCGCTACCCGCTCTCTAAACCACCACACCAAATCGTCGGTGGTGGTTTTACCTACCGTGATAGTTTTGGTTGAAAAGCCTTCGGCAATGATCTGATGGGCGACCGCGACCATCTTCTTGTAGTACGCCAATTCGGCATCGATGCGGGTTTCCAGCCAGCTAACCGCCAGCGCTTCGGCAGAAACCACCCGCGACTGGTATTTTTCCGGGAGTTCGGCCATTAAACTAGCTCTGTCGGTAACAGTAAGACCATCGGCATGGGCCCATATTTCGGACTGGTTTACGCCAATAGTATTGGGATCAAAACGTTCAATAATCGCATTCAGCGCCTGCCACTGATCCGGCTGCGCAGATTTATCCCAGGCTCGTTCAAACATACTCCCCACCCTGTAAGGGGCTACCGCCAGCGTATGCACCTTGCCCTGTTCATCCCTGGCGATAACAAGAATCGTGGTGCGTCTGGCGGTTTGCAGCCAGTCTGCCGGCAGGAAGGTGCGTAAAACGGGGTCTTCATTGTATTCGCGGCTGATCATCAGCCACATATCGATTCCGCTGCGGGCCATTAACCGGGGTAAGAGATGCTCAACCCGCTTTGCCAGCAAGTTATCCTGCACTTGTGCGCGCTCGCGCAATGAGAGTAGTTCGTCGGCCGGTGCCGCCTGACTGTTAAATACGGCTAAACCGCCCAGTAGCAGTAATACATTCAACACTCGCATACCCGGTATGCTCCTGATTGTGATCAAAGGTTTATACCAATCCGCATAGAAGTTTACCCTCTCAGAGTGATCCCTGAGGGCTAGTCGAAAACGACTTAGATCACGACGCGTTCTCTGTGGCATAGTCATTCTATGTCCAGAGGGCGCAACACAGATGTAAGTCGTTTTGGCCACTCCCTTCGGGCAATTCCCTGAGGGTGAGCTACCAGGCTTTCTGGCGTTGTTACGCTTGCTTGATTTGACACCACCAAACCTGTGCAACCAAGCCTAGCCAGAAAGCCTGACAGTCTTGCTGAGTGGGCAAACTTCTATGCGGATTGGTATTAGTGTGCCGGTCTGAGTTGGGACTGTAAAGCAAAAAACACAGTTTGCCCGGCACAATAGCATTTTGAGTTTATTACTGGCGCTGATATTGCTTCAAAAATGCCCAGATGATTTCGGACATGGGTAAGTCATCGGTACTGCCCAGACCATACTTTGCCAGGATGTCAGCTTTGGGGCTACCGGGCCAGGTATGGCCTGCCTGTTCAGAACGATAAAAAATCACCGCTACGTCGTCACGGCAGTCAGACCACTCGGTTTTAGTGATACCCGTACGAATAGCAGTGGTAGTGCTGTTCTCACAACCATTAAACTTAACCCAGCCCTCAATTGCCGGCTCTACACCTTCGTGCCAGTAACGGGGGGAGTCGGCCTGATGCTGGTAATGATTTACCGGATCCTGAGTGCCGTGGTAGGTAAGCACTGGCATGGCCCTGGCCGGCGCGCAATTATCGGCAAAGCGTACACCTGCAATAGGGGCGATGGCGGCAAAGGTATCTGCAAGGTCACAGGCCAGGCGGCTGCTCATACGCGCCCCTCCAGAAAAGCCGGTTGCATAAATACGAGCTGTATCGATAGGGTAGTGCTGCGCCAGATGAGCAATTAGCCCTTTAATAAAAGCCACGTCATTATATGGGCTGTCCAGTTGCTCAACATTCCAGGTTTGACGACCACCGGCCTCATAGCTGAATTCAGCCTTGGGCGCGACGACGATAAACTTATGTTGCTCTGCCAACGTTTCCAGTTCGTTGAGCTCAGCAATCTGTTTTGGTGAGGAACCGGTACCATGAAAATTAAACACTAAAGGGTATTCAGCTCCTTCATTGATGCCATTCGGTACAAAGAGGCGCCAGCTACGTGGCTGTCCATCGAGCTCTGCGGTTTGCGTCACGGGCGCTGAAATAACCTCTGAGGCAATTAAAAGCATCAGGGGGAATAATAGTTTAATCAGTGTTACAGACAGGTTGTCAGGCATTGCAAAAGACATCTTATACCATTCCATCTAGATTTGTGATCTAATTGCCACATTACATTCCTGAGTCCATTTAGTTTGAAATATACATCAGAGCAATTGCTCGCCCTTTCAAAATCTGAAAAAGATAGTCGGAAGCGTATACGCTTCTTAGCCCTTTCTCATTTTCTTGACGGCAAGAGCCGCACTTATATCGCTGAAATACTCAAAGTCAGTAGGACAAGTGTGAATCTGTGGGTATCCAATTACCTTACCAATGGCCTTGAAGGTCTGGAATCCAAAAAGGCAAAAGGTCGAACTTGCTACCTCACAGAACGGCAAAAGCAAACGCTCTGTTCATACATCGAAGAGCATAGCCAGGATAAACATGAAGGAGGTAGGCTTACCGGGGAAAGTATTTTAGCCTATATTGAGCAAACATTTGGCGTTACCTACCATCATAATGCAATCTATAAGCTGTTAAAATCGTTGGGGTTTAGTTGGATAACGAGTCGTTCTCGACATCCTAAACAACAAACAGGCGTCCAGGATGCATATAAAAAACTTCCTACTGGAAACGATCCTTAACACTCCGGGGCATCTCGCCTTGGATCGCATAGATGTTTGGTTCCAGGACGAAGCTCGTTTTGGCCAGCAAAACACGACAACGCGCATTTGGGCCCCAACGGGAAGTCGCCCACGAGTTGTGAAGCAACAGCAATTTGAATATGCACATTTGTTTGGCGCGGTATGTCCAGCTACTGGCGACACCGAAGCGTTCATTTCGCCCTATGTGAGCAAAGACATCATGCGTCAACACCTGATGCAAATCTCACAGAAAACAAAACCGGGGCGCCATGCCGTGGTGGTGATGGATGGTGCTGGTTGGCATACCGATGATATAGCCGATGACTTTGAAAACCTGACAATTATGAAACTGCCACCCTATTCTCCTGAACTGAATCCCATAGAGCAGGTGTGGAGTTGGATACGGCAACATCATTTAGCGAACAGATGCTTCCAGGGATACGAAGATATCGTTGATGCATGTACCACAGCTTGGAACGATTTCGTCGATGACACTAAGCGAATCATGAATATGTGTTCGAGAGACTGGGCATTACTGACCAAATATTAAGATGGAATGGTATTAACCAGGTGATGACAAAAATGTATCACAAGCAAGCGGGAAATCGTGAGAAGTCTGGAAACAAAAACGCCAGTCGTAAGACTGGCGTTCTGTAATATGGCTGGGGTAGCAGGACTCGAACCTACGGATGGCGGGATCAAAACCCGCTGCCTTACCAACTTGGCTATACCCCA
>DDJQ01000152.1:36892-37013 GCA_002339125.1 Alteromonadaceae bacterium UBA2620
TCTACCAATTCCACCACTTCCGCGCAGTGTCTCGCACAATAAAAAACCCAACTAACTGGGTTTGCGAGAATGGTGGCTACGGCGAGATTCGAACTTGCGACCCCATCATTATGAGTGATGT
>DDJQ01000112.1:0-3447 GCA_002339125.1 Alteromonadaceae bacterium UBA2620
GCACTGTTTACAGCGCTAACAAAATAAAGAACAGTCATCCCGGAAAGTACAAAGTACTTATCCGGGATCTCCGTCTCACAACCATAGAGTAAATAAGAGCATAATACTCAACATCCAAGAAGAACCCTACTGCAAGCCTGCCTGAATAGACTCAAGCTGGTAACGGGCGTTACCGATGTTATACCGGGCTTTAAGCATAGCCACTAACCCGGGGTTGCTGGCAATAAACTCATTAAGCTCTAACAATAGTTCTGGGTTCTTGACCGTTGATAAACAGAATTCGACTACAGTTACCGGCAGGTCAGGATCGAGCTTAAAATCGTCTACATCATCAAGTTTCTGCATCAGATACTTAGCAACGTAATAGTCCATATCAAAAGCGTCAGCTCTATCCCACTGCGCCATATAGATAGCTGACTTATTGTCTGCTACCGATATAAGCTTCGTTTGCCCGCTATCTATATGTTCTTGCCAATACAAGGGGGAAAAGCCCAATACAATGGACACCTTTCTGATGGAGGAGATGCCCTGTCCAAATCGCTCTGGCTTTACAAATGTACCAACCAGGCTTTCTGTTAAGGGGGCGCTAAAATGCTTGGTGGCGTTATCGTTTACCGGATTAGTCCAGGTTGGATGGTCCGGGTAAACAAAGTCTACGTTACCTTTTTCCAGTTCAATTTGCAGCCGCAGCACTGGCATACTCACATATTCAAATTTAATACCCCGGTCAGCAGCAAAAGCTTCAAGCAGTGCCCAGGCGTAGCCTCTGTCTTTAACCGCTGAGAATTCATAGTGTGGGTAATAGGCGATATTTTGTGATGCTACTACGTAAGTTTCGGCGCAGGCAGAGCTAAATGACAATGCCGATGAGAGCAGCAAAGCAATGGAACCTGCATATTTGCGGATAAGAGAATGCTTCATCATTACTTAATACCATGAGTAATAGATTAACTATAGTACACAGACAAACACAGTTGCCAAAGACATTTGCAATTAACGCGAAGTGCCGGTAAACGTCAATCTATAAGTTCAGGTTCTATTAGGTGGCTGGAGGAATATTTATCTGCGGTACACTCTGCTGTCAGGCAACAGCAGGGTGCGTACGATTAGGTTAAAAATGAGCGATGTAAGCAAGGTTAAGAAAATCCAGACCGGGGTTATCATTATTCAGGCCACCATTTGAATAGTGAATAAATCTTACAGCAACTTGCTGAGTGAGCTTTTCACTTTCATCCAGGTCGATGATAAGACCAAGATTATCTTCAAACTGATAATGAGAACCGATATCCTTACCGGCAAAGTGTTGATCACTAACCACACTTAGTCCGATACCAGCTTCCAGATAGACGTCTACGTCGCCCAGCCAGGTGGTATCAATATCCAGAGTGGTTGGACGCCAGGCGACCCGAACGCCCTGGATGTCATCGAATCCATTAAGATAACCAACAGAAACAGCCTGATCGTTAGCAAAAGAAAAGTTGGAAAAAGAAAACAGAAAAATAAAAAGAAAATAAGGTTTAAGCATGATATTCACTCCTTTGAAATCAACAAAGCAAATAGTTAGCCAATCGTAACTCATTGATATTTTGAGTTTGTTAAGGGAGAGGAAAAGGGAATGATGTTAAGATTTTATCTGCTAAGGAAAAAATTACACATCAAAATCAGTAGTATTGGTCACTTAAGTTATTAAGAATAATCTCCGGTGATTTAATTTGGTACTGCTGATGAAGTCGTTTAATTAATGCCTGGTGTGAAACAAGGAAGGTATTAAATTCTGCCAGCAACTCGGTATGGTTGATTGTTGCTAACATAAAAGCCACACCATCGTGAGGTAACTTTGGGTCCAGTGTAAACTTGCCAAGAGTGGGTTGTTGAGAAGCGATATGCTGGGTGACATGGTATTCGAGATTGGCTGCATCGGCCTTGTTCTTAGCGATCAGTTCCAGCGCATTAAGGGTATCGTTAACCTGGATAAGGTGCGTAAGCTGGTTATCCACTCTTTCCTGCCAGTTAACCGGTGTAAAGCCCAACGGCATTGCCAGTCGGCGAATTTCGTTAATTCCGGCACCCACTTTCTCGGGGCGTAGAATCGTCCCTCCCAGCGCCTTTGTTACTGGCCGACTAAAGGTTTTCAGGGTATTACTGATAATCGGGTTATACCACTTGGGGTTATCCGGGTAGATAAAATCTACACTTCCTTTAGCCAGCTCTTTTTGGAGTCGCAGAACTGGCATAGAAATATAAACAAACTCATGGTTGGTAGTAGCTCTAAACGCTTCGAAAATCGCCCAGGCAAGGCCCTTATCATTATCTGAGGTGAAATCGTAATGAGGATAATAATGAAAATTCTGCGTACCGATAACCACTGTGTCGGCGCGGCTATAGCTTCCTGCGACGATAAAAAATACTATTGCCAGGCGGCTTACAATAGAAGCGATAACCTTAAAGCTGTTCATAATAAAGTTTACTTCCAAACATCAATAACACTAGATTACGGTAAAGTTTGTGTATTTTATATACGTTTTCGTCGATACATACGTATTTTCTTATGTGAATTGCAAACTATCACTAATGAAAGTCCCTGGAATGCATCAGTAACTTCTCAAATTTGTCACTGTGATCGATAAGTTTACCGGCAATGATATGGGTTACGCCTTCTTCTGATCGTTCTAGTATTCCCCTGACTTCCAGGATCTTACTGCTGATGAAGGCCTTTTTCTGTAACCTTGCGGTACTCTGCCAAACCACCACATTCAGATTACCGGTATAATCCTCAAGCGTCATAAAAGTTACGCCGCCCGCGGTGCCAGGCGCTTGTCGGCCCACTACGCAGCCTACTACTCGTATGGGAGACTTATGGGCTCTGTTTAGGACCTCATTGGCCAGTGTCAGGTGGGGAAGGGGATGTTGTTCTAAGAGTAGCTTTACCGGATGCTGCGACAAAGAAAGATTAAGCGACGCGTAATCTTCAATCAGGTCTTCAACCGCCGTTGGCGCCAACATCTGTGACGTGCTTTCACTCTGGTCTTTTAATAAAGGCAGTGTCAACTGCGAGTCCATCAGCTGCCAGCGGGTATTAAAGCGGTCTTTAGCCAGCGTTTTTAAAGCGTTTGCACTGGCCAGTGCAGACAGTTCACTTCGACTAAGGCCAAGGGATTTAATCTCAGTCAGGCTGGCAAAACCTTTATCAGGGCGTTGTGATATCAGTGTATTCATGGCTTTGTCTGATAAGCCGTTCACTTGTCTCAGGCCGAGTCTGAAGTGGTGGTTATCAATAACGGTATGATCAATACAGCTTTCATTAATATCAACCGGCAACGCATAAACCTGATGCCGGGCAGCATCCTGGATAAGTTGCGCCGGTGAGTAAAAGCCCATTGGCCAGCTGTTAAGCAAACCAACATAAAACTCCACCGGATAATAATATTTAAGCCAGGCTGAGGCGTA
>DDJQ01000112.1:3747-4134 GCA_002339125.1 Alteromonadaceae bacterium UBA2620
ATATTTAAGCCAGGCTGAGGCGTAAGCCAGTACTGCAAAAGAAGCAGAGTGAGACTCAGGAAAACCGTATTCGCCAAAGCCACAAATTTGCTCAAAGAGCTGTTCGGCAAATTGCGGCTTATAGCCTCTCTGTGTCATGCCGTCGATCAGTTTGCTTCTGAACTGGCGAAGCTTGCCGTTTTTCTTCCAACTGGCCATGGCTCTTCTTAGCTGATCCGCTTCGCCGCCGGTAAATCCTGCCGCAACCATGGCCAACTGGATCACCTGCTCCTGAAAAATAGGCACCCCCATAGTTCGGCTCAGTACCGATTTCACTTCATTAGAAGGGTAGCTGACTGGCTCTTTACCGTGCCTTCTTAATAAATAAGGATGCACCATGTCACCTTG
>DDJQ01000112.1:4438-5171 GCA_002339125.1 Alteromonadaceae bacterium UBA2620
AGGATGCACCATGTCACCTTGAATCGGGCCGGGCCTGACAATCGCTATCTGCACCACCAGGTCATAGTAAGAAACGGGTTTTAATCGGGGCAGCATGGACATTTGTGCACGTGATTCAATCTGAAATACACCCACGGTATCGGCCTTGCAGATGGCATTAAATACCTGCTGATCACTACCATGGGCAGAGATAAAGGGAATGGATAAATCCTGCTGATAACGGGCTTTGATCAATGAAAAGGCTTTACGTATTGCAGTGAGCATGCCCAGCGCCAGCACATCCACCTTTAACAGCCCCAAAGACTCCAGATCGTCCTTATCCCACTGAATTACACTGCGCTCTGCCATGGCGGCATTTTCAACCGGTACCAGCTCGTATAGCGGACCAGCAGAAATGACAAAGCCGCCTACATGCTGAGACAAATGCCGGGGAAAGCCAATGATATCTTCCGTTATGCTAATTAGCTGCTTAACGGTACGGCCGTCCTGATCGATGCCCAGTTCCTGCAACTGGCTTTGCCAGCCAAGGGTTCTATCGCGAAGGTTAAACTGCTTCAGCCAATAACCAAGTAGTGATTCTGGCAGCCCTAATGCCTTGCCAACTTCCCGAAACGCACTTTTAAATCGGAAAGTCGAAACACTGGCCGCCAGCGCGGTTCGCTCACGGCCATACTTGGCGTAAATATACTGGATAACTTCTTCACGACGTTCATGTTCAAAGTCCACGTCAATA
>DDJQ01000112.1:5511-13211 GCA_002339125.1 Alteromonadaceae bacterium UBA2620
TGGAAATAAAGCGCTCGAACAACACGTTAATCTGGCGCGGATCCACGGCGGTAATTTCAAGGCAATAACAAACAATGGAGTTCGCCGCAGAGCCCCGGCCCTGATACAAAATCCCCCGGCTTTTGGCAAATTGAACAATGTCGTAAATGGTCAGAAAGAAGTATTCAAATTGCTCTGAATGGATAAGCGCCAGCTCTTTTTCAATCGTCTCTCTGATAGCCTCAGGAACACCTTGTTTAAAGCGTTTCTTAATCCCTGTTTCAACGCAGTGGCGAAGATAGCTGGTTGCTGTATAGCCGTTGGGTACAAGCTCGCTGGGGTACTGATACTTAAGCTCATCCAGATTAAACTGACAAAGGCTGGCAATGCTCACACTCTCGCTTAACCATGCCTTAGGATATAAGCGGGTGAGCTTGGTAAGCGTTTTAAGACTGCGCTCCTGATTAGGTAATCCATCGCGGCCTAAATCGGCCACCGTACTGCGTGTGCGTATGGCATGCAAAACATGTTGGGTATGCTGGCGGTCGGGGTGATGAAACAATGCCTGGTTGGTTGCTAACAGAGGGAAACAATACTCTTCACTAAGCGACATTGCCGTGGCGAAATGAGTGTTATCATTGCCGTTTAATAAACGCGATACACCAATCCAGCAGCGCTCACTGAAAAACTTAGCGAAAAATTCTGCCCATTGCCTGTCATTGTCGTTATATGCCGGTAACCAGATTGCCAGGCACGACTTAACCGATTTGAGATCCCATTCTGATAAAGCGTAATGCCCTTTTTCACTACGCCGTCGTGCATTGGTAATAATACGGCAGAGCTCGGCATACGCGGTTTTATCCGGGCACAATAAGCACACTCTCAAATCCGGCGCCAACCGAAACACGCTGCCAACAATCAGTTTTATGGGTAAGCCATTCGCCTTGATTTCTGCGTGGGCTCTGACCACCCCGGCTACCGAACATTCATCGCTAATGGTAATGGCTTCATAGCCCAGAAAGGCGGCAGTATTAACCAGCTCTTCGGGATGAGAGGCCCCTTCTAAAAAAGAGAAGTTACTCTGGCAAACCAGTTCAGCAAACATAATCAGCCAAAGTACCCGTGTACATACCAGTGCTGTTGATCATCCCGATACACCCACAGGCGCTGGCCTTTGCCGGTTACGGCTAAAAAATAGTCCCGCTTTACCGGGTGATCATCCCACCAGCCAGTGTGAATCCGCTCCGGCCCGTAAAGAATTTGAGTCTGCTCGGTTAGCGGCTGAGGCTGAACCATCAGCCAGGCCGGTTGCTGGCCGTTAGCTTCTGAGTTGACCGGTGCACTATGGAGTGCGCAAGTCTGTTGTACAGCATAATCCTGACGGTGCTCATTAACCTGATCAACTGTTTTTACGCTATCGTTGCCGAGCCTGGCCAGCAGTTTTCCCAACAGCATGTTTTCAGCGTGTCTTGAGTAGGTGCTTTGCAGTAACGACAGGTTTTCCGGATCAAACTCAACCAGTTGATCACAGATTAGGGTTAGCGAGGTGACCGGCGAGTCGAGTTTAAGTTGCTCAAGCTTAAGGTCGATGAGCATTTGCCATTCACTTAAATGATGATGAGCGGTACCGGCGTTAACCACAAACACCAGGTTATCGTGCTCCCGTTGCTGTAGTTCAAACTGCAGGGTGTCGGTAGCCAGGTTGCGCTTTTGCAGATACTCACAATTATTGGCCAGCACGATAGCAATAAAACGGCTTAATCTCGGTGCAGATTCCACTGCATAAGGCAGTTCCAGGTACTGACTGAATAGCTTTCGCGGGTGAAATAAACTGTAAGGCGGCTGCTTTACGCCCTTTATAGCCAGCAGATAAGTAATGATCTGGTTATTAAAGCGTTTACCAATTTCTTCCAGCGGTAACGCAATAAGTTGCCCCAACGTGCGAATACCAATTCGGTTTAACTGCTCGATTTCTCTGGCGGGGAGTTCAGTGGCCTGTAGCGAGCAGTTTTTAAGATGGTTACTGGCCGGGTCAGGGTTTTTCTCTACCCGGTTAACGCAACTGCGGGCCAGCACCCGGGCTATTTCGATGGTGGCGCCAGAGCCAAACTGAAAGTGCACGCGCTGTGCGGTTAACGTTCGTTCACATAACGCCATAAAATTATCCAGTCCCTGATAATAACGCACCAGCGGACTCAAATTAATGGCGATACCATTGCTGGCAACACAGACGATATCAGAGGCAATTGCATAAAGAGTGGTAGCCAGCTGCTCCAGCTGACTGCTTTCGCTATTGGAGGAATATTCAATAATCCCGGTTTGCGCATAGATAGCGGTTACTTCTGCTAAGCCCATGCCTGGCTTAATGCCAGCACTGATGGCCGCTGCCGATAACTGACAGACGGTATTGTCAGTTCCGTCAATCACTACCGTTGGCCCGGTTTGCTCAGGATGAAGCTGCTCAAATAGATCGAGCTGCAAGCGTGGAAAATGCAGATAGAGCCAGTGCATTAAACTAACTGACTTCGTGAATAGCAGTTGCAGTGCTGTTACTGTACTGCCTGAACGCGTTAACAATGGCACTGTTAGAAGCCGGAAGCGGATGTTCAATGGCAATATGCTGTTGCGGCCAGGCACCGCTGACCCGGTGTAAATGAACAAACCATTGCCGCGCATCGCAGCTTAGCTCCATATCAATGTTTACCGGCAACGCGCCCGGAATCCTGTTACCGGGATGAACCAGTACTACCAGGCAGTCGTATTGCCTCGCCAGTACCTGCAGTCGTCGGGCAGCCTTCGGTTCTATCTGAGCAAGGTACATCACTACACAACAACAGGCCTGACTACGAATTGCCTGTTCACAGGCCCACAGGGCATCCGCTTCGTTAGGGGTGTTGATTACCCAGGATTGTTGCTGGTAAGGCGTTTGAGACAGCCAGTTTGGGTTTAAGTACATCCGGTTGGGCAACCAGATGATGCGCTTTTGCGCACCGGCTTTTTGCAACAGTACATTATTCAGCAGTTGCAGTTCGCCTTGCCCGGCAAGTGCTCTGATACTTAGCACGCCAGCCGCAGGCACACCGCCTGCACAGGCTTTATCCAGACTAGCCTGGCCGAAAGGCAGCCGCACTTCGTTACCATCGGCGCTGTGACGATGGTCCCGACCCCTAAAAACCAGGGGATGTTTAACAAGCGAACTGATAGATGCTGACATAATAAAAATACTGTTTATTTATACAGTATTTTAGTCAAAAAAAACGCCTCTGCAAGAGGCGCGTGGGGTTTGTTTAATTATTCCGCTTTACTGCTTTCGGTTTTGGTTGGTGGAAAGCTAAGGCCGCGGCAGGCGATAATAAAGCCATCGAGGGTATTTTTACTCCAGGCCATGCGAATATCACTGGGTTGTACCTTAATCACTTCACGAATTTGCTCCAGGGTTACTTCCCCATCCTGTAAAGCGGCATTGAGGGCTTCTTCAACCGACATGCCTTTTTCCATGCAATACACCGCCACTGCACTGATTTTCTCAAACATCGGTTGCAGTGTTTCATAGTGTTTAGCGTTCACTAAACCACGTTTGTGTGAGGCGTCGAGACGTTCGGCCAGAAAGCTCTGAATTTGTTGGGCGAGCACCACCATGCTGCCGTTAGCATCGCTCATCCGTCTTGAAGTGGCTTTCAGGCTGTTCTGGCACAGTTGCAGTTGCTTTTGTAGGTTCTGAACTTTCAGACCAAAATAAATCAATAACAGAACCAGCGCAGCAAAGCTTGCAAATATCAGCATGTCAGAATAATCCTTGTGTCAGTACAGGCTCGCAGGGTTAATCTTTCTTTGGGGTATAAATAGGACCGGGAAACGCCGTTACCTTATCCGATAACTCGGTGATTTTGGCACTACCTTGTTTTTTTACCTGGTCGATTCTAAGCACATTATGCATTGGAATAAAAGTGCTGGTGACATCGGCAAACTCGGTTTTGAGTTTTTCATGGGAGGGATCCACCACAATGTGACTGTGGTTATCCCAGACAAAATCGCCAATTTCTACAAACCCAAATAATCCGCCCTGGGAGACCTCCCGCACATATAGCTCATAATGTTCACCATTACTCACAAACTGTACCCGGTAGAGCATTTTATTGTCGGCCATTTATGTTCTCTTTATTACTGCTGAAAAAGGTATAAAACTAACGCCGATTATAAGGGGAGATGGGTGGCCGCTCCAAGAGGAGAAAGCACAAATGTTATTGCGAAATGGGCTGCAGAAGGGCGCGGGTGGCGATATGTAACTCTTCTTTACTTTCCGCCAGAATGCTGTTGATGGCAAATCCCTGCACGAAACTGGTGAGTTGTAAGGCTACCGCCTCAACGTTGATATGAGTATGAACGGTTTGCTGGCGCTGGGCTTGCTCCAGGCAGCCGATAAACGCCAGCTGCAGTTTGTCGAGATAGTGACGGCCCAGTGAGCGGATATGATCATCTTCGCTGCCTAACTCGGTTACCATGTTAATCAGCAGGCAGCCGCGGCCATAAATATGTTCAATGTAAGCAGCAAAGAATCGTTCAATAGAAGCCAGCCCCTGATGATCCTCGAGGTGCGCAATAATGGGCGATAGTTTGTGAGTATCGTAATACTCGAGGGCGGCATAAAGAAACTTTAGCTTGCTGCCAAACTCCAGATAAAACCCTCTGCGATTAAACTCAGTACGGGCGATAATTTCATCCATTACGGCGCCGTTGTAACTGTGTTCAATAAAGATATCTTCTGCTTCGCAGAGAATATCATCCAGGTTGTAAAGCGATGTGCGAGGCATAATAAAGTCAGCGTTTTAATCTAAGTTAACTGTAGTTTGCCTCGCATGGAATGCAAATAAATGGTTGCTCTCAGTCTGCATTTGTCAGCGTATGTTAAATGAAAAAAGACTGCTTAAAGCAGGCCCAGTGTTCATTGAAATACTCGGTAGGTTTGCGCTGAAAACCACTGCGGATAAACTGGTTGATGCGGCCGTCGGTAAAACAGATAAGCGTGTTTGCTATGAGGCCTTCATCGGCGGCAAGCTCTTTACCTTCACGCAATCTGCGCTCCCGTAAAACCTGCTTTAACTGAGTTTCCAGACGTTCGAACAGTTTGGCAATGCGTAGACGCAAACGTTCTTGCTCACCCATCAGTGCATCACCGTTCAGGATACGGGTAATGCCGGGGTTCTTTTCGGCAAAACCAAGAATAAGGTGCAGAATGAGCTGACAACGGGCTGCTGCGTCTTTCTCTTCATTGATAATTTTATTGATGCGCGAAAACAGGGTTTCCTCAATAAACTCAATTAAGCCTTCAAACATCCGGGCTTTGCTGGGAAAGTGACGATACAGCGCGGCTTCAGATACGCCTACTTTTTCAGCAAGCTTGGCCGTGGTTATACGCTGACCGGGGCTGGTTTCCAGCATTCCGGCGAGCGCCTGTAGAATTTGCGCTCTACGGTTAGTTCGTTTTGCAGCAGGCATAATAAAAGTGCTTCCTCCACCATATTATTGAGTGACAACAGTTTCCACTTTATTGTGAATTATAATGACAGTGTGTCGTTTTTTTCTTGATATCGTTCAATGACTACGTTCAACAACGCCAGCGCGAGTTCAGTTTTGGGCTGGGCGGGTAAATCACAGCGCCCATCCGGCCAGAACACCTGTAACGCATTGGCGTCACTGTTAAACCCTAAACCGGCAACCGTAATGTCATTTGCCGCAATCATATCGAGTTTCTTATCGGCCAGTTTCCGTTTTGCATAAGCTTCAACATCCTGGCTCTCTGCAGCAAAACCAACGCAATATGGTGGCTTAGGCAAGCCCGCTACTGTTTTAAGGATATCAGGGTTTTTTACAAAAGTAAGTGTTAACTCATCGGCATTTTTCTTGATCTTATTATCCGCGACATTTTCTGCCCGGTAATCGGCAACCGCCGCCGTTGCGATAAAAATATCCTGACTGTTAACCTTGGCCATTACGGCTTCGAGCATCTGCCCGGCACTCTCTACATTAATTCGCGTTACCCCGTCTGGCGTGGGTAACGCAACCGGGCCGGCTACCAGAGTTACCTCGGCGCCAAGGTTTCGGGCCTGTTCGGCAATGGCAAAACCCATTTTGCCTGAGCTGTGGTTAGACAGAAAACGCACCGGGTCCAGGCTTTCCCGGGTTGGGCCCGCGGTAATCAACAAGCGCTTGCCCTGTAACGGCAGCGGCTTGTTGATTAATGTCGTTAAACACTCAACGATTTTTTCTGGTTCGAGCATCCGGCCAGGGCCAATATCACCACAGGCCTGGGCGCCGTCAGCCGGGCCGAGAATGTGCGCCTCGAAACTACGTAATAATCGCAGGTTGTGCTGTGTCGGTTTAGCTTTCCACATTTGTTGATTCATGGCAGGAGCAATACACACGGTAGCCGAGGTGGCCAGATACACCGTGGTCAGTAAGTCATCGGCAATGCCATGGGCAAGTTTAGCCATGGTGTTGGCGGTAGCCGGCGCTATAAGCAGAATGTCTGCCCATTTAGCCAGCTCAATATGGCCCATCGCGGCTTCTGCGCTGGGGTCCAGCAAATCAGTGCTCACCGGAAAACCAGACACTGCCTGCAGCGACAACTCGCTGACAAAGTGCCCGCCGGACTGATTAAGGATCACGCGAACCTGCGCGCCCTGAGCCGTTAATTTACGCACTAAATCCGGGGTTTTATAAGCCGCTATACCGCCGCTAATCCCCAGTACTATTTTTTTACCTTGTAACGTCATGTGACTATGTCCGACCAGCTAAACAGGGAAAGATTAGCATGCGCCGCACCAGGTGTGTAGCGAAAACCCGGCTCAGGTGCAGTAGTTAGCCGGCTACTTTTCTCTTAGTCTGTTGAGGTTATCAACGTTACCTTACCGAGAGATGTTATGACGCTGACCTTACATCACTGGCCCCTACAGGAACGGCCCCGCGAAAGACTGCTCAAGCACGGGCCACAGCAGCTATCCGACACGGAACTGCTGGCGATTATTCTGCGCAGTGGCACCCGCGGATTTACCGTGCTGGAACTGGCGGGGACCTTACTGACCCATTTTAGCAGTTTGCGCGGGGTGATCTCTGCCTCCAGTCACGAACTTTGTGCTGTGCCGGGCATTGGCAAAGCCCGCTATTGTGAATTGCAGGCGGCTATGGAAATCTGCCGCCGCCAACTGGCTGAGCCATTATATAAACGCTCGGTATTTCATTGCGCCGAAGATGCTAAATTTTACCTGCGGGCTGAGCTGCGCGACTTAAAACAGGAAGTGTTTGGCGTGTTGATGCTCGACAGCCAGCACCAGCTGATTATGTTCAGAAAGCTGTTTTCCGGTACTATTAATGCGGCGGCTGTTTATCCCCGGGAAATTGTCAGGCAGGTAATTGCCGACCACGCTGCAGCGATTATTCTGGTGCATAATCACCCTTCAGGTAATCCCACTCCCAGCGAGGCGGATATTCGCTTAACCCGGGATATTAAACACGCCATGGCGCTGGTGGATGTTGAGGTGCTCGACCACTTTATTGTGGCCGATAATCAGGTGTGTTCTCTGGCCCAACAGGGCTTAATGTGATCAACTGAGCCACCGGTGTGGTATAAAGGTTGGAAAATTTATACTTTAGTTTGTTTTTTTATACCGGTATATTTTATCTTAAGTTGTACTTTTTTACCAGGGCAAGATCGTACTTTTGTT
>DDJQ01000163.1 GCA_002339125.1 Alteromonadaceae bacterium UBA2620
GGGTTAACATGGCCTGCACGGCTACTGCCGCATCGATGGCACTACCGCCCTGTTCGATAATGTTCTTACCCGCCCAGGAGGCATAAGGATTGGCAGCAACCACCATGTAGTCCTGACTGATATGGGCTTTTTTCTCGATATAACCGGTAGCGGCCTCCGGTTCGCCCGCTTCACGGGGTGCCGGGGTCTGCTGAGCCAGAGCATGAAAACTGGAAGACAGGGTTAAGCACCCTGCCAGAAAAAGAATGCGCGTGCGACTACGACTCAAGGTGAATCTTCCTCTTATTTAAATTTTTCCAGGTTAATTGGTCGCTTGTGCAGGAATGCATCAAAAGCTTCCTGCGCAGCTTCTGTGCCCATGGCTTCAATAAATACATCCAGCTCAACATCCATATGCTGGTGAATGGCTTCTGCCTCGTTATTAATTAGTGCTTTTGACTGCAGCAAAGCGTAAGCAGGTTTGGCGGCCAGCTTACCGGCAACTTTGTTAACAGTGTCCCGCAAGGCTTCGGGTTCGACAATTTTGGTCACCATGCCAAACTGATAGGCTTCCTGAGCACCAAAGGGTTCACCCAGTAATAACCACTCGCTGGCACGACGCCGGCCTGCCATTCGCGGCAGGATATAACTCGATGCATATTCAGGTACCAAACCCAGATTAATAAAAGGCATTACGAACTGGGCTTCGCCGTGGGTATACACGAAATCACAATGTAACAGCATGGTGGTACCAATGCCAACCGCCTTGCCGGAAACTTCGGCGACTACCGTTTTTTTACAGTTGAGCAGCGCATTCATAAAGCTGACAGTTTCTGCCAGATGAGGCTCAGCGCCGTGATTGGCAAATCCGGCGATTTCGTTGCCGGCACAGAACACGTCACCTTCAGCGCGAATAACCACCACTTTACAGCTCTCGGTTTGGTTAACCTCAACCAGGGCATCGGCCATGGTCTGATACATTTCCCGGGTCAGGGCATTTTTCTTTTCCGGACGGTTTAAGGTGATGGTGGTAATGGCACCCTGGGTTTCGATAAGAATATTGCTCATTATGGTCTCCGACTCTTTATTGGGCTTCGTAAGGCATTTTCGTTATGATAGCGCCCCAGCCTTTTGATCAACAATAAATTCCAATGATAGTTGCGCTACCAGTAAAACCACAGTTTAGTCTCGGCCCGTTAATTCTGGCCATTATTTGCATTGCCTTCTTTTTTGCCGGTCAGTCGATGACCGATGTGCTGGCCTACGACCGTTATGCGTTGCAAAGCATGGAAACCTGGCGCCTGATCAGTGGCAACCTCGCCCACACCAACGGCTACCATCTGTTATTAAACCTGGTTGGCCTGGCCTTACTGTGGGCACTGCATGGTGAGCATTACCGCCCGGTCACCTTTTTAAAGCTGTTTATCTGGTGTGGGTTGGGTACCAGCCTGGGCATTTACTTTCTGTCGCCGCATTTAATCTGGTATGTGGGTCTTTCTGGTGCCTTACACGGTATTTTTGTGTGGGGAGCCTTTATGGATATTTTAAATAAAGTCCGTTCCGGCTGGTTATTACTGGCCGGTGTTGCCGCCAAGCTGGTGTTTGAACAGTTGCAGGGAAGTAGCGAGGATGTGGCCAGCTTAATTGATGCCAGCGTAGCTGTTGATGCCCATTTATACGGCGCTGTGTGTGGCGTATTGCTGTTTGTATTAATGTGGGGAAGCAGCCTTGCAGCAGGCTTTATAGCCAGCCGCCGCAAGGCATAACTTAATAGCTAGAGGTTTTCTTCGAATAGCCCGTAAATACGACGGTATTCATCCAGCCACGAACTGGGCTGTACAAAACCGTGTGGCTCTACCGGGTAGATAGCCGTTTCAAAGTCGGTTTTCTCCAGTTCAATCAGGCGTTGCACCAAGCGCACCACATCCACAAAGAATACGTTGTTATCCACCATAGGCGCATTGATCAGCAGCGGCTTTTGCAACCCTTCGGCAAAGTAAATTGGCGAGCTTTTGCGATAAGCAATGGGATCAACATCCGGCGTATTGAGGATATTAGAGGTGTAGCCGTGGTTATAATGCGCCCAGTCAGACACCGGGCGTAGCGCCGCACCGGCCTGGAACAGATCCGGGGCATTAAACATCGCCATAAAGGTAAGGAAGCCACCATAAGAGCCGCCATAGGTGCCAATACGATTGCGATCCACGTTGGCATTCTCTACCAGCCAGTTTACGCCATCACGCAGGTCTTCCAGCTCCGGCGTGCCCATTTGACGATAGATAGCAGTCCGCCAGTCGCGACCGTAGCCACGGGAGGCGCGGTAGTCCATATCCAGTACTACGTAGCCTTGTTTAACCAAGAAGCTGTGGAACATAAATTCGCGGAAATAACCAGACCAACCCAAGTGGGAGTTCTGCAGATAGCCTGCCCCGTGGTTAAACACTACAGCACGGCGTGGTTCACCTTCGGTATAACCTTCCGGTAAATACACCCGTGCATAAATCGGCTGTTCCGTATGGCTGGAATCAATCGCCACCACCTGCGGTGCCACCCAGGGCTTGGCAAGAAAAGCTTCGCTGATGGTGTGAGTCAGTCGCTGCGGGGCCTGCTCATCGTTTACCGCCACTGAATATAACTCCGGCGGACGGGTGACCGTAGAATGGGTAAGCAGCAGGGTTTGTTCATCCGGGCTCAGCACATAATCGGTCAGACCGTTAAGGTCAGTCAATGCCTGATGCTCGCCGGTTTGAGTATTGACCCGGTAAATTTCGTAAATACCAGGGTGTTTTTTATTGGCTTTAAAATACACATACTGGTCGTCTTCGGTCACAGTTAAGCTATCTACCACATACTGACCACTGGTAAGTGCCTTAGGGGCCTCCCCTGGTTGTTGCAGATACAGATGGCTGTAACCGGACTTCTCTGACTGATAGAACAGCGTATGGGAATGATTCAGCCAGCCAAACTGGTTATGGTGGTAATTGATCCACGCATCATCGTGTTGGCGCAGCTGGGTTACCAGCTTCCTGGCCGCCAGATCAACGGTAACAATCCAGCTGTCTTTGTTGTCCCAGGCTTCCAGGATCAACGCTACCTGAGAGCCATCCTGATGCCAGCGGATCGACGGGCCGCTACGCGACCAGCTGTTAAGCAGGCCGATTGCGCGGGGTAACCGGTTATCCGTGTACTCCTCGCCGCGGGCGGCAGCATTCTCGCGCTTTACATCGGCCAGTACATCTTCGTTATAGCCGGGTAAACCCACATACGAGAGTTCGTGTTTGGCTCCTGTGGCCACATCAACCAGCCAGGTGGTTTGCTTTACCGGCTTGGCATCAGCAACCCGCTGACGCACACTGATTGCGGCAATGCGACCATCTTCCTGAATATAATGCGGCATAATGTCCGAGTCATCACGGCTACTGCCTTTTTTGGTGGTCACAATGATCGCATGTTTACCACTGGGCGATAACTCCGCGGCGACCAGACGCTCACTGTCATCAAAATACACCGGCGCCGGTGCAACTGCCGGGCTATGCGCGCGCATCATCTGCTCCTGAGCGAACTTATCGCTGCGATTTTTGCGCTGTACCTGAATGTACTGGATCAGCGATTGCTGTTCAGCAGCAACAAAGTCTTTGGGCGGTTTGTTGGCGCTAGGCATATCAGCAAACTCCCAGCTCAGCAGTTTTTCCTGCTGACCGCTGGTTAGATCAATAGCGATGTAGGTATTGTATAACCGCGCAAATAACCGGTTATCGGTTAAAAAGCCGATATTGCTCAGCGGCTGACCATAGGTTACCCGGACAATCTCACCATCAGGCATTTGCACAAACACGCTGTCTTCGTATTTCCAGGCGGTGTATTGACCGTCACGGCTGGTGGCCTTTTCATCAGACTTGTATTTGTGTAGCACCTCAGGCGCAACTTTTACCGACTCGCCCTGCTCGTTAATTCGAAACACATCATAGAGCTGGGTATCTTCCTGCTTGCGGGAATAAACCACGCTGCCATCCAGGCCAAACCCCGGACTCTGCGGCTGGCGACCAAGCCACTTTGGGTCGGCCATAATCTGCTCGAGGGTAATACTGTCATTTACCAGCGTTGCCTGTGGAGCCTCGGGTTTAATCACCCTGGCAAACTGACTAACATTGGTGGTGGGTTCTGTCGTAACGGCTTCCGGCGCGGTACTGTTGCAGGCTGCAACTACAACACTCAAGCCCAGTAAAACACTGCTTTTAATTAGAGTATGTCGCATATTATTATTTACTTCGTTATAAATTCGTGCCCATTATAGCCAGCTATCTATGCGGGAAGTAGACATTTGTCCTTGTTTTTCACACGCTGGTCTTGTTAAGCGCACTACGGATAAATTGATCCAACCTACCCGCCCGGACAGTATTTGTGTTAACCCCTAACAACAGGAATAAAGCAATGAAAAAACTAGTTGGCGCATTGTTATTCAGTACGCTGCCTTTATTCGCGCAGGCAAACAGCTGCCCTGACGTATTAAAGTTCATGAAACGTAAACTCAATTCTCAGGAAACCGTAAATTTGTGCAGCGAATACCAGGGCAAAACCCTGTTGATTGTTAACACTGCCAGTTACTGTGGCTTTACTCCACAGTTTGAAGGGCTTGAAGCCATGTATGATGAGCTCAAGGACGACGATTTTGTGGTACTGGGCTTTCCATCCCATGATTTTAACCAGGAAGCCGATGACGAAGGTAAAACCGCTGAATTGTGCGAGTTAACCTACGGTGTGGAATTCCCGATGTTTGAGCCCACCCATGTTAAGGGCGATGATGCCGACCCGCTTTATCGCATCCTGGCCAAAGCCACCGGTGAGGAGCCAAGCTGGAACTTCAATAAGTATCTGGTAGATAAGAACGGTAAAATCGTTAAGCACTATAAGAGTTCAGTAAAACCTTCTGATAAAGAACTACGCGGTGACGTTGAAAAAGCGTTAGCCATGTAATTTTCTTCACACATAAAAAAAGCCCCGCAAACTGCGGGGCTAATATGCACACTCAACTTGGAACACACTTAAACAATCGGGGGTTCACACATTAAAACCCGTAATTGCTAGTTGCATAGAATTAGTCCCTCGCATTGATCTAAAGTTCAAACTTTTTCACAAATTGTTGCAAATATTTTTGCTGTCTTCCTCAGCTAACTAGCCCCGCTAATATTACTCCAAATAAAAACGAATTATTACAAGGTATTAAAGACGCAGACGATTAATTGCAGAGACAAAAAAAAGCCTACATGCGGCAGGCTTTTCTAATTCGTTAGGCCTGATGTTTGTGCTTAAAACTTTGCCAGCGCCTGGTCAAAGTCGGCCACCAGGTCGTCGGTATCTTCTATTCCCACCGACATTCTAATCATTGTTTCGGTAATGCCCATGCGCGCTCGCTCCCGCTGCCCATTCTCAAAGAATATGGTAGAGGCCACTGGCAGTGCCAGAGTGCGCGTATCACCAAGGTGAGTGGCTGATAGCACTAACTTAAGCTCATCCAGGAATTCGCAAGGATCGATACCAGGCACCAAATCAAAGCTCAGGATCGCACCATAACTACCCAATTGTTCACGAGCTACATAGTGTTGCGGATGATTAGAAAGGCCAGGGTAATACACTCGCTCAATCTTATCCTGACTTTCCAGATAGGTGGCCAGTTTCATGGCGTTTTCGGTGCTACGCGCCATACGCAGCGACAGGGTTTCAATGCCTACCGAGATAAGGTGCGCCGATTGCGCTGCCAGCGTAGCGCCCAGATCACGCAGCCCTTTTTTGCGAATTTGGGTTATCCCCCACATACACTCATCGGCAACCTGATAGGCCGATTTGATATTACTGAATGAAGTCCAGTCGTAGTTGCCCATATCCGTTACCGCACCGCCTAGCACGTGGCCATGGCCACCGTGGTATTTTGTGAGTGAGTTGAGCACCAGCGAGACTTTCATGGCTTTAGCATCGAACGCGGGTGGCGGTGTCATGGTGTTATCTACCATAAACAGCAGCTTGTGTTCTTCACACCATTTCCCAATGGCCCGTAAATCGGCTACCTGAGTAACCGGATTAGCGATGGTCTCGGTAAATACCGCGCGGGTATTGTCTTGTTTCGCCGCAATCACATCCTGAATAGAGGTTACATCAACAAAGGTGAGTTCAACGCCTAAATCCATCAGCGTGTCTAAGAAACTGCGGGTATTGCCAAACAGATACTGACTCACAATTAAGTGATCGCCGGCTTTAAACAGCGACAGCATGGTACTGGTGATTGCAGCCATGCCGGTGGCAAAACAGGCTGTTGCAATGCCGTCTTCCATATCAGCAATAATAGTTTGCAGCGCAGCCATTGAGCCTGATGAGGAGCGTCCGTAAACGTGGCCCATTTTTTTGCCCTGGAAGACATCTACCAGATCTTGCGTTTTTTCAAATTCGAATAAGACAGCGTTGGTGGTACTGGTATGTACGGCACCATCGGCCGGATGATTTAGCTGTCTGTCGGCATGTACTTGACGAGTGGTCACTCCCGGTTTGGTCACGCGTTGGGCTCCGTAATTGTTTGCTGCGGGTATTTAGCGGTGACGGTGCGGTAAAAACTGTATACCGACTCCATCGACACCGTTACATCTTTGGATACTGTAAGGACGGGCCCGAAAACCAGCGTTTTCTGTTGATAATCAAGGCCGACACACTGAATGGGAATTCTAGCGGTTTGTGCAATGTAAAGAAAGCCGCTTTTCCACGGATACACGGCTTTTCGCGTTCCTTCCGGTGCCAGCGCCAGCAGTAACTGTTCTGAACGGCTAATTCGCCCGGCCACTTCCCCCACTACGCCATGGGCTTTACTTCTGTCCACGGCGATACCACCTAAGCGGCGCATCAGGCCGCCTAAGGGTCCTTCAAACAAGGTATGTTTGCCTAAAAACGCCACATCCAGACCGAGCGCAAGTTTACACATCACACCAATAATGAAATCCCAGTTAGATGTATGCGGACCAACGGCCAGCACCATTTTAGGGTGATTAGCCAGGCTGCCTTGCACTGTCCAGCCCAGCTTATCCAGCCACCACCGGCAACATTTACCCCACATGCCAACCGGGTATTGTGGGACTGTTTCTGGTAATGGCGCTTTGAATGACTGCATATTCCGCCACCAATCGGTTATTCTGTTATCGGTAATTGTAACTGCTACGGAGTGCGCCACCAAAGCTATGTGTATTATTTTTGTTGCCGTTGAACAGCACAAAGACTATCCGCTGATTATTGCTGCTAATCGCGATGAGTTTTATCAGCGCCCTACCCAGCCAAGCCATTGGTGGGATGCGCCAGAAACAATACTGGCCGGCAAGGATTTACAGGCCGGTGGAAGTTGGATGGGAGTCCACCGTAATGGCGATATTGCTGCATTGACCAATATTCGCAATCCTGCCCGTGAGCAAACTCAAGCTCGCAGCCGAGGTGAGCTGGTGGTCAACTATCTCTCTCGCACCATCAGCGAAGCGCAATTTGAACAGCAGCTTAGCGACAGTCGCGAAGCCTATAACGGCTATAATTTACTGTACGGCAATGTTACCCGCCTGCAGGTGTATAACAATCACACCAACCATTTTACGCCGCTGGCTACGGGCTTTCACGGCCTTTCCAACAGTGCACTCAATACGCCCTGGCCAAAAGTAAGGCGCGGCGTAACCAGGTTGCAGGAATACATCAGTTCGGCGACCACCCTTAACAAGGACGCCCTGTTTAACTTACTTCAGGATAATACCCCGGCTGCGCAACACGAACTGCCGGATACCGGCGTACCGCTTGAATGGGAGCAGCGCCTGTCGTCTATCTTTATTGCCTCACCAGAATACGGCACGCGCAGTTCTACCCTGCTGCTGATTAATCATCGCCATGAAGTCACCTGGATTGAGCAGGAATATGAACACGGCAAAAAGGTATCCCCACCCCGTGAGTTTCAGTGGAAAATTGTGCAGGAATAAGCGCTTTTCTATTCGAATTTGCAGCAGTTGATGGCATAATGCGCAGCCCGACTGGTTAACTCCCGTGCCAGCGGAAGATGATGAAGTGGTCTGACTGACAACAGTGTTGAGCAACAACACACGACCACCGTTGTTTGAGTTTGTGAAAGCCCAGGACTGTTCATAAACTTAGTAAACCGATTCCTGTACATTTAGAGGACATAACGTGTTTGAAGTGCTACCCCAACTTGCCCCGGATCCGATTCTTGGTTTGTCTGCTGCGTTTAAGCAAGATACTAACCCTAATAAAATTGACTTAGGTGTTGGCGTTTATAAAGACGAGCAAGGCAACACCCCTATTTTATCTGCGGTAGCCAAAGCGCAAACCATCTTACTTGAGCGCGAAAAGTCAAAAACCTATATAACCCCACAGGGTGTACAGGGTTTTATCGACGGCATGCTGGGCCTGATCCTGGGTGAAAAGAGCCCGGTATTAATGGCCGATCGCGTAGCCGCGGTGCAAGCGCCTGGTGGTTGCGGTTCATTACGCATTCTTGCCGAGTTGCTGACTCGCGTAAATAAAGACACTAAAGTGTGGATCAGCGATCCGACCTGGGCTAACCATATCCCGTTAATGGGCAATGCAGGTTTGAGTCTGGAAACTTACCCCTACTTCGATAAGGCCACTGCTTCGATTCGCTTTGACGCAATGATGGACACTCTGCGCAAAGTTAAAAAAGGCGACGTGGTATTACTGCACGGCTGCTGCCACAACCCAACCGGTGCCGACCTCACCAAAGAGCAATGGCAACAAGTGGTTGAAGTAGCTAAAGAACGTGAATTCCTGCCGTTCGTAGACCTGGCTTATCAGGGCTTTGGTGATGGCCTGGAAGAAGATGCCTACGGTGTTCGTCTGCTGTGTGAAAACCTGCCGGAAGTGATCATCGCCGCCTCGTGCAGCAAAAACTTCGGTCTGTACCGTGAACGTGTCGGCTTAGCGGCAATTGTTACCGCAGACAGCGCGACTAAGAAAATCGCCCAGGCGCAAATTCAGTCGGTTGCCCGTGGTATGTACTCTATGCCACCAAGCTACGGCGGTGCTCTGGTAGACATCATCTTATCCGACGTTGCCCTTAAGCAAGAGTGGGAAACCGAAGTTAACGAGATGCGTAACCGCATGTCTACCCTGCGTAGCCTGTTAGTTGAAAAACTGACCGCTAATGGCGCACAAAAAGATTTCAGCTTTGTAAACAATCAGAAAGGTATGTTTTCGTTCCTGTGTATCACCCCAGAACAAGTACAGAAAATGCGTAATGAGCACAGCGTTTACTTTGTTGATTCTAGCCGCGTTAACGTAGCGGGTATCAGCCAGGCTAACATCGACGATTTGGCCAAAGCAATGGTAGCTGTGATTAACAGCTAATCAAGCTGCTAAACGGTATTACAAAAAAGCCCTGGCTTCTCAGTCAGGGCTTTTTTATGTGACCGGTCGCGAAGCGACAGAACATTAAATCTCGAGAATAAATCTCGGACAGTCACTCACCATCCAAGTACAGAAAGCTAGCAGAAAGCTAGCAGAAAGCTAGGACAGTCGTTTTCCATCCCTATATACAGTTGGTATTTATCTCAACTACAGCACAATAGATATACCCGTTGCTTCGCTTGGATAAATGGATGCCCAGACCTCGTAAATGCCTGATTAGTCTCTCTGATACGCCCTACTACCACTGCGTTTCTCGATGTGTACGTCGTGCTTATCTCTGTGGCGAAGATAAAGTTTCAGGAAGAAGCTACGAGCATCGTCGTCAATGGCTCGAAGACCGCTTGATGTTGTTGGCTGAAGTATTTTGTGTGGATGTCTGCGCATTTGCGATAATGAGCAATCATACACATGTGGTCTTGCGTATAAACAAGCAGAAAGCCGATGCCTTATCGACTACAGAAATAATCCAGCGATGGCATAAAATGTTTAAAGGGATGTTGTTATCTCAACGATTTCTTGATCCTGAGCAAGGTAAAAGTTTAACAGAGGCTGAAACCGCTACCGTAATTGCAGTTGCAGAAGTCTATCGACGTCGCCTTTATGATATTAGCTGGTTCATGCGTTTACTCAATGAATATATTGCAAGGCAGGCCAATAAAGAAGATGACTGCACCGGGCATTTCTGGGAAGGGCGTTTCAAATCACAAGCTTTGTTAGACGACGCTGCATTAGCGGCTTGTATGGTCTATGTTGATTTGAATCCGATTCGAGCGGGTATTTCGAAAACGCCTGAGACTTCAAACCATACCAGCATTCAACAACGTATCAATGCGGCTAAATTCAACAAACAACCTAAACTACTTTTCCCCTTTACAGGTAATATCAGAGCCAATATGCCCGATGGTTTACCCTTTCAACTTCAGGATTACCTGGCACTAGTGGAATTCTCAGGTCGGCATTATCATCCGCAAAAGCGAGGGAAAATTGAAGATACCGCTTCCCCTATCCTTACCAGGACAGGATTAGAACTGGCTGACTGGCAAACCATGATATCGGGCATAGAAACAGAATTTCATACTTCTATTAGCATCGAAAAGTTAAATCGAATTCTCGGTAGAAAGAACAAGTACAATTCGGCTTAGACTGAAAGCTTTTCTTACACTAAATCAAATCTCTACTTTTCAAGACTACCTGGCCTATCAGAAGCCATAAATAGACCCGTATCATCCATCTCATATGAAGTTGTTGGAATAGCTATCGATAAGCCTATCCCATTTGCAAACCCAATAGCATTTTTTAAGGACCGATAAGAAAACACCCCCGAATAATCGAATCATTACGCGTTTTTATTTTAAATGCCTGTCCAAGTTTTGAGTTAGTGCCTGTCCAAGTTTTGGACATGTCCAAGTTTTGAGTTAGTGCCTGTCCAAGTTTTGGACATCGGTAGACCGTATTCCAGAGACCAAATTCAGATGGCAAATCCCGCCACTGAATGCCGGTACGCATTCGGTAAAGTATGCCCTCCAGGGGATTTCGGTGCTCATATTTGTTATAGACTCTGCCACTCTCCTTTAGCA
>DDJQ01000093.1 GCA_002339125.1 Alteromonadaceae bacterium UBA2620
ACGAAAGATCAACAGCCCCTAGCACAAGCGTAGTAGCTCACCCAGATTATCTTGGCTTTGGTGTTTGTTCAGCAACCGATGGCTCTGGTTTTTCTGGCGGCTGCCTTAACGATGATATCGCTATCTTAACGCTCGAAGAAGATATCCCGGCTGGTGTTGAAATTTATGATTTTTACACTGGTGATATCGATAATGGTGATCTTTTCACTATGGTCGGTCATGGCACTACCGGTAACGGCCTGGATGGGTACACGTCTGGTAGTTCGAGCTGGGTGAATAAACGTTATGGGTTCAACATCCCTGAGTTTTTTGACTGTAATGATGCCAATATGGCGGTAGAAGGAACAGGCGGTTGGTCTTCATCTTCTGTTTGTCCTACTGATTACGGAACAGAAGCAGAAGTGTGGTATGCCGACTTTGACGGTGTAGCAAACGGCACTAACTTGGATTATTTCTGTATCGTATTTGGTGTATGCGGCGATGCTTTCGGCAGCGACACAACTACCGGATTATTTGAAGCAAATATTGGTGGTGGTGACTCAGGTGGCCCTTCATTTGTTTACGACTCCACGAATGATAAGTTCCTGCTAGCAGCCAACAATACCTTTGGTATTGATAGCTCTCCTGTTGCTAACGGCGGTTACGGTCACATCTTTGGTGGTAACCTGTACGCGCCTTATCTTGATTGGATTAACAGCATCACTAACGTAAATGCGCCTGCTACGCTGGCAATTCTGTTAAGTGGTCTGGGCATCATGGTTGTGCGCCGCAGAAAAGCAAAATAAGCATATCTGATAATACTGAAAAAAGGGAGTTCAGTAGCTACTGAACTCCCTTTTTATTTACCCAACTAAACTCCGTTTCCTTGCAATCAGACCTATCACTGCCCCAGCCTGACGCCCATTGTGTAACACCTGCTTTCATCGTAATTTTGAGGCTAATACACTCGCTTGCTGAACACGCTGAAATCAAAACAACCTATCTAGGGTACCTTCTACTACTCTTGGATTGAGGCGAGCAACAGTACACACAACGGCTTGAAATGAAGCATACCGTCCAAACAACCACACCAGTAAAATGGTAAGCGGCAAAAACGCAAAGATAAATTCGTAGGAGTTAAACAGCATACAATATCGCTTTTAGTTCTGTTTTTATAGGGTTACAGTTTTGTTTCGACATTATCCCAACTGGAAAAAGAGTTGAAGCCATAATTGCATACTTTGCGTACACCTCCCCTTCTAAGCCATTGGCTTATTTGAGGTAATCCCAAGTCGCGTTACACTGGTGCGGTGAAAAAAGGACTTGCTGATGCATATTATAATTATTGATGATCACGAATTAGTCAGGGACGGCATTAAAAACCTGGTTGAGCAGGAATTTGGCTGGCATGTTTTGTTTGATGTTGCAGCGATAGAAGAGCTGCCGAATGCAGATGTTCTGGCAGATGTGGACGTAGCAATCATTGATATTTCACTGCAGGAAGCCTCCGGTTTTGACGTGCTGAATACCATTAAAACCAACTACCCTGATGTTCGCTGGCTGATTGTACATTTAGTGCTGTCGCCAGCCGCTGTAATGGTATGCGTATGGCTGTTCAGAAAGTATAACCGCCGGCCTTTTTTCGATAACGTCAATTCAGTGGTCATTCGTCCCCCTGCGTGTGATATTGACAACCGCGAATGTGCCTCTGCTCTCTCAGAAAACACTACCACTTGTTTATACAACCACTACGCAGATGCCTTTAATTTATCCGCCTGGCGAAAAAATTACCAGTTTGACGCCTCACTGAAATTTTCATAATGTGCTTACTCTATAACTTAAAAGCAACAAGTCTCATGCCCAAGTCTATTTCATTGTTATTTACTCTGGCGTTGTTTTCAACGAGTGGGGAGGGGCTTGCCCAGTCTCCGGAAGCGCCCGTTGAAGCGCTGTTTAACGCCATGCGTGCACATGATGGCGAGCAACTGGCAGCGCAGTTCACTAACGGCGCGCTACTGCAACGTGCTGAACCAGGCGGTAATATAAAAAGTAACGACCTCAGCCAGTTTGCCGGTTTTGTTAGTCAGAGCGACAAACACCTGGATGAAAAGCTGTTAGCGGTTACCGTGCAGCAAAGCGATAATCTGGCCGCAATATGGACGCCCTATGTGTTTTATCTTGATGGCAAGCTCAGTCATTGCGGGGTAAATAGCTTCCAACTGGTCAGAACGGGCCCGGACTGGAAGATTCACTATTTAATCGACAACGTGCACGGCGGTGATTGCGAGCAATTTATAAATCAATTTAGTACAGATGGGTAGCTGCGGCGTAACAACCGCCGCAGCGGGTATAGCGGAAAAGACTTAGTCATCGCGGGTGAGGACTTCCAATAACTCAATTTCGAAGGTTAAATCACTGTTCGGCGGAATAATTTCACCAATCTGGCGCTCCCCGTAGGCCAGTTCTGACGGTACCCAAAGCCTTCGCTTGCCGCCAACCTTCATCCCCTGTAAACCAATAAACCAGCCCTGGATGACCTTGTTTTTTGATAGCACGGTCTGAAATGGACGCCCCTTTTTATGCGACGAGTCAAACTCACTGCCAGTGTCCAGCCAGCCCCGGTAGTGGGTCGTAATTAACGCGCCTTTTTCCGCGGCTTTGCCGTCACCAACCACCAGGTCTTCAATCTTCACTTCACGAGTCATGTTAAGCCCGGCCTAGTGTTTATCGGCGCGACTTTGAAATTTGCGCTCTTCGGTATTGATTTTTATCCATTCACCGGTGCTGATGTATTCCGGAACCTGCACAACCAGCCCGGTCGATAACGTGGCCGGTTTGGTACGGGAAGTGGCTGAAGCCCCTTTGATTGACGGATCGGTTTCGGTAACTTCCAGTTCTACACTCATCGGTAAATCGAGGGCTACCGGCACATCGCTGACTATTACGACCAGCAGACCATCGGTATCTTCGTTGATAAACAGTACCTCATCTGCAATGCTTTCTTTATTGAGGTGATACGGCGTGTAGTCTTCCTTATCCAGAAACACATATTCCTCGCCATCAATGTAGGAAAACATAGCTGGCCGGCGAACCAAATCAGCCATTTCGAGCATGTCAGAATCTTTGAAGGTTTCATCGAACTTAGCACCACTCACCACGTCGTACATACGCATCCGATAGATACTGCCACCTGCTCGTCCCTGGGGCACAGAACGGTCAATGTCCCGCACAATGCAGGTTTTTCCGTTAAATACGATGGTGTTATTTTTTTTAATTTCACTCGCCTTTGGCATGTTCACTTCCGCTCTTAATGGCCTGCCTGCTGGCATATGCCGAATTAGAAAACCTTATTTTCCGCGATTTTTGCTCCGGGGGAAAGCTTCATTCACAAAATAAAGCCCGACAGACGAAATCCATCGGGCTCTATTAAAAAACTAAGCTTTCCGGGCTTGCAAACCGGGGCGCCTATGGACTGACGGCTTTAAGGTGTCGCAACAAAGTCATCCAGCAGTATCAGCTGTGGCAATGCACCTTCGATTGCACCGTTTACTGCAATGGCAGTATACACATTGCCGGCATCAAGCATTAATGAACCGGTAGCAATCGCAGCCTCTTTGGTTCCCGCTGCTGTCACGGTTACAAAATATTCCCCGGCTGCCAGGCTTACATAGCCGGTTTCAGCCAGTGCGTCGGTTGAATAATCAACGCCAGCAAACGCCGGGTCGACATCCGCAATCTCACCGTCGCCGGTGACATAAATATCCACACTGCCTGCTGCAGGTGAGGCATGGATAATACGAACTTTCGCTTCAGTCGCCACGCGACGCGGCATGTCCATAAGCAGATCGAGCTCCGGTGCCGCCAGTTCATTGTTTGCAATGGCCGTATAAGACATACCTGTTTCCAGAGTGACTGCAGCATCATCGATGGCCACAATACTGTTATCGGCGTCTGCCACTACATCAATCAGGTAATCTGCTGGCATCACCGACAAATAATCCGTGGCCATAGGAAATGCCAGGGCATCAACCAATACCAGTTCGTTATTGGCAATCACGTCAACCGCCGGGGCATCACTTATGCCATGCACCACACGAATATCAGCAGTGGTATTTGCGTCCCACAACTTAACTGCACTCTCGCCATCAGCAACCAGTAAGGTTACCGGTGAATCACCGCTGCCGGTATTGTTGGTGGCGGCTACCAGCAAATCAGCACCGTCGGCCAGCGCCACGGTACCGGAGTCAAAGACGACATCCATACTTCCTGCCGGAGTGATGCGAATACGGTATTCACCGGCGGGCACCTGTACTAAGTCAGTGGCATCGGTAAATTCAGCAGTGACCAGGGGTTGCTCATCAGCCAGTGCCGCATCCGGGGCAGTAACGTAAATGTCTACAGTGGGCGCCGCTGATGCTGCATGGACAATCTGAACCTGCGCATTACCGGCTGTTACAGGCGTTTCAGTACTGGTTACCGGCAACAGCATCAGCGAATCATCCGCCACACTGCCTACGGCAAAAACGTCATAGTTGGTATCAGCTTCCAGTGTAACGTCCGCCTGCAGAACTTCAGCATCGTCTCCTGGCAGTATGGCGGTTACGCCAATATCGTAAGTGCCGGTTTCAACCTCAAAGCGACCTGAGGCAACCTGATAATCAACGCCCTCAAGGTTATTAAGGATGGCATCATTGGCCGTAATGTTAACCAGCGGCGCATCAGATGCGGCGTGGATGACTCGTACATTGGCAAATTCGGGCTCCGGTTGTACTACCTCATCGTCGTCATCGTCGGATAAGCAACCGGCCAAAAAAAGTGGTAGACTGCATGCTGCAAGGAGCGACATGGTCCTGTTCATAGTTAAGTCCTCGTTGTTGTGTTGTGACAAATACGGTTACGAGGTCTTTTTGTGAAGGGATCATGCTCCTTGCAACTTTTGACTAACATCATTTACATTTCGCAAATAGCATTTAGCCAACTGTCTAAACAGAGCACTTTTCAGTGCATACAGCCCTGCAAGCAATGTACAGGGCTTTACAGCATATCAGGCTTCTACCGCTTTACGTTTGGCCTGAGGGTTGACTCTGCGACGACGCGGCGGACGGGACTGACTATTGCTATCAGCGGCTTTGCCAGAGCGTTGGGGGTCGTTCCCGTTCTGCTGAGGTTTTTTATCAGTCCGCTGAGAGCTGCTATTATTCCGCTGAGGGCTCTTTCCATTCCGCTGAGGCTTACCGGCCGCTTCTGACGAAGTGCTTTTTGCCTTCTTTGGCTTTTTAATTTTCTTCGGTGGCAGCAGCTTAGTTTCTGGTAGCGGCTGATTAGGCTCAAACCCTGCCAGACTCTCGCGCGGGATCAGTAGTTGAATAAGGCGCTCAATATCCTGTAATTGATCAATTTCATCCGCACTCACCAATGACCACGCCTGTCCTGCAGCCCCTGCGCGACCGGTTCTGCCAATGCGGTGCACATAGTCTGCCGCGGTATTTGGCAGATCCAGATTAATGACTACCGGTAATTCGCTGATATCAATACCACGGGCCGCAATGTCGGTCGCCACCAGTACTTTTATACTGCCATCTTTAAATGCTTTAAGTGCAGCGGTACGAGCGCCCTGACTCTTATTGCCATGGATGGCAGCGCTGGGCAAACCCGCACTGGCAAGTTTCGTAGCGATTCGGTTAGCCCCATGCTTGGTACGACTGAATACCAGCACCTGTTGCCATTTTTGTTGTTTGATCAGACTGGTCAGGGCCGGGATTTTTTTCGATTTATCGACGGCGACCAGTTGCTGCTCAATCTTCTCAACCGTGGTATTCGCTGGCGTGACCGCCAGTTTAATCGGATTTCGGGTAATCGACTCAGCCAGCGACATCACATTGTCGGCAAAGGTGGCCGAGAATAATAACGACTGTCGCTGCGCAGGCAGTAACCTAAGAATACGCTTTATGTCGTGAATAAAGCCCATATCGAGCATACGATCGGCTTCGTCCAGTACCAGGATTTCCAGTTGGTCAAACTTCACTGCATTTTGCTGATACAAGTCCAGTAAACGGCCCGGCGTTGCCACCAGCACGTCTACCCCTGAGCGCAGTATTTTCATTTGCGGGTTGATACCTACGCCGCCAAACACCACGGCGCTCTTTAAACGCAGGTGGGTTTTATATTCACGGATATTGGTTTCGACCTGAGCGGCCAGCTCGCGGGTTGGCGTGAGAATCAGTGCACGCACATGATTGGCTTTGGTTTTCGGCCCCGCCGCCAAACGCTGTAAAACAGGTAATGCAAAACCGGCGGTTTTACCCGTCCCGGTTTGGGCGGCTGCGAGCACGTCGCGGCCGGTTAAAATAGCCGGGATCGCCTCTTGCTGAATCGGCGAAGGCGAGCTGTAGCCCTTCTCTTTGATAGACTTAAGAAGTGGGTCACACAGCCCTAGTTGACTAAAAGACATAATACCTCGTTGTATTAGTTAGTACGAAATAATGAGTCCATGCACGACTCGCAGTTGCACGAAAGAAAAACGCTATCGGTGTTTACCTTGCTCATATCAGACGGTCAGAATGTGAATCTCTACGGGGACTTACTCGGACTAACGGAAGAAGCGTGAAGCAAATTGAAATAGTACCTTTCAAAGGCGGGCGCATAGTAACACCCTTTGGGTATGCCTGCCAGTTTAATTTTTAAACAACCCCGGCAGATTAACGGTAGTCCGGCCATATCGAGTAGGGTGAGGCGTCT
>DDJQ01000023.1:0-10897 GCA_002339125.1 Alteromonadaceae bacterium UBA2620
CGATTTAAATTTAGATGCCAACCTGGTGGTCCTGTCGGCCTGCGAAACGGGTTTAGGCGATATCTCGGCCGGTGATGATTTGGTGGGCTTAAACCGGGGTTTTCTGTTTGCCGGAGCCAACGGTATTGTCAGTAGCCTGTGGCAGGTGCCCGACGAAGCCACCAGCTATCTGATGAGCCGTTTTTATACTTATTTGCAGTCTGAGGCACCGAGTTCAGCCCTGGCAGCCGCGCAGCAGGATACCCGCGCGCTTTACCCGCATCCCTTTTACTGGGCCGCGTTTCAACTAACCGGCGGGCAATAAGCCGCCGCTAAAAAGGAGTTTTGGCCTTGGCCAGCGAAGACATCGCCACGCAATATGAACAATCAGGTTTCGTGTACCAGCCTGCTTTTCTTGACCAACATGAACTTGAGCAATTGCGCCGGATCACCGCGCGCTTTCACCAGCACTGGCTGCAGGAAAATCAAAATTTTTACCGGCAACGGGCGATTAACTCAGCCTACCTTACCCATGCGGAGCGTATGTCAGACGAAGACCGGCAAGCAATGTTCAGCATTATTGGTTCTGCCAGAATGGCGTCAATGGTAAAGCCTTTGCTGCCTGATGGTGCCGCATTTATGAATACCCAGTTGTTTTTTGACCCGCATAATCCGCAGCAGAAAAATTACTGGCATCGGGACACCCAGTACCTTTACTCACCCGAGGAAGAACAGGCTCAGCTTGGCTCTACCCGTGTATTGCATTACCGCTTAGCGCTGTATGATGAACCGGGGATTGAGCTTATCCCTGGTTCGCACAATCAATGGGACAGTCCGGAAGAACTCGACGTCCGTTTGGCCCGCAATGGCCGCGAGTCCTATCACGATTTACCCCGTGGGCAGCAAGTACCATTGAACGCCGGCGACTTGCTGATTTTCGATGCGTCGATGATGCATCGCGGGTTATACGGCAATAATCGTTTTGCGCTGGATGTGCTGTTTTGCGAAGTGCGTCAGGATCTGCTGCAACATGTGGACGCAAACTGTCTGCCCGGCGAGGTTATCCTCAGCGAAATCGACTACCCGGCGCCTTTTGCAGCCAGCCGCAACGCCCTACGACAAACTCCGTAACAATTTAACCCGGCACGGATATTTCACCGCTTTTCGGCAGTGGTATAGTAGAGCTACGTCAATCCCGGTTAAGTAACATTACTACTATGGAACATCCGTCAGTCACTAATAACCCGCTTTATTCACAGGAGCTGCCCTGTTTGGGTGAACTGCCAAGCGAAGCGATCTCACCCGGTTACCGCAAACTGAACCTGACAGTCACGGTAGTTATTTCGCTGCTGGTGTTTACGGTACTGCTGATTGTAGCTTATCAGCCCTGGTTTACTCTGCCGGTAAAACTGGAATTTTCCTTAGGCGTTGCTGGTGCGATCACTGTCCTGCTTGGTGGCCTGATATTTACTTACCACTATTTTGCCGATCGGCTGATTTACTACACCCTGCGAGAGCAGGACATCATCCTGTTTAAAGGACTGATCTTTAAAAAGGTCATCTGTCAGCCCATGTTACGGATCCAGCATATTGATATTCAACGGGGGCCTCTGGAGCGCCTGGCGGGATTGGCAACACTGAAAGTCTATTCCGCCGGCGGCAGCGACCATACGCTGGCGATTCCGGGTCTGCCCGAAGAGACGGCCGAGAAAATGCGCCAGTTTGTGTTAAACCATTCAGACCTCACCAGGGAGTAGTCGTGACAACCCCAACAGAGTCTGTACAGACAACATCAACACAGTGGCAGCGGTTATCGCCCTGGTCGGTTTTACATTTTTTGTTTTTACAGTTGAGGCAGTCGGTTAGCTTTGCCATCTACGTTATTCCTGCCTACGTGGTGGGCGGTCATAAACTGATTGATTCTGAGTACTTTCCCTTGTTGCTACTGGCAATGGGTGCGGGCTGGGCTATTTCGTCGGTGCTCAAGTATTACTTTTTTCAGTTTACGGTAACGGATAAAGGCATAGCCATCCGTTCCGGTGTACTGGACCGAACTTTTACCGATTTGCCCTATGAGCGGATCCAGAATGTGAAATTCGATCAGCCCTTTTATTTTCGCTTTAATGATTTACGTATCGTCACTCTGGACACAGCTGGCTCGGCTAAACAGGAAGCCCACTTTGCCGGGGTGACCTCAGCATACGCGCAGTTTGTTAAAGAAACAGTAATGCGCGCACATCGCCAGCAATCGGCAACCACTACAGAAGAATCACTCTCCTCAACTGCCACCGACGAACAGCTACTTAACGAACGCTCCATTCGCGACCTTATTTTACATGGCATTACCAATAACCGGGTGTGGATTGTGCTGGGCACCTTGGCGCCTTTTTATGAGCAAATCTCCGGGTTTATTTTTCGCCAGATGAATGCCCTGCGCCCGCAGGCGGAAGCCTGGCTTGGTGAGCAAGTGGTGGCGTTATGGTATGTGGGAGTAATGAGCGTGCTCATTGCCATTGTACTGCTGATCCTGATGGCCCTCTTCTCTATTGGAGGCAGTGTACTGATGTTTTACGGCTACCGCCTTACCCGGCAAGGGGATAAATACATTCGCAACAGTGGTCTGCTGAATCGTCAGGAAGTCAGTATGAAACGCACGCGGGTACAAATAGCCCGTCAGCAACAAGACTGGCTCGACCGGCTACTCGGCAGGGTAAACCTTTATTTTGAACAAAATGTCACCGGCCGGACCAACCCCAACGAACTCAAGGCCACCCATAAACTGCTGGTGCCATCAGTGACCGTTGCAGAATCGGATGAGCTTACCAGCAACGTCTTTTCGGCGCAGCAGGCCCGGCACATGAACTTTGAGCCAATTCACATACGCTTTTTCTGGCGTCAGTTGATGCTGTGGATCCTGCCTCTGACGGTTCTGGCGAGCATTGTCAGCTTTAAAGTCCTTGGCGTCACGGGCGCGTTACCACCACTGCTGATATTAAGTGCTATGGTCACCCTGACCTACCTTCGCTGGCAGCGCTGGGGAATTGCCAGCGACGCTACCTACATTTACGTTCGCAAAGGCATCATTGGCATCGACTACTGGTGTTTCCCGTTGGCTAAGGTGCAACAGGTTGAGGTAAGACAGAGTCTGTTTATGCGCCGTCGGCGGCTCAGCACCTTAGGTTTTGTGCTGGCCAGTGGCAGAGTAAAAATCCCCTTTGTTGCCACTGATTTTGCCTCACCGCTGATTGAAAGGGTATTGTATGAAGTCGAGGTGAAAAAGCCCGGCTGGATGTAACTTACCTAAGCGAAGAGGGGGGTGTCTTACTGGTCGGCTACCAGAAGAGCCTGCCAGTTGTAGCTACGCTGGTAGTCACCCCGGCGCCGTTTATACTGATAAACCGTGGTAGTAAACTCGATGCTTTCGGGCTCGAAATTTTCCGGCAGTTGCAGGTATAAGGTGACTGGCTGGAAATATTTAAAGCCGTACGTCACATTGCCCTCAGGCAAAATTGCATTGTCGTCAGAGGTAAGAATGCGATGTTTACCATTTTGGATGCCGGTAACCGCGACTTTAAGATCGCCACGAACAATAGCGCTGACTGCGCGTTGCTGCAGTAACACCATGGTCGCTTTAAAATAGCCGTCCGTTGTGGTCTCAAAGAGCTCCAGACCATCAATAAAAAAGCCGTCCTGAGTGGTTTCTGGCGCTACTACATGCTGATAAAACGCTTTATCTTTTTGCAGATTAAACACCACTTCTTCCAGACGCACCACTTCCTGCTTAAGTTGCTCGGCACGCATTTCGGCCAGTTCCAGCTTTATATCCAGCTGATTAGCCTGGGTCTGGAGTTGTTCATTCTCTGTTTGCAGGTTGCTGATGGAATGTTGCAGTTGCCGGGTTTCATCAACTAACTGGCCACGGTCTGCGTTGGCAAGAAACATCCCGAATACCAGCATGGCCAGCAGACTGGCGCCTAACAGCAGAACGGTGCGGGTCTGACCCAGTTTCTGAGGTATTTCAGATAAGTGCATGGCAATCACTGTGGAACTAAAAACCGAACTTTGCCCGTTTTACCGCAATTATTCAAATATTCCTCGGTTTATGCCCACCATTGGCAGGCCATTACTTTGCAAACCAACTACTTGTGATACTATTTAGCTATTCCTCACCGGCGTTCCTTACTTATGCAATTGCGCGCACTGCGACAAGAACTGGCTCACCCCCGCACCTCCGTTCAGGTATGCTTGCTGGGGATCATTGCCGGTGTTACGTCGGCGCTGCTGATTGTGCTTTTTCGTTTAGGCATCGACTGGTTACAATCTTCCGGCGTTAGTCTGCTACAACAGTGGGGATTGAGCGCTAAATGGGTGTGGGTAGTCCTGCCCGTTTCAGCCGTAATATTTATTCTGCTGATTGCTTTTCTGACCGGTTTTAAGCATTACCGGCTGGGCATTCCTTTTGTTATTCACCGCGTAAAGCAACACTACGGCCATATCCCCTGGCGCACCACCGTGAATCAGTTTTTTGGCGGTATGCTGGCACTGGCTGGCGGTTTTGTCGTCGGCCGTGAAGGGCCATCGGTTCATCTTGGCGCGGCCGGCAGCAGTTTGTTTGGTCAGGCGCTCAAATTGCCGCATAACAGTATTCGTACGCTGGCCGGTTGCGGCATTGCAGCGGGTATATCAGCCTCTTTTAATACTCCCTTTGCGGCGGTCATTTTTGTCATGGAAGTGGTATTAAGAGAATATAAAATCCACGTTTTTGTACCGGTAATGCTGGCAGCAGCCTGTGGCTCGGTAATCACCCGCATCGTATTTGGTGAAGGCAACGAGCTGGCCTACTTTTCTTTTTCATCGTTTAGCCAGTGGTTGTATCTGTATCTGATTGTATTTGGCTGTCTGCTGGGCGTACTGGCTACGTTATTTAATCAGTTGCTGATGTCGGTGATGAGATTCTTTCGCAAGGTTTCCATGGTTTGGCGGTTGTTACTCGCCGGGCTCCTAACGGCAATTGGCGGCGCATTATTACCCGAAGCTCTTGGCGCCAGTTTCGAGGACGTCAACGCGTTGTTCTCTACCCATCCAACGGCGCTGATCCTGCTTGAAATTCTGTTAATGAAATTCCTGCTCGCCACCTTCGCAATAGGCCTTGGTATTCCAGGCGGTATTATTGGCCCGGTAATGGTGCTGGGTATGTTGTCTGGTGCTGTTTTGTTGCTGCCCGTGGCACACTGGTTACCACTGGAAGACTTTACCTCCAGCTTTGCCCTGCTTGGCATAGCCGGTATGCTTACCGCGGTATTGCACGCCCCGCTGGCCGCGCTGTCGGCGGTAATGGAGTTATCTTACCGGCCGGAGATCATCTTACCCGCTATATTAGTAATTGTGCCGGCTTACGTCACTGCCACGCAGTTTTTAGGTAACCGCTCTATTTTTATTCAGCAGCTGGATTTCCAGAAACTGCCCTATGCCATTACCTCGATTCGCGAGGCACTGGAGAAAACCGGCGTTCTGGCCGCCATGGAAAGGGACTTTAAGCTCTTTTATGATGCACCTGAAGCGGCGCTGGAAAAAGTGCTGTCGAATAATCCGACCCAAACCGTTATTCAGCAAAAACGCTTTGAGCAGGATATTAACTATTCCTGGGTGCACTATGATGTCAGTTTGGATCGCCACGCTCACCCCATTAGTTATCAGGCGATGCAGGGCGTATCAGCCCAGGCCACCCTGGCGGAAGTCTATGAATTGCTGAAAAGTACCCGCTCCGGTGCAGTGTATATATTTGAGGATGATCCGGCCAAACTCACCGGCGTAATCACCTGGAACCGGTTGCAGAGTTTTCTGCAACGCGCCCAGTTTTAATAAGAGAAAAGACAATGACAATACTGTGGTTAAAAGCCCTGCACATCTTTTTTATGGTAGCCTGGTTTGCCGGTATCTTTTATTTACCCCGCTTGTTTGTTTACCATGCAGAAACCAGTGAACAGGCGGTTAAAGACCAGTTTAAGGTGATGGAACGTCGCCTGTGGCTGTTTGTTACCCCTTTTGCGCTGTTAACCTTGGTATTTGGCCTGGCTCTCATCTACACTTATGGCTATGCATGGTTTGCCGCATCGACCTGGTTGCATATCAAGATAGTGCTGGTGGCTTTGCTGTACGTTTATCACCTTTACCTTTGGTCACTGGTTAAACAATTTGCAGCCGATAAAATCACGCACTCGTCGCGCTATTTCCGTATTTTAAATGAAGCACCTGTACTGATTTTGCTCGCCGTGGTATTACTGGCGGTGGTAAAATTTATTTAGGGCAAAACGGTTTAAGCCCTGCTAACCCACACACCCAAATGGAAGTCGTGGTGTTTAAAAGGACCAATTTAAATGGATGTGAATAACCAGCTGCTAAAGGAACTTCTGCATAAGACCGACATTGCCTTTCGCGCCCTGATGGATGAGCCGGCGTGTTCTGAACGCCAGTCGGCCTACGACGAGGCAAAAATGGAACTTGATCGCTACGTGGTTAAGTTTCGTGAACAACTCCAGTACCGAAATAATCAGAAAGTCCGCTAAGCGCAATTCTCAGATTGTCTTTGGGACTACCTCAAACTGATTCGGCAGAACCTGCACTAATTCGCCGCTTATCGCTACATATTCTTTTAACATTGGTGGCAAACTGGCTGCCAGCCGAGGCAGTCCGTCGGTCAGTTCCTGGCGCTTTTCAGGCGGTGTTTGTTGCAACCTCGATTGCGGATCGGCCAGCGTAGTAAATAGCTTTAAACAGCGGTTGAGCCGGCCAGACAGCGCTGGCAAATCCAACGTTTGCTCACTCATTTGCCAGGCTTGTTGCCATTGTTTTTCCAGTTGCTGATGCGCGGTAAGCAGGCCTTTCAGCCACTGTTGCAGCTCGTCATCTTGCAGCCCATTGCCGCGCCACTGGTACTCTTCAGGCAGTAAACGCTCCTCTTTACGCATGCTGTCCAGCGTATCCCGTAACCGGCCCATCAGGTAATCGGCCAGCTCATCGGCCTGCTGCTTGCTGATAGCGGTATTGGCATCGGCCCGGATCGCCCAGGGCATCCACTGCTCAGGCATGGGGATTTCCGGGCAGGCCGCAACGCCAAAAATAAGCCCTTGCAGATACGCCTCTTCAGGTAGTACCGCTACCATTGCCAGTTTTTCATAGTCAGTCTTGCTGCTAACCATGCCATTCCCCTGAGATACTAAATGGTGTTAATGTACTTTATACCGAGCGTAACCGCTCACAGCACTTGTGCCCGTACATCTAATAATAAGAAGAGTGTAACATGTCGCAACGTCGAACCAAGTCAGGGTTTATTATTGCCGCCGCCTTTATCGGCCCCGGTACCGTATCCACCGCCAGTCTGGCCGGTGCTAACTTTGGCTTTCATCTGGTCTGGGCCTTAGTCTTTTCGGTGCTGGCCACCATTATTCTGCAGGATATGGCGGTAAGACTCGGCTATGCTACACGCTCAGGTATGAGCGAAGCGTTAAGAACTCAGATTGCTAACCCGTTTATCCGTGTACTGTTGTCATTGCTGGTTGTCGGCGCCATTGGCATTGGTAATGCGGCCTATGAATCAGGAAACCTGACCGGAGCCGCCATTGGCCTGAACAGTATTGCCGGCATTGGCATCCCGGCCTGGAGCTGTCTGCTCGGCGGTTTAGCCATCTTGCTGCTGTGGAGCGGCCACTACAAGCTAATCGAAACCGTACTGGTGATGCTCGTTGCCATTATGGCCATGGTATTTGTGGTTACGTTTGCGGTGAGTGAACCAGACTGGGGAGCAATGGCTGGCCAGTTGTTCGCACCGGTGGCTTCTATGGACAGCATTACCACCATTCTGGCCCTCATCGGCACCACCATTGTGCCCTACAACCTGTTTCTGCATGCCAGTCTGGTTGCGCAAAACGAGCAGGATGGCTCACAGCCTGCCGGCTACTATCGTCGCCAGTCGGCGCTGGCCATTGGCGTTGGCGGTCTGATAACGCTGTTTATTATGGCCACCGCCATGCAGGCATTTTACGGTCAGGCCGAGGCGCTGAATGCCGGAAATCTGGCCAAACAACTGGCGCCGCTGTTAGGTGACTTCGCCGAACTGTTTTTTGCTCTGGGAATGTTTGCCGCAGGCTTAACCAGTGCGATTACGGCGCCTCTGGCGGCGGCCTATGCTGTAACCGGCGCATTAAACAAACCATCAGATATGCGTGGTATATGGTTCAGGGCGGTCTGGCTGAGCATTATTCTTATCGGCGTCGGGTTTACTTTAAGCGGCACTAAGCCTTTGATGGCAATTATGTTTGCCCAGGCGGCGAATGGCTTGTTGTTACCCGTTATTGCACTGCTGCTGTTATTTATGATGAATCGCCACTCGCAGTTAGGGCTGTTAAAAAACCACTGGAGTGCCAATGTGGCCGGGCTGGCTGTGGTGGGCTTAATTGGCTGGCTGAGCTGGCAAAAGTTTATGTAAAAAATGGGGCCCGATAGCTATCAGGCCCCGGGGAAATATTCCCGCTAAGCCACTCTAGCTGCTCAGTCGGTCGAGAATATCTTTAAGCATGGCGCGGCTGCAGCCAAAGTTGATCCGGAAGAACCCTGGCTCACCAAAGTCCCGGCCCGGAGATGGTCCTACGCCTTTGCTCTCACACCATTTAAGTACATCTTCAACACCCAGGCCGGTGGCATCAATCCAGGCCAGGAAGGTGGCCTCTGATGACACTACCTCGAGTCCGTCAATGGCGTTGATACGCTCTACCAGGTAATCGCGGTTACCACGCAGATAAGCAATCTGCTCTGCCAGCCAGTCATCACACTGTGTAAAGGCTGCCTCGGTGGCGACCAGTCCCATTACATTTGCCCATGGCACAATACCCGCAGCACCCTGAGTAAACTTACGACGTAAAGAAGCATCCGGAATAATGGCAAAAGAGGTACCCAGACCAGCCACATTAAAGGTTTTACTGGCTGCCATCAGAGTAACACTGCGGTTAGCCAGTTGCTCTACACGCCCAGCAGGAATGTGACGCACACCCTCTTCCAGAATCAGATCGCAGTGGATCTCATCGGAACACAATGCCACGTTATGACGGGCACAAATTCCCGCAATGGCATCTATCTCTGCCTGAGTCATTACTGAGCCCACCGGATTCATCGGGTTACACAGAATCATTAGCTTACACAGCGGATCGGCGGCTTGTTCTTCCAGCGCAGCCAGATCAATGGTCCAGCGTCCGGCTTCCAGTTTGGTGGGAATATCTACCCGCTGGGTGTTATTCAGGCCCGGCGCTGCCAGTAAGGGCGGGTAATTAGGCGTTTGGATAAGCACCTTATCACCCGGCTCGCAATAGGCCTTAATGGCCACATTGAAGGCTGGTACCACGCCGGGAGTCCAGACGATCCAGTCGGCTTCGATGGCCCAGTCGTGCTTATCTTTAAGCCAGCGCACCACAGCCTGATTAGCTGGCTGATGCTGAGCCGGCAGAGAGTAGCCTAAATTGCCGTACTCGGTTTGTTTTTGAATCGCCTCAAGAATCGGCTGGGCACAGCGAAATTCGGTATCAGCTACCCAACAGGGGATCACGTCCTGCCCCGCGTATTTTTGCCATTTGAAAGACCAGAAGTCACGACGATCGGGGGTATTATCAAATTGACTCAATGTTGCTACCTTTTAATTCGGAGTAAGCGGCATACACCACTATTTTGCATATGACGACATAGTTTGCTTGATCAGACTCACCAGCTTTTTGCGCACAATAGGCTTAACCAGATAGGCCACTGCACCTAATTGACGGGCAAGCAATTTGGTTTGTCTGGATTCGTAGGCGGTCATAAAGATAAAGGGAAACATTAAATCTGCCGATCGAACGTCCCGCAGTAAGGCCAGCCCATCAAATCCGGGCATCACCATATCACTAATTACCATGTCGAGTGAATCGGATGTTTGTTTAAGCAGGAATTCACGCGCCAATGCACTGTTGGAAAAGCTAACAACATTTACCGGCAACTCAGACTCCAGTACATCCACAATGAGTTCGAGTGTGATTTCGTCGTCGTCAATTACAGCGATATTAAGTGGTTGCATGATCCGTCTGTGAATAAATAGTCAGACTGTAATTCTAATAGAAAAAGGCCGGTTGTGTTAACAACCGGCCTTTTTACTTGAACCATTCAACGTTTCACTTGCAAGCAGTGAATTATTTCGGCGCGCGTGATGCCCGCTTACGATCGTTTTCGGTCAGCAGCTTCTTACGAATACGAATGCTTTCTGGCGTAACCTCTACCAGTTCGTCTTCGTCGATGAACTCAAGCGCCTGTTCCAGTGACATCTTCACCGGTGGTACCAGGGTTTGAGCTTCGTCGGTACCTGAAGCCCGAACGTTAGTCAACTGCTTGCCTTTTAACGCGTTTACGGTCAGGTCGTTGTCACGGCTGTGAATACCAATAACCATCCCTTCATATACTTCAACACCGTGTCCGATAAACAGACGGCCACGTTCCTGCAGGTTAAACAGGGCGTTGGTCAGTGCTTTACCGTTAGCGTTCGCAATCAGTACACCATTCTTACGCTTACCAATTACGCCGCCTTTGTGCGGGCCGTAGTGGTCGAATGTATGGTACAGTAAGCCTGAACCTGAAGTCAGTGTCATAAAGTCAGTCTGGAAACCAATTAAGCCACGGCTGGGGATCATAAAGTCGATACGTACACGACCTTTACCATCTGGTGACATGTCGGTCATTTCTGCTTTACGCAGACCCAGTTGCTCCATGATAGAGCCCTGGTGCTGCTCTTCACAGTCGATAGTCAGCGTTTCAAACGGTTCCATCAACTGGCCGTCTTCTTCTTTGATGATTACTTCAGGACGTGATACCGCCAGCTCGTAACCTTCACGACGCATGTTTTCAA
>DDJQ01000023.1:11202-11381 GCA_002339125.1 Alteromonadaceae bacterium UBA2620
CTTCACGACGCATGTTTTCAATCAGGATACCCAAGTGCAGTTCACCACGGCCTGATACGCGGAATTTATCCGGGTCGCTGGTTTCTTCAACGCGCAGTGCAACGTTGTGTACCAGTTCGTCCTGCAGACGTTCAAGGATGTTACGTGAAGTGACGTATTTACCTTCTTTACCGGCAAAT
>DDJQ01000023.1:11685-12514 GCA_002339125.1 Alteromonadaceae bacterium UBA2620
TTTACCTTCTTTACCGGCAAATGGTGACGTGTTGACCTGGAAAGTCATGGTTACCGTTGGTTCATCAACGGTTAACGCCGGTAATGCTTCAACAGTGTTAACGTCACAGATGGTGTCTGAAATTTTCAGTTCACCCAGACCACTGATAGCAATGATGTCGCCAGCGGTCGCGTATTCTACTTCGTGGCGTTGCAGACCAAGGTAGCCATATACCAGACCAACCTTACCGTTACGCTTCTTGCCATCAGCACCAACAATAGTAACCTGCTGGTTAAGCTTAACGCTACCACGCTTGATACGGCCAACACCGATTACACCTACGTAAGAGTTGTAATCAAGTTGCGAAATCTGCATTTGCAGCGCGCCTTCGATATCGGCATCCGGTGGTGACACCTGATCAACGATAGTCTGGAACAGCGCAGTCATATCTTCTGCTGGCTCATCAGCGTCCAGTGACGCCCAGCCGTTCAGTGCTGAGGCATAAACCACCTGGAAATCCAGTTGATCGTCGCTGGCACCCAGGTTATCAAACAGATCAAATACCTGATCCATTACCCAGTCAGGGCGCGCGCCTGGCTTGTCGATTTTGTTGATTACCACAATCGGCTTTAAGCCCTGGGCAAATGCTTTTTGCGTTACGAAACGCGTTTGCGGCATAGGGCCTTCCTGCGCATCAACAAGCAGCAGTACCGAGTCAGCCATTGACATTACGCGCTCAACCTCACCACCGAAATCGGCGTGTCCGGGAGTATCTACGATATTGATGCGGTAATCGTTCCAGTTGATGGCGGTGTTTTTCGCCAGGATGGTAATACCACGTTCTTTTTCA
>DDJQ01000023.1:12936-36292 GCA_002339125.1 Alteromonadaceae bacterium UBA2620
ATGGTCAACGTGCGCGATGATCGCGATATTTCTTAGCTTATTGATGTCAGTTACATTCATTGAATTTCAACCCGCAAAAATACTCCCACGCAGCATCATTACCGATGCGACAAAGAGATTTTGCAATTTTCTCGTACAGATAAAAGGAAATGAGCGCGGATTGTACAGAAATTCTCGCTGCATTGCGCATGTTTTTTTAGGTTTAAACAAAAATTAATCTGTTGATTAAGCCTGCGGGCAGTGAAAGAATGCAAGGAGGAAACAAAGCTTTGCTGGCACTTCCTTATGCACCAAAATAAAACACAAAATCACCATAATGGTGCATAGTGAGTTATACGAATTGACGACAGCCCGGAATATTGCGTTGTTCAGCCTTTACAAGTAGCTGGCATGAATATCGCTTACGATTTTTCCACCTGATGATTCGGCTCCCCGAACATCAAATTTACGAAACAACCTGGAGGACACGATGTCAATTGAGAAGGCATTAGAATTAATTAAATCAAGCGAAGCCAAGTTTGTTGACCTTCGCTTTACCGACACTAAAGGTAAAGAGCAACACGTCTCTATCCCTGTATCATGCGTAGATGACGATTTCTTCGAAGAAGGTAAGATGTTCGATGGCTCTTCAATCGCTGGTTGGAAAGGAATCAACGAATCAGACATGATCCTAATGCCTGACGCGACAACTGCCGTTGTTGACCCGTTTGCTGAAGAAACTCAGGTTAACATCCGTTGTGACATCGTTGAGCCTTCAACTATGGAAGGTTACGACCGTGACCCACGCTCTATCGCACGCCGTGCTGAAGAGTACCTGAAGTCTACTGGTATCGGTGACACCGTTTTATTTGGCCCAGAGCCAGAATTCTTCCTGTTTGACGACATCAAGTTCCACACTGATATGTCAGGCTCAATGTACAAAATCGACTCTTCTGAAGCAGCCTGGAACTCAGGTTCAGAATTCGCTGACGGTAACATGGGTCACCGTCCAGGCGTTAAAGGCGGTTACTTCCCGGTTCCACCAGTAGACTCTGCACACGATCTGCGTGCTGCAATGTGTATGGTTATGGAAGAAATGGGTCTGGTTGTAGAAGCACACCACCACGAAGTAGCCACTGCTGGTCAGAACGAAATTGCCTGTCAGTTCAACACTATGGTTGCTAAAGCTGACGAAATTCAGATCTACAAGTATGTTGTTCACAACGTAGCTCACGCTTACGGCCAGACAGCGACTTTCATGCCTAAGCCACTGGTTGGTGATAACGGTTCTGGTATGCACTGCCACCAGTCTATCGGTAAAGATGGCAAAAACATCTTCGCTGGCGACAAGTACGCAGGTCTGTCTGAAGAAGCACTGTATTACATCGGTGGTATCATCAAGCACGCTCGCGCGATCAACGCTTTTGCTAACGCTTCTACTAACTCGTACAAGCGTCTGGTACCAGGCTTCGAAGCGCCGGTAATGCTGGCATACTCTGCACGTAACCGTTCAGCTTCAATCCGTATTCCATACGTAACCAGCGATAAAGCGCGTCGTATCGAAGTACGTTTCCCTGACCCAACAGCTAACCCATACCTGGCATTCACTGCCATGCTGATGGCGGGTATCGACGGTATTAAGAACAAGATCCACCCTGGTGATGCAGCGGATAAAGACTTATACGATCTGCCAGCTGAAGAAGCACTGGCTATCCCAACTGTTGCAAGCTCGCTGGACATGGCACTTGAAGCACTGGATAACGACCGTGAGTTCTTAACTGCTGGCGGCGTAATGTCTGACGACATGATCGACGCTTACATCGAACTGAAGATGGAAGAAGTCACTAAACTGAACATGACAACTCACCCTGTTGAGTTCGACATGTACTACAGCGTATAAAACGTTGTATTAAGATATATACCAAAAGCCCGCATTTGCGGGCTTTTTTTTTGCCCGTAAATCACTACAATCAAAGACATGCTGAGATTATTTTTAATGCTTAGTTTGTGTGTCACACCAGGCTACGCTCAGGAAATCTACAAAGTTGTCAATCAGGACGGCTCGGTGACCTATACCGATAAACCGGTGGTTAACGCTGAGCCGGTCGAACTTGGCCCGGATAACCGTATGAGTACGCCAACGCCGCAACCGCAACCGGTGCAGACTGCCACTACAACCAGCAAGGCCAGTAAGCCCAAGCCGGTTATCGAGGTCGTTCAGCCTAAGCCCGAGGCTACAGTGCGTAATAATGCCGGTAATATGACCATCGCCGCCAATGTGAGCAATGCAGACAAGCAGGGCAAATTTAAGCTCTATATCAATGATAGTCTGGTAAAAGAACAATCCAACGCGGTGTTTCAGCTGCAGGGAATTAACCGCGGTGCCCACACATTTTATATTACCCACACAGACAATACGGGCAAGACTCTTGCATCTACCTCACCACAAACTTTTTACCTGCATCAGGCATCACGTTTAATCAACAATTAGTAAAGTGATTATAACAGTGCAAGCTAGGGATCCCGCGCACCATGGGGGGTCAATCAGACTTTTAATCGGAAAGTCGTTGCACGCCTGAAAGCAGCCTGAAATAATAAGGCACCATATTGGTGCAACTGGAGAAAGCCCGGCATGCACGCCACGCCGTTTGATACCAATAACTTGCTCGAAAACCTCAATACAGTGCTGGTTGTAATCGATAACTCACTGCGTATTGTTTATGCCAACCATGCCGGACAGGCGTTGTTCGCAACGGGCACCAAGCAACTTTACGGTCAGCCGCTGGCTGATTTCTTTGTGCCAAACACCATCAACAAAGCCAGGCTTCGCGCCGCTTTTCGTCGCGGTGAAGACTTCACCGAGAATGAAATCAAATTGTATTTTCGCGATAACCGCGTGGTGCTTGCCGACTTAACGGTAACCAATCTGAGTACCGAAGATGGCCCCACACTGCTGTTCGAAGTGAAAAAAATCGATCAGCAAAAGCGTATCTCCCGGGAAAATCAGCAGCACGCTCAGCATTATGCCGCCCGCGAGTTGATCCGCGGCCTGGCGCATGAAATTAAAAACCCCTTAGGTGGCATTCGCGGAGCAGCACAATTACTTGAGAAAGCCCTCGAGTCTGCCGAGCAAAAGGAATTTACTCAGTTAATCATTGAGCAGTCAGATCGCTTACGTAATCTTGTTGACCGTTTACTTGGCCCGAATTCACTGCCCCGTTTGGAATGGTGTAACCTGCACCGCCCGCTGGAAAAAGTGCGTAGCTTAATGAAAGCCGATACCACCCAGGCGATTGCAATTACCCGGGATTACGATCCCAGTATCCCCGAGGTGCGGGTTGACCCGGATATGCTCCAGCAGGCAGTACTTAATATTGTGCGCAATGCGGTGCAGGCATTACGGGATTCAAAAACCCCTAATCCACAAATTCGCCTGGTTACCCGCATCGAAAGGCAACTGACTATTCACGGCCACCGCCATCCGCTGGCGGCGCAAATTAAAATTATCGACAACGGCCCGGGTATTCCCAGTGAAATTCGGGACACGTTATTTTATCCCCTGGTAACCAGCAAAGACTCTGGTTCAGGACTGGGCTTATCCATAGCCCAAACACTTGTGAATCACCATGATGGAAAAATTGAAGTTGATAGCCGACCCGGCCATACAGAGTTTATCTTATCCCTGCCAATCGACCGTAAGGAGTCACAATAATGAATACTGAGTCTGTATGGATTGTTGATGACGACAGCTCTATCCGATGGGTTCTCCAAAAAGCCTTGCAAACGGCCAATATTGAGTGCTGTAGCTTTGAAAACCCGCAGGACTTGCTGTTACAACTCGAGTCGGGCCATTACCCGGAAGTGGTTGTGTCAGACATTCGGATGCCACAGATGGACGGTATGACACTGCTCAATGAAGTGCATCAGATAGCCCCCATGATCCCAGTGATCATTATGACCGCCCATTCCGATCTGGACAGCGCAGTAAATGCTTACCAAAGCGGCGCGTTTGAGTACCTGCCAAAGCCGTTTGATATCGATGAAGCGGTGACACTGGTAGAACGGGCACTGGTGCATGCCAGGGAACAATCACGGACCATTCAGGTCCCGCAGCAGGAGTCGGCTACTGAGATCATTGGTGAAGCTCCGGCTATGCAGGAAGTATTCAGAGCCATTGGTCGTTTGTCGCGCTCATCAATTAGCGTATTGATCAACGGTCAGTCCGGTACCGGTAAAGAACTGGTAGCGCACGCTTTGCACCGTCACAGCCCGCGGGCCGCGAATCCGTTTATTGCGCTGAACATGGCGGCGATTCCAGCCGACCTGGTTGAGTCGGAATTGTTCGGTCACGAAAAAGGCGCTTTTACCGGCGCGCAAACAGCCCGGCAAGGCCGCTTTGAACAAGCCAATGGCGGCACGCTGTTTCTGGATGAAATCGGTGATATGCCACTGGATGTGCAAACCCGGTTATTACGGGTTCTGGCCGACGGCCAGTTCTATCGCGTGGGCGGCCATCAATCAGTGACTGTTGATGTCAGGATCATCGCCGCTACTCACCAAAACCTTGAACAAAGGGTCGCCGAAGGCAAATTTCGTGAAGATTTATTTCACCGGCTGAACGTTATTCGGATCCATATCCCTTCGTTATCAGAACGTCGTGAAGACATCCCGCTACTCGCTCACCACTTTTTACGCCGGGCCTCCAAAGAACTGGACGTAGAAACCAAAGTGCTGAGTAAAGAAGCCGAAAAAGTCATGGCGCAGCTGCCCTGGCCCGGTAACGTGCGACAACTGGAAAACGTTTGCCGCTGGTTAACCGTTATGGCGTCTGGCCAGGAAGTGTTACCGTCAGACTTGCCACCGGAAATTCATGCCGATAACAGCGCCGAAAAGAATGCCCCACAAAGTGGCGACTGGACGGAGTTACTGTCAGTCTGGGTCGACAAACAGCTTAAGGATGGTCAGCACAATATTCTCGATGATGCGCTGATGACCTTTGAGAAAATCATGCTCGAAAGAGCATTGCATTATACCCACGGCCACAAGCAGGAAGCCGCTAAGCGCCTTGGCTGGGGGCGTAATACGCTTACCCGTAAACTCAAGGAACTGGATATCGAAGAGTAGTTCAGGCGCTGAGCCGGCGGGCTGTGTATAGCCTCCGGCTCCGAATTTCCACGGCTAGCGGGTTAATACGCGGGCCATTGCCTGATTAAAGTAATTCAGCCAGGTGGTATTGAACTTATTCTGGTTATAACGGTTTAACGCCACCACAGCCTGCTTTTTGGAGTACTGCGGTTTATCCTGACGTGACTGACAGTGCGTCATGGAATCAAAGGTATCCAGAATGGCCAGCAACTTGGCGCCATCACAGATATCATCATCTTTTAAGCCCAGCGGGTAACCACTGCCATCGGCGCGCTCGTGGTGTTGCATCACAATCTTGCGGGCCATATCCCATTGATCAAGGTGCTCCAGCAGGCGGGAGCTTTTATAGACATGAGAACGCATCAGGTTAAATTCATTATCGGTGTAAGCCTGTTGCTTGTGCAGCAGTTTTAACGGCATGAATGCCATGCCAAAGTCGTGCACATAACAGGCAACGGCGAGCTGATCTTCTTCAATTGGATTACCGGCAATATCGTTCACATATAACGCCAGTTTAGCAATCCGGTCGCCCTTTCCTACCCATTCTTCCGAGCGCTTTTCGATGGTTTGCATCAGGTCGCGAAAAAACAGTATGTCCTGGCGCTTTTCTGCGCTGATATCTTTAGGTACACCGGTTTTAGACAGCTTGGGCTCACTCGGCTGTGGTGCTTTTTCTGTTTCTACAGGACTGTCTGGCTCAGCCTGCGCCCGCGGCTGATCCAGCTCCGGATTAAGTAGCAGCACGGCCTCACCAAGCAGCCGGTCATGATCGCCCTGATTCTCCGGCGTGATGCGGGTAATAGCCATAATCAGCTGCTGATACAGTACCCCATCATATTCTGCCTTGCCGATTGCGATAACGCTTTCAACAAACTGCTTCACCCGATCCATGGTCAGCAACACCAGGTCGCTCATAATGCTGGTGTAGTCCACCTGCCCTTTACGCAGGTAATCCAGTAAATCCTCAACATGTTGCAGTAGCGGAATGATAGGTGAGAAGTTTACCAGCCCAAGGTCGCCCTTAATGGTATGCACCGAACGAAACAACGCCCGCTGAAGTTCGTTATCCTCGGGCTTGAGTTCCAGTTCAATTAAGGTTTGTTCACTGGCCTCGTATAGCTCATTAATCTCTTCAATCAGATCAGTGAGGATCTCGGGTTCAAGGTCTTCAGGGATAAATGTCTGCATTGTTTAGACAACTCAATGATAAATGCCGTTTAATACTGCTAACCAGTCACCAGGCCTGCTCAACAGTTCAGGTGGCGAATAACGACATTAAAACTATATTTATATGACATTTAGCATAGCACGAGATTTTTGATCTTGGATACTTTTAGACCCTCCGGGCACGAACAAATACAGCCTTACACAGATTTTAAAAATCAGACTGATCGGACATGCACTGCGCATGTAAACCGTTATAATCCCAGGCCAAATTTTGTAACAGGTAAATAAGTGTTAGCTCTCATCCGAATTCCAGTCGTACTGGTGGCTTTTTTAATCCTCAATGTACTGGTGCTCATCGTCTGCCTGGCCCGACCCTTTCATCGCGATAATGTCTACCTCGCCGGCCAGCTCTACAGCCAGATAGCCAAATTACTGGGCCTGAAAATCACTATCCGCCGCCCACCCGGGCTTGATACCGATAAGTCGTATGTGGTGGTGGCCAATCATCAGAACAGCTACGATATTATCACCATCTGTAAAGCCGCTTTTCCTGGTGTGGTAACTATTGGTAAAAAGAGCCTTAAGTGGATCCCCATCTTCGGCCAGATGTACTGGCTGAGCGGTAACATCATGATCGATCGTAAAAACACTGCTAAAGCCCTGGATACGCTGCAGTTAACCGCTAAAAAGATCACTGAAAATAACCTTTCTGTGTGGTTTTTCCCGGAAGGAACAAGGTCTTATGGTCGCGGGATACTGCCTTTTAAAGTCGGCGCTTTTCGTTTAGCCATTGCTACCGAAACACCGGTGATCATGGTCACCGCCAGCAACCTGCACGATAAAATAAAGTGGAACCGCTGGAATAACGGCGAGCTGATCATCGACATGAGCGCTCCCCAACAGCTTGATAGCAGCCGCTCAGCGAAAGGCTGGATGGCTTTTTATCATTCCGAAATGGAAAAAAAGTTTGCCGCTTTAAACGACGAAGTCGCCGAAAGCGATAAATCGCGATAAAATAAAAGAGACAACTCTTTTGCTAATCAGGCTTTTATTATGACTCAATATGACGAACGTACCGAATGGTACGAATTCAATCAGGAAACTATCGATGCGCTGTTGAGCGACGGCAGCGAAGCCGACGCTACCTACACCATCGAGCATCACATGGCCTGTAAAGACTTTGATCGTCTGGAAAAAGCCGCGGTTGATGCCTTCAAGGCAGGCTTTGAAGTAACCGATGCCGAGGAAGTATACCTCGATGACGGTGGCACGGTATTTTGTTTCGACATTATTGCCGAGCGTCAGTTAAACCGCGAGCTACTCGATACTGACATTGACGCCCTGCTGCAAATCGCCGACAAGCACCAGGTGCACTACGATGGCTGGGGAACCTACTTTATTGGTGATGGCGCCACCGGCGAAGAAGAGTAACCCTTTGATATAGCTGCCCCCGCCAGTGCCATGCTGCGGGGGACAGTGTCTTGTTAACTGCCTCAGGCGAAAATCATTACCTCACTAAGAAACTCTTCCCTGCTTTTGATATTCATCTACCTGGTCAAATTTAACGGCGAAAAGATAATTAAAAGCCTATCTGATTTCTCATTTAAGTGAATATGTAGCCGTTTAACCCTGCCGGGAGGATTTTATCGATTCACCTGATGGCATACCGCGCAACCACCAGCAACCTTGCCGGCAAAATAGTAGCGGGGCTCAGCCAATGATGCGGCACCTCGTGCTTTGTCGACCTTAGCCACAAAGTCACGCATAAAATCCTGCATGTAAGGGTGATTGGATCCCCCATCCACGCTTTGCAGGCCAGATGCAATATTTTCAATATTGTTCAACGCTGCCATCACTTCTTCACGCTGATTTTCACGCGCGGCAATATCGCTGCTATCTACCGGTGCCAGAGCAATATCCAGCAGGCGAATTTGCGCCGCCATTCTGGCCATATCAGTTTTGATATCCTGGGGTTCAATATAATTAAAATCAGGTGGATAAGTGACTTTTCTGACATCAGACAAGTTATAACTGCAGCCTGCCAGCAATGCTGTGATAACAACCGCTGCGCCAGCCAGCTTCCGGTGTAAATTAGTTAACCGCATAACATCAACTCCTCTTTAGCCTACAGCAAAGCTAAGCCGGTAAGGGATGTTATGCAAACATCAGCGGCGATTCAGTTGACCTGTAACAATAAAAGCGTTGCTTTTATCCGCTCGCCGCCGATGTGTTATACCAAATCGCATAGAAGCTTAGTATGACTACCTTTTCATCTCTGCCATGATAGCAGCGAGTTGTTCTACTGCCTTTATCGACTCCTGAGGGTCAATGTTTGCCAGCGGATTATTAAAATCGCCCTCAGCGCCTGCCTGCACCAACAACCCATCGCGACGCGGATACACCGAAGTGTGCCGGTCGAAATACTGAATGCCATACTTCACTTCAGGTTGCGGCATTAATTTGCAGGTTTGCCCTCGCACCGGAATGATAGAGTCATCATTCAGTAACACCTTTGCGCCATAACCGGTGCAGTTAACGATTACCGATTCATCAAATTGCTGAAAATCTGCCATTGAGGTCAGGGTTCGGTCTATGATTTGGCCACCGCTACGATAAAACAGGTCGAGTAAATACTGTGAGTAGGCGCTGATGTTAAACATCAAAAGAGGAAATTGTCTGACGTGGGGGGTGGCAAAAGGATTCTGCGATGGCGATACGTCCCGGGCTTTGGGATTTAAATCACTGAGCAACTCCTTACGATAATTCGGATAGGCCGGCTCGCCAGGGATATTGTGCCCGCCGTGATCATCAAAGGGTTTGTCAGCCAGACGGTACATGGTAGTCCACTCCACCGGATTACCGGTCAGCCCCAACAGCGTTTGAAAACGCAGGTAAGACATCCTGGCCATCCATTGCCAACGCTCGGCAAAGGGCTGAGCATTAGCCAGTGTGACGATACGGGAGTCCGGCGACCAAATCCCGGTGGCATAAGAAGAACGCACGTAAGGCGGTTGTTCTTTGGCATAAATCGTCACTTTATAGCCCGCCCGCTGACACTGAATGGCAGTGGTTAACCCAACGGCTCCACAGCCCACAACGGCAACCGGCGTTTGTTTATCGGCATTGATCAATGATTCGGCCAGCGCAGCGGTGCCCCAGGATAACGACCAGCCACTGCCGCCATGACCATAATTATGAATGAGAGTCTTTTTACCAACGGTTTCGGTTTCTATCCGTGGTCCGGTTGCCCGAAAAGGCCGGGTACAAACGTTGGTACTGATGATCCGATCCGGATAAGCATTGATTGGGGCCATCTCCGGTAGTGATAATGGTAAGCTTGCGGGCGATAAAGGTAACTGAGAAGAAGAGGTTTTAGCCGTGACACAACCACCAAGGGTTGCAGCGATACCTGAGCCTGCGGCTCCCTGAAGAAAACGACGACGATGCATGAGGGCTCCATTAACTTCCCGCCTGATACAGGCAGGATTCAATTAAGTCCTGATGTCAAAAGTGCAAATGCTAAGGGTATGGTCTTTATGCCATTTCCCCCAGATTACCCAGTCACCCACTGGTAAACAAGGTTAATTGTCGCGGTATCCGGGGATCTGCCTCTAACGAATCGAATTTCCGGCACCTGGGCAGTGCGCAAAGATACTTGCGAATCCTCAACTAAAACGGCTGCAACCAGCGCAAGCCAGGTGCCAAAAAACCGTATTATTTTGCTTAAATAAGCTTATTTTAAGCCGGTAAGCTTACCGTAAATAAGTAATTTCACCCCCCTATCTGCCAGCCAGAGCGCATGGCTACTGCACTAATAAAAGAGCTGCTCAACAATTCCACAGCTCCGTCAAAAACTTGTCATTTCTCTGTAGCAAAGCACTTATAGTGTTACCTGCACTTCAGGACAGTAATCCAAAAATATCAAGCAGGAGCAACACACAGATGAAAGCAAAAATCCTGTTGCCTCTTGTACTCGGTTTACCGGTTTCAGCACTTGCTGACGACCTGTTTATTTCCGAATACATAGAAGGCAGCTCAAACAATAAAGCGATAGAAATTTATAATCCCACAGACACTGCCATCGACCTGACAGGCTATCGTCTGGAAATCTATTCAAATGGCGGCACTTCTGCCGGCACCACTATCGCTTTATCAGGCATGCTCGCGAGCGGCGATGTATACGTGGTAGCCGATAACGACGCCGATTCCGCTATTCTGGCCGTTACCGACCAGACCAGCACCAGCTCTTTCTATAATGGTGATGATGCAATACTGCTGGTTAATGGTACCGCTGTGGTAGATAGTTTCGGTCAACTCGGAGTTGACCCGGGCAGTTACTGGGAATCCAACGGCGTCAGAACGCAAAACCGAACCCTGGTTCGCAAAGCTTCGGTGACTGCCGGAGATATCGTCCCTGATGATGCTTTTGATGTATCGCTGCAATGGGAACAATACTCTGAAGACTACTTTGCCAACCTTGGCGCTCACAACTCAGACGGCGACACCGGCGGCGGTGATGACGACGAAGATTTAACTGACGTGTGCACCAACTGTCCGGACCTGGACAAAGTGGCAGACGCCGCCACCTTCGATCCTGTTAGCTATTACGCACCGGTACAAACTGAAATCGATGCCAACTCGCCGCTCGAATTTATCAAAATGGCCCTCAATACGGTTATTAGTGCCGACCATACCGTACTAAGTTACAGCGAGGTCTGGACAGCGCTGACCGAAACCGACGAAGATCCGGCGAACCCCGACAACGTAGTGTTGTTCTATTCCGGTATTTCACTACCGAAAACCAGTAATCAGTCTGGTGTCAACAATGACGATTTCTGGAATCGCGAACACATATGGCCTAACAGCCATGGCTTTAGCAGTGATTCCTACGAGGGTTATACCGATATTCATCATCTGCGTCCTGAAGATGTAACGGTAAACGGCTCCCGGGGTAACCTGGATTTTGATTACAGCGACAGCCCGCTGGCTGAAGCGCCGGAAAACCGCATTGACGGAGATTCCTTTGAGCCTCGTGACGCAGTAAAAGGCGACGTAGCGCGCATGATGTTGTACATGGACGTGCGTTATGAAGGTTCAGGTAGCGACAGCACTCCTGATCTGGTGCTGGTTAACCGTACCACCGGCCCGGGTGAAGCCGCTTTGGGTCAACTGTGTACCCTGATAGCCTGGCATAATGCCGATCCGGTTGATGCAGCTGAAGCACAACGTGCAGATACGATTTATGAGTATCAGGGTAACCGTAACCCGTTTGTGGATCACCCTGAGTGGGTAGAGTTGCTGTATCCGGCTGATAGCTGTGATGACGAACCTACCGACCCTGAAGAACCACCCGTGGATCCGGAAGACCCGCCAGTCGGCGGCGCCAGCCCGCTTATCCTGACCGGTGTTATTGACGCCGATTTAAGTGGCGGATTACCGAAAGCGGTTGAAGTCTTTGTGACCCGTGATATCGCCGATCTTAGTGTTTGTGGTATCGGTTTCGCCAATAACGGTGGTGGTACGAATGGACAGGAATACACGTTCCCGGCTGACTCTGCCCAGGCAGGCGAGCGCATCATCGTAGCATCAGAAACTTCGCAATTTGGCGCCTTTTTTGATAGCACACCAGACTACAACAGCGGTAGCGTATCCATCAACGGAGATGATGCCATTGAACTGTTCTGTGACGGCGAAGTCGTCGATGTGTTCGGTGATCCGGATGTAAACGGTGACTATGAGGCATGGGATTACACCGATAGCTGGGCATACCGCAAATCCAATACTGCCCCCAGCACCTCCTTTAATGTAAATGACTGGATCCTGCCTGGACGCTCAGCGTTAGACGGTGAGAGCACCAATGCTACGGCAACTACGCCTTACCCCTATAAATCCTTTACTGCTGTGCAGCCTGAATTGTTTTTCTCTGAATATACCGAAGGCAGCGGCTTTAATAAGGCTCTGGAAATCGTCAACCTTGGTTCGCAAAGCGTTGATCTGTCGGCGCACAGCTATGTGATCAGTGTGTACTCAAATGGCGGTAACAGCCCGTCATTCAGTGTTACCCTGAGCGGTAGTATTGCACCAGGCGATGTATTTGTGGTTTCTCATCCTGATGCTGACGCGCCACTTCCTGAGGTTTCAGATCAGGAAGCTTCGTTAAACTTTAACGGCGACGACGCGATAGTCTTCTTTAAAGACGGCGAAGTGATTGATGCTATTGGTCAGGTAGGCGTAGATCCGGGTTCCCAGTGGGGCACGGGCGATACCAGCACTAAAGACAACACCCTGCGTCGTCTGCTTTCAGTAACTACCGGCGACACTAACGCAGACGATACCTTTGACCCGTCTCTGGAATGGCAAGGTTTTGCCAATAACACCCTTGATCACTTCGGCATTTATGGCGATGGTGACCCGGGCGATCCTGGCGAACCCGGTGAAGAGTTTGGCGCATGTTATGACTCAGCAACCTACATCAGCGCGGTTCAGGGCAATGCCGATACCTCACCTCTAAGCGGACAAACCGTAATAGTGGAAGGTGTGGTAACCGCTGTATTCCCTGATTTAGGCGGTTTCTTTATGCAGGAAGAAGACGCTGATCACGATGCCGATCCACAAACCTCTGAAGGTTTGTTTGTTGAACTGGCAGACCTCCCCTCTGGCCTGCAGGCATCAGACGTTGTCCGCGTTCAGGGCAGTGTGGAAGAACAGTATGGTCGTACCATTTTGTCCACGGTTACCGAGTCTGCTATCTGTGGGACTGGCGCTGTGACAGCAACAGTTATCAGTCTGCCTCAGGACAGCATCGACGGCTTTGAAGCGGTGGAAAACATGCTGGTTGTGAATGACACCAGCTGGGATATCTCAGACACATACAGCTTCATTCGCTATGGCGAGATCCTGGTCTCTAATGGCCGTCTCTACAACCCGACCCAACTGTTCGATGCGGGCAGTCAGGATGCTGTTGATTACGCAGAATTTAACGCCCGTAACCAGTTAATCATCGACGATAACCGCGATGGCTCTGACAATGCCGCGCCATTACTGTCTATTGGTGATGTTGGTCCGTACAATCCGCTGCGTTCTGGCGACAGTGTTACCCGGGTTGAAGGGATTATGGATTATGGCTACAGCGCTTACCGTATTCGCCCGGTCACTGACGTTACCGTGGTAAATACGAATGTGCGTAATGACGCGCCGGTCATTGCCGACGGAAACCTGCGGGTTGCCAGCTTTAACGTTCTAAACCTGTTTAACGGCAATGGTGACGGCTCTGGCTTCCCAACCAGCCGTGGCGCCGACAGCTTCTCTGAATACGAGCGTCAACTGGCTAAAATTGTTAATGCGATTGTCGCTATCGATGCTGACGTGCTCGGCTTAATGGAAATTGAGAACGATGGCTATGCCAGCACCAGTGCGATTGCACAACTGGTTGCTGCGATTAACGCACAAATGGGCGCTGGTACCTATGAGTACATCAGTGTGGGTAACGGTATTGGCACCGACGAAATTGCAGTAGGTATTATTTATAAACCTGCGGTAGTGACGCCGGAGGGTGCGCCTGAACTGCTGACTTCAGCAAACAGTATTGTTGATACCGACGGACCGCTGTTTGATGATTCACGTAACCGTCCATCACTGGCTCAGGCATTTGTTCACAGCGAAACCCGCCAGACCATTGTAGTGGATGTTAACCACCTTAAATCCAAAGGTTCAAGCTGTGGCAGTGGTGATGATGATACGTCTACCGGCCAGGGCAATTGTAACCTGACCCGTACCCGTGCCGCACAGGCGCTGGTTGTCTGGTTGAATGACACCTTCCCGGATATGCCATTCACCGTACTGGGTGACTTGAACAGCTATGGCATGGAAGATCCTATTCAGGCACTGACCGAAGCCGGATTAACCGATACCGCCCGCACTATTCTGGGCGACACCGCTTACAGCTATACCTTTGATGGTTTAGTGGGCAGCCTCGACTATCAGTTGGTTAATGCCGCTATGGGTGAGTGGTTAGTCGATGCTACCGAGTGGCATATTAATGCCGATGAGCTGAGCATTCTGGATTACAACGAAGAATATAAAACTGCCGACTTCCTCAATGAACTGGTGTTCCGAGCATCAGATCATGATCCGGTAGTGGCCACTTACCAGTTGGATATGGCGCCACTGCCAGGCGACATGGATGGTGACTTCGATGTGGATATGCTCGATATCCGTGCCTTCCAGATGGCTATTGTACGACGCCAGCCATTGGGCAGTGAGTATGACTTTAACAATGATGGTCGCGTAAACATGCGTGATCTGGTTGCCATGCGCGCGCTGTGTACTCGCCGTGGTTGCCGTCCTTAATTGAAAATGGAGTAACAGATAATGAAGAAGTTTTTATTAACCCTGGCCAGTCTGGTTGCGTTTAGCAGCCAGGCGGCGGTCATCTCGGTAGACCTTGCCGATAGTGAAATTGCCGTGGGTGACACCACCACCGTAAACATTACTGGTGAGTTCGATAGTCAGACTGAAGCATTTGACAATGCCTTACTGCGCGTCTTTTTCGACACGAGTTCACTGTTAGTCGATAGCACCAGCTTTGCCTCGGGTTTACCTAATGATGAGATTTTCTTCGACCCATTCTTATTTATCGAAGAACAACCCGGTGAAATGTCGATGAGCTGGACAAGTTCTGTAGGCACCTATACAAACGCGGCTCCCTTTTTGCTGTTCAGTTTTGACGTAACAGCAACGGCCGAGGGTATCTTCGATTTAACGATGGATGCGTCAGACTTGTTAAATCTGGACTTTTTTGACTCAAACACGTTTGCGCCGATGTCTTACACGCTAAATGAGGCAAGCCTAACGGTTTCAGACAACGTTACAGCAGAGGTGGCCGCTCCGCAAACAGCACTGCTGTTAGCCCTGGCGTTAGGCGGTCTTGTGGTCGCTCGTCGCCGCAGCTAATCAGGCTTACCTCAACGATTGAAAACCCCGCCCTGGCGGGGTTTTTTATTCTCTGCACTTACCGATTTTTTGTGCGGGCAATCTTCACTTGAGTAACCCAAACAATCAGCACGCATGTTTCAATCACTCCCGGGGTTTGTTACCCTGCCAGCATGCTGCCTCAGACCATTTCAGGATCGAATAATGAGCAAGGCCAGGCTTCTCCGGTTAGCACCGGTGCTTTTGTTAGTGTCCGGCACGGCACAGTCAGCCGACGACTTCCCGGTCAATATCGGCGGCCATGTGCGCCTCAATTACAGTTATCAGGACTGGCAGGAAGTTGAATTGCGTGATGGTTTTGGTTTTGAGTCACTCAAATTAACCGTCTCCGGTGAAACCGACCAGTTCAGCTATAAAGCAGATTACCGCTGGTATGAAAATACCGACTTTAACACCGTGCGCTATGCCGACCTGACTTATCACTACGACGACCGCACCAGTGTGTCAGCCGGGATCACCAAGGTGCCCTTCGGTTTATTGCCCTTCGCCTCAAACAGCTTTTGGTTTTCCATCAATTACTATATTGGCTTCGAGGATGACTACGACCCTGGCGTAGTAGTGCAATACGAGAAATCTAACTGGGATATTCGCGCCGGCTACTTCTTTAATGATGAGTACAATGATGCCGGCCGGTTTGGTCGCTACTCTTTCGATATTGCCGATAACGGTGAGTTTCGTAATCAGGAAGATGGCCAGTATAACCTGCGGATAAGCTATACTGCCGGGTTGATCCGCGGCGCTACTACCGAGTTTGGCGCGTCCTGGCAAGCCGCTAACGTACTCAATCTGGATACTCTGAACGAAGGTGATATGAACGCTTATGCCCTGCACCTTCGCCATACCCAGGGCCCGCTGGGCGTTGCCCTGCAATATACCGATTACGATTATGATCTGGCCGCACCACAAGATCAGGCAACTGACCGTCTCGCTTTGTCTGCTTTTGATTTTCCTTTCCTTACTGCCTCCAAAGCGCACAGTTACACCGCGGCAGTGAGTTATGAATTACCATTCAGAGTAACCGGCCTGTCGCCGATTAAATGCTATTCCGAATACGGGGCGGTTGAGCCTGATGTGGCGGCTGGTCTGCGCTCAACGCAATGGGTTAATGGTTGCAGTTTTGGCTGGCGCGCGTTGTATTTCTATGTGGATAGCATTCAGGGTAAAAACATGTGGTTTTCCGGCGGTTCCGGCATTGGTCTGGACCTTGGCGGTAATCAGGACTCCACCCATCGTTTAAATATCAGTTTAGGCCTTTATTTTTAGTGACCGTTATGAAAAATCTTATTTTAATGCTGTCCCTGCTTTTTGCAGTTGTAAATAATGCCTCAGCTCACGCGTGGCGCACACTCACCATTGCCACCACTGAATATCCGCCCTATACCTCCACGGACATGGAGCACAATGGCTATATAAACCATATTATCAGTGAGGCGTTCTTACGGGTTGGTGTAGACGTGGTGTACGAAACCATGTCCTGGGAAGATGCCATTGCAAGTGCCAAAGACGGCCGCTATGACGCTGTGTCATATGCTAACTTCACCCGGGTTTACAGTGTTGATTTCTGGCAGAGCGAGCCTATCACTTCAGAAAGCCTGGTGTTTACGGCGAATGAAGAACTTTCTCTGGATCAGTGGGAAAACCTGCAACAACTTAAGCAATACAAAATAGGCGTCACCAAAGGGTACGCTTATACCGATGAACTCTTTGCGTTTTTTAAGCAGGCGCCCAACACCGTAACCTTTGATACCGACAAAGACGGCCTCAATGCGGTTATTGCCAACGATATTCAATTGTTCCCCATCGATGAGCTGACCGCCTGGTATTTACTGGAACGGGATTTCACCACCTTCGACCGTGACGAAATAAAAATGCTCAAGCCTTTTATCTCTACCGTGACAACCCACTTACTTATCCCGCGTAAAAGTCAGGATGGCGAGTTAATTTTAGCCTTGTTCAACAAAGGTCTGCGCAAGTTAGCAATGGAAGGTAAACTCGACCGCTATAAAACTTTATTGCGCGAAGGCTACTACCAACACCCCGACAAACCGGTGAATTTCGATCGACGTTAAGCTTTAAAATGCTGCCTGTTAAGGCAGCATTTTTAGCGCCAGCTCGCGGGTATGGGAAAGAAGCGCTGCATCGCCGACTCTGCCATGGCCGGGAACCACCTTCTGCACCTCAGGAAAGTAATCAGTTACCCGGCTGACTGACTCTGGCCACGCGCGCACGTCGCCTTCTGCGGTATACCCCAGCGAAAAGGTCGCCTGTTCACGAATAAAACAACCACCAAACAACAGGTTATGTTTTTTCACCCACACTACGCTGTTGTCCAGCGTATGGCCCGGCCCCGGATAAAATACTTCAATCATCTCAGGTACTACCCACGCGTTGTTGCTAAAAGTATGTTGAGCGGGCGTTTCGCCCTTCTGAGTTAAGTACTCATTAGTTAACTCAAACGTCCATGAGGGGATATTTTTGCTGTGAAAACGTGCCAGATGCCCGCCGGCATCTTCGTGCGAATGAGTGACGACCACGGCCTCAAGACTCAGCCCCTGCGACTCAAGCCAGCTAAACAGCGTATCCACATCACTGTTGTCCCAGGGTGTGTCGATTAAAACCGCTTTATGCGGCGCTGTCTGCACAATTAAACCGTTACCGCTCACCAGTCCAAAGCCTTCTACAGCGCGCTCGGAGCGCATCAGGTAAACCCCGTCATTCAGCGGCGTTACCGTTAGATTGGCAGCCCGTGCCGGTAACGAAAGGATAGGCATCAATAAGAGTATGGCAATACGCTGCCACAAAGCACGGTTTGGCATGGTTAAGTTTCGCTTCAGTTATTGTTCAGCCTGATTTTCGCACACTGTTTATACAGTCATTGCAGAGACAACAGGGTAAATGGACTATGAAAAATCAAAGAGTAACACAGACTATACTGGCTGCTACGCTTATGTCACTGAGCTTTATCGCGTTTTCATCTGCCGCTTCGGGCAAAGAGGTGGCGGTCAGCGAAACCATTAATACCCCCGAACTCAATGCCGCCGATAATGTGCCGACCCGGGTGAAAAAGAAAGATCTCAGTAGCATTGCGGGTAAATCAGGCGAACAGTTTCGCACTGCCACTCACAGTGTTGACTACTGGTTTTATGATGCCTGGGTGACACTGTATACCGACCGTGATTACGATGGATACTACGCCAGTTTCGACCTTGAATTTGACGCCGACACTAACTATTACCAGGCACCGGTTTACGCCATTGTGTATCTGGGCACCAACGACTATTACGAAGCATTTCATGTCACGTCGGTATTTAACCTGTATAGCGACAGCAGTGATGACTCAGTGCTGCTGGAAAGTGAGTTAGTTAGCGGGTACCCCAGTAACGACTACGATATTTTAATTGAGTTAATCGATGCGCAAACCGATCAGGTGCTGGCCACAATTGATGCCTATGAAGATGCTGATTTGTCTTATCAGAGTATGGAAAGTAGCGACTACGATCGACCGGTAACGTCAGAAGTGGTAGTAGAAACCCACGCTGGTAGCTGGAGTATGTGGATGAGCCTTGGTCTGCTCGGCCTGATTTTATGGCGTCGCAGGTAAGTAACCTAAGTCAACAACGTAAAACGGGGCCATGGGCCCCGTTATACTTTAGTTATTTATTAAGGACAGTTGCCTGCAAACCACACACTGCCATCGGTTGAGTACAGGGTTGAGGTTCCCCAGGTGGAACCTGCTAATGGATCATCCGAGCCGCTGGCAAAGTAATCCGGTGCATAGTAGTAACCAGTGCTGTAAGCGCGGCCCGCTACTTTATGATAATAGTTCGCTGTGGTGTATTCAGCGCAGGTAGCCGGATCGCCACCGCCTGTATCACCGCCCGAGCCATCATCGCCGGAGCCGTCATCACCGCCGCTGCCGCCATCAGAACCAGTGCCGCTGCACGCCTGAACCGGGCCGGTACAGGAAGCATCGTCATCCTGCCATACACACATACCACCACTCTGGGTTTGCTCGGTCAGTTTAAAAGCATCGGTTGAGTATTCCAGATAGCAGGTAGAGTAGCCGGTATAATCGAGACGACCAGCGCTGATATGCTGATCAAGCGTAGCAATCACGCCGGCATCAATGTCTACCGACAGCTGTGTGTTGCTGCTCAGGCCACTGGCGTCGATAGCCGTAACTGTAATAGTTTGCGAACCGCCCGGCAGGTCGCAGGCTTCAGCGCTAAAGGATAGCCCATCCACACTGGCATTTTGAGTACCGGTCGCAAATGTGACTTCTACTGCGGTAAGGTCCTGGTTTTCGTCGTAAACCGAGCCGGTAACCGTTGCACACTGGCCATTGGCATCTACCAGCACATCAGATAACACGGGGGCAGCAGGTGGCGGTGGCGGGCCAACGCGCACGCTCACGGTGCTCGCTTCGGACACGGCGCCAACATCGTCACTGGCTGTCACCGTAACAAGGTACAAATCGTCTGACAGGGTGGCCGAGGTTACCGAGAAACTATCATCACTTTGGGTCGACGCCGAATACTGATAGGTATCGCCATTATTATTGGTGATCAGCACATCAACATTATCCACGTAGCCTTCAGCGTCGGTGGCGTTACCGGTGACGATCAACTGACCGCTGCTTTCTGAAGCGCTCACCGAAGATAATTGCGGAGGCTGGTTTCGATCGACCCGCTTATTATTCTCACTGAAGTATTCACCCAGGTACATCGCATAGTTAATGCCAGTGCCACTTACATAGGAACCACTGGCGCCACTGCCGCCCGACCAGGAGTGATCCACGCCATTGAGCCAGATCATTGACACCCGGCCTTCCTGCCAGAGATATTCTTCGGCGGTTCTTGACCCGCTGCCAAGGAGGTTACTGCCAGGCAACTCACTAACACCATAGGCGCCAGCCATACCCTCAGCGTTCTGCCGGTTATAACAGGTATCCACGGTGGTATCGGCATCGCCATGTGCGATAGATGCGATCTGGTCATCGAGCGAGCCGCTGTAACTCCCCGCATACTGTTGACATCGCTGCGCGACGTTGGCGTATTCACAGCTGCCTATCGCGCCGCTGGAACTGGTACCAATGCTGGGCCCGGCGCTTACTCCCACGCCGGCAAATACGTCTGGTGCAATACAGGCAGTGGTATTGGCAAAGGCTGCGCCGGAGGATAGTCCCGCCACGTACACCTGGTCTTCATCAATGGCGTAGCCGCTGTTGGCTTTCATCGACGACACCAGCGACAGGATATTAGCGTAGTCGCCGGCAGTACGGGATTTTGCTCCCTGCCAGTAAGACCAGCAGCCAAACCCCGCCTTATTCATTGCATCAGGAACCGCTACCACCATTCCGTAACTTTCTGCAGCCTGTTCAAAGTTAGCGGAAAGATAAGCATCAATGGATTGTGTACAGCCGTGAAGTACGACTAACAGTGAGCGTCCCTGCCCTATTGGTGATAGTGAATCCGGGGTATAAACGTGTACTTTATTAAAATTACCTACTGTTACATTCTGTTGCCAGCTGCCCGCCTGGGCCGGTATCGCCAGCGTGGCAGACAGCAGTGTCCCGGCTACCAGTAGTTTGTTTTTAAATGTCATGTTACCACCTTCTTCTTATGTGTGTTCACCAATGGTTAAATCATTGTTGATCATTTGTTAATCAAATCCTGTAACACTTTCGTACTGTGCGCAGCCGAAGGGGCGAGACCGGGCTTTTGTGCTCAAAAGCAGGACCAAAGTAGTAGATGACACTAACCAAAGTAGCAGAAGTCGGATAACCCTGAACTGATTATCTTCAGTATAATGTTATTGGTTTGTAAATTATGTGCGGTACGGCTGAGCAATATGAATGCTTCCAACAAGATCACACTAACGATTGTTCTGATTTTCACTGCGGTGTTCAGCTTGCTGGCGGTCGCGATGTTCTATCAGGCCAGAGCAGATATCAGCGAAGAAGGTGAAGCCGCGCTACAGCTGGCCGAAACCCTGGCGAAAGCCGACCTGGACAGCGAAACGCTGACCGGTATTTTACAAAACAGCCGTCACCTCACCGTTATTGAACATCCCGAACATTCTGATCAACTGCCACTCACCGGCTCACTGGAGAAGTGGCTCGCACCACCACCAGCAAGCACCACCATTCAGGCAGCATCGGGAGAACCCATTACCGTAGTCGCTAATAGCGCGGCTGAATTTGATGAAATTAGCGCCACCCTGGCGAATGTGTTTTTCATTTTCGTGATGGCACTTTTACTGACACTTTTTACCCTGCGTTATGCGGTAAACACCCGCCTTAAGCCACTGGCCGAGCTCTGTCAGGGGCTGGATTCCATTCAGTCGGGCCAGTTCAGGTTGTCGGCAGCGTCAACCGATATTGCCGAAATCCACAGGTTAATTGAGCATTACAATAAGTTAATCAGCTCACTGGCCAGCAAGGAAACTCAGGTTGCCGGGTTACGTCAACGCTTGTCGGCGCTGCAGGAAAATGAGCGACGACTGCTGGCCAGAGAGCTTCACGATAATCTTGGCCAGTTGATCACAGGTATTACGGTACAAACCTATATGCTGGAGCAACAAAAACAAAACCCCGACTTTATAATCAAAGCCTGTGCGACCATTCAGCAACAATGTGACGCCGTACATCAGGGGATGAAGGATTTAACTAACCAGCTTTATCCGGTCTTTTTAAACAAGCTGGGGTTAACTACCTCTATCGCACAGATGATCCAGACCTGGCAGGACATTCATCAGATTGAGGTTAACTGGTTACCCGATGCTGCCACCCTTGCCAGTAACCTCAACCGTGACACCCAGATTTATCGCATTACACAGGAAATATTTAATAACATTGCCAAGCATTCCCATGCCACTGAAGTGACCATTGGCTTAACCACTACCCACGACCAGCTGACTCTGTTTGTACGCGATAATGGCCGGGGCTTTAATCTGCAACAATCAAAAGCCGCCGGGCTGGGGCTGGAATCCATGCATGAGCGGGCCTCTTTGCTTGGCGGTACACTTAAACTTGATACCCATGCTAAGGGGACGACAGTTACTCTGGTCGCACCTTTGCAACCACAGGATGATCTCCACTATGAATATTCTGATCGTTGATGACCACGCTGTAGTCCGCCAAGGCTACAGTGCGCTACTTACCATGATGCTGCCTGATGCCGTTGTCAGCGAAGCCGAGAATGCCCAGCAAACGCTGAAAGCGCTCGCCGCTACAGACATTGACCTGGTTATTCTCGACATTAATCTGGAAAACGCCAGTGGCCTGAATCTGGCCGGCCGGCTGCTAAAACGCTGGCCACGGCTTAAGATCATCTTCTTCAGTATGTTTGACGAGCCCTCGGTAGTGAACCGTGCAATTCAGACCGGCGCCAAAGGGTATCTGAGCAAGCGCAGCAAGCCAGAGGTGATGGTTGAGGCGATTAAAGCCGTACTCAATGGTAAGCGCTATATCGAACACAACATTGCTATTCAACTGGCCACCCACCAGCTCAACGATGCAGATGACAGTTGCAAGCAACTCACCCAACGCGAGTTTGATGTGTTTTTAGGGATCGCTAAAGGCCTCGACCGGGCTCAGTTAGCCGACGAACTCAACGTCTCCAGTAAAACCGTTTCGAATACACTCACCCAGTTAAAAGCCAAGCTACAAATCAGCACGCACGCAGAACTGGTGCACCTGGCCATTGAGCAAGGCTATCTGAAAGTGGCTGTGTAACTTGCCTCACAGGATAGTAAAATAGGACTCCAGCAGCTCAATGGCCTGGCGGGTTTTAACCGACATTGTCGGATAATTAGCAACAACCGCAAACACCTGATAATCCGGCAATTGCCAGTCCGGCAGCAGTTCAACCAGCTCACCGTTGGCCAGATAGTGCTGTACTTCCTTTTGCGGTAACACGGCAAAGCCCAGACCATCCACGGTAAACTGAATAAGCGCCTGCATCGAGTTGACGCTGAGTTTGGGGTGGGCCAGCAGATAACGCTCATCATCCGGTCCGCTCAGCTCGTGTGCAGGCAGGTGATCGTAAACAATAAACGGATGTTCTTTTAACTG